>CAZUCW010000078.1:0-12122 GCA_964618825.1 uncultured Aquabacterium sp.
ACCTCTCTGCCTACCCCGATACCGATTGGGAGGCCTTCAGCCGCAACGTCATCGAGCAACAGCTGGGCCTCACCTTCAACCCCTACACCATCCAGATCGAGCCACACGATTACATGGCCGAATTGTTCGATGCCATCACCCGCGCCAACACCATCCTCATCGATTGGTCGCGCGATGTATGGGGTTACATCAGTCTGGGCTACTTCAAGCAAAAAACCAAAGAAGGCGAGATCGGTTCGTCGACGATGCCGCACAAAGTCAACCCGATCGACTTTGAAAACGCCGAAGGCAATCTGGGCCTGGCCAATGCCGTGCTCACGCACCTGAGCCAAAAGCTCCCCATCAGCCGCTGGCAGCGCGATCTCACCGACAGCACCGTGCTGCGCAACATGGGTGTGGCTATCGGTTACGCCGTGCTGGCTTACGACAGCCTCACGCGCGGGCTCGACAAACTCGAGCTCAACGCTGCCATGCTCGATGCCGACCTCGATGCTGCCTGGGAGGTGCTCGCCGAGCCCATCCAGACCGTGATGCGCCGCTATGGCCTGCCCAACCCCTACGAGCGCCTCAAAGCACTCACGCGTGGCAAAGCCATCACCGCCGAAGCCATCGCTGCCTTTATCGAAACGCTTGAGCTGCCCGAGGCCGAAAAGCAGCGCCTGCATGCGCTTACCCCCGGCAACTACATCGGCAAAGCCGTCGATCTGGCCACACGCATCGGGCGCTGAACACGCAGCGCCCTCGTGTGCGCCTAGCCCTCAGGGGCAGGGATGCCCCTACCGCTAGGGATGGGGGCTTGGGCGCACGCTCTCAACAATGACGTCTCCTGTTTTAAGCACTCAAGGAGTTCGTCATGTCTCATCCTCATCCTTTGGCCGCCCCTGCTTCACGCCTGTCTCGCACGGCCGTTGCTTTAGGTGCAGGCCTGTTGCTCGCGCAAGCAGCGCAAGCCGTCGCCCTCACCGAGCCCACAGGTATCCAAAACTTTGCAGATACCGCTCTGGGCGGCACCACCTCGGCGGCGCGCCCCGAGCTTGCGGGCACGGTGCTGGCCGACGTGCTCACCCCGTTCAGCTTCAGCGGTGTTTCGGGCACCGTGCAAAGCCGTGTTGTGCGCGAAGACGGCAGCGGCACGCTCGATTTCTACTGGAAAATCAACGTCGACCCCAGCACCACCAACGGCCTGGGCGTGAGCGCACTGCGTATCGACCACTTTGGCTACAGCCACATCACCGATGCTGATTGGCGCATCGACGGCCTGGGCACCGTGGGGCCGGATACCGCTCGTTTGTTCAACGAGGCCAACATCCCGAGCGGTGCCATCAACTTTTTGTTTGGCAACGGCGTCAACCCTGGGGCGTCATCGCGCTTTTTCTTTTTGCACACCGATGCCACCGCCTTTGCGCAAACGGCCAATTTCGATCTGTTGACCACCGGGCCGCAAAATCTCTCGGGCATCTTCACCACCTTCGCACCGGTGCCTGAGCCCACCACCGTGGGGCTGTTGCTGGCCGGGTTGACGGTGCTGGGCGCCGCAGCCCGTCGGCGTCGCCAAGCCTGACGCTGCGGTCGGGGCGTTGCGCACAGGGCGCCCCGTAAAATCTGGCGATGAACTTCATCGATCAGATCAAGCACGCCGAGCGCCTGCACGATTCGCTGCTGTGCGTGGGGCTCGACCCCGATCCGGCCAAATTCCCCGGTGCTTGGCGGGGTGACGCCAGCCGCATCTTTGATTTTTGCGCGGCCATCGTCGATGCCACCAAAGATCTGGTGATCGCCTTCAAGCCGCAAATTGCCTACTTTGCGGCTCACCGCGCCGAAGCCCAGCTTGAGCATCTCATGGCACATATCAAGCGTGTGGCGCCTCAGGTGCCCGTGATTCTTGATGCCAAGCGTGGCGATATCGGCTCTACCGCCGAGCAATACGCCCAAGAGGCCTTTGATCGCTACGGCGCCGATGCCGTCACCCTCTCGCCTTTTATGGGGTTCGACACCATCGAGCCCTACCTGCGCTATCCCGGCAAAGGGGTATTTTTGCTGTGCCGCACCTCTAACCCCGGCGGTTCAGATTTGCAAAACCAGCGTTTGGCCGATATCGATGGGCAACCGCGCGTCTACGAGCATTTGGCTCGCCTTGCGCAGGGCCCCTGGAACACCAACGGCCAGCTCGGCCTCGTGGTGGGCGCCACCTTTCCGCAAGAGATTGAGCGCGTGCGCGAGCTCGCACCCACGCTGCCGCTGCTCATCCCCGGCGTGGGGGCACAGGGCGGTGATGCCGAAGCCACCGTGCGTGCGGGCTGGCGTGGCGACGCCGCCTCGGGCACCACTGCGCCCATCCTCGTTAACTCTTCGCGGGCGGTGATCTATGCCAGCGCCGGCGATGATTTCGCTGCTGCAGCCCGGCGTGCGGCGCACGATACCCGCGCCTTGCTCAATCGCACGCGCCAGGTGTGAACCGGGGCGCTGCATTCAGCTGCTGCGACACCTGATCTTGTTGCATTAACGATACGGTTTGTCGTGATCGAATCCTTTTTGGGGGGTGTCTGAGGGGGGCGCTGGCCAATACGTGCCGGGATTCCCCCCACAATGGCCCTCGGGTTGAGTTTTATGACATCCCGTCATCTACCTCTCTCTGATCACATCTCTATAGCTAGGAGTCTTCATGATTCGCAAACTGAATGCTGTCGCCGTTGCTGCTCTGGCCCTGGTGGCTGCCGCCGGCGCCCAAGCCCAATCGTCTGTTTCCATCTACGGTGTTGTCGACCAGGCCCTGGCCTCGGTGCACAACTCGGTTGACGCTGAGAAGAACAATGCTGCTGAAGATCGCCTGACGGGCGTCGAAGACGGCGGCATGACCTCGAGCTACATCGGTTTCTCGGGCACCGAAGATCTGGGCGGCGGTCTGAAAGCCCTGTTCAAGCTCGAGACCTACGTCAAGGGCGATACGGGCGTCACGGGTACGTCAAACTTCTGGGGCCGCAACAGCTGGCTCGGTCTGTCGGGTGGTTTCGGTAGCGTGATGGCTGGCCAAGCCCAGACGCCGCTGTACAACGCCACCGTGGCGTTCAACCCCTTCGGCTCTTCGCGCCTCTTCTCGGTTTCGACCCGTCAATACTTCGGTTCGTATGGCGATGTGGCCGCCGTTGGCCAAAACAAGGCCTGGACCAACTCGTTGAGCTACTACACCCCCGGCGATCTGGGTGGCTTCAATGGCGCGCTGCAGTACGCGTTTAAAGAAGGCGCCGATGGTAGCGGTAGCGTGGGTGGTAGCGTGGGCTACGCTGCGGGCCCCCTGGCCGCTGCTGTGGTGTTCCAGCAAGTGAAGACGGGCTATGCCACTGGCCGTCAAAACACGTGGCAGCTCAACGGCAGCTACGATCTCGGCGTGGCTAAGCTGTTCGCTCAATATGGCCAAGTGAAGGACTCTTCGGCCGCTCCGTACAAAGACAAAATCTGGCAACTGGGCGCTTCGGTGCCGGTCGGTTCGGGTGCTGTGATGGCTTCGTACGGTGAGAAGCAGTACAAAGACACGGGCGCTGGTGATACCTACAAGGACAAGAACAAGACCTTGTCGCTGGGTTACGACTACGCTCTGTCGAAGCGCACCGATGTGTACGCTGCTTACGCTTATGACCGTTTCTCGGACAACGACACCGCAACGGCTAAGTTTGAGAGCACCAACTCGGTGGGCGTTGGCATTCGCCACCGCTTCTGATCAAGCCTCTGATCTCGTCTGAGATCCTGAAGCTGAAACGCCCCGCGCTGCGGGGCGTTTTTTTATGCCCGGTGCCCATAGGGCTGGGTGGATGCTTGCCAGGGGCAAGTTCAACAGCTCGACACAAAAGACCACAAATGAGCAACGCGATGAGGCTCGTGGCGTTGGCGAACGCGATTACAGTGCGCCGGTTTTTCGTTTTTGAGGAGATGTTTCATGCGCACAATCGTTTTGGCTGCCGCTTTGTTGGCACTGTCGGCTTCGGCTGACGCACAGTTGGCCAACAAGGCCTATATCGGCGGTGCTTTTGGTTTGTCGAATGTTGAGGTGGCCTGTGATCACTTGCCGTCGTGCGATACCGGCGATACGGGCTACAAGTTGTATGGCGGTTTCAAGGTGCACCCGCAGATTGCCATCGAAGGGGGCTACATCGATTTCGGTAAGGCGACGTTCACCGGTGGGTCGATTGGCGTGGATGGTTTTGTGGCCAACGCAGCCGGACGTTTGTCTTTGAGCCGCGAGCTCGTGGGGGTGGGGCGCTTGGGGCTGGCTTTTGTCGACACGAAGGCCAGCGGTTGGTATGGCAACCGCTCTGAGGGCACCACCAGCCTCTACTTTGGTTTGGGCCTCGAATACGGCATCAACAAGAATCTGCGCGCTACGGCGTCGGCCGATTTCACTTCGGGTGAGATCGCGGGTGACGATGGCGCCGTGCGTTTGTTGGGTGTGGGCCTGCAATACGATTTTTGAGGGATGTGATCACAGCCGGGCGGCCAGCCGTGCCGCTTGGTTGATGGCTTTTTTTGCATCGAGCTCGCCGGCTTCAAAGGCGCCGCCAATGATGTGTACCGGCTTGCCCTGGGCTTGCTGGGCGTCGGCCAGCTCGCGCAACGGCACCTGGCCCGCGCACAACACCACGTTGTCGCAAGTGATCCAGGTGGGGCGCTCGCGCTTTTTGCCGAAGCTCACGAGCAGGCCTTCGTCGGCGATGCGCTCGTAGTTCACCCCGCCCATCATTTGCACATGCTTCATCTTGAGCGCTGCGCGGTGAATCCAGCCGGTGGTTTTGCCCAGGCTGGCGCCGAGTTTGCCGGGTTTGCGTTGCAGCAGCAGCACCTCGCGCGCCGCAGGCCGGGGCTTGGGGCCTTCGGGGCGCAGGCCGCCAGGGGCGCTGGCGGGGTCGGTGACGCCCCACTCTTGCATCCACCCCACCAGATCCATGGATGGTGATGGCTGCGCGGGATCGTGCACCAGCGCTTCGGCCACGTCGAAGCCGATGCCGCCCGCGCCAATGATGGCCACCTTGCGGCCCACGGGGCGTTGGTGGCGCAGCACGTCGATGTAGTTCAGCACTTTGGGGTGATCTTGCCCGGGGATGCCGGGGTTTCGAGGGGTGATGCCGGTGGCTACGATGATGTCGTCGTAGTGGGCCGAGAAGGTGTCGAGTGCGGCGGTGCTGATGCGCGTGTTCAGGTGCAGATGCACGCCGGTGAGTTCGATGCGGCGGCGCAGGTATCGCAGCATTTCGTCGAATTCTTCTTTGCCCGGCACCTGCCGCGCTAGGTTGAGTTGGCCACCGATGTCGCCGGATGATTCGAAGAGGTCGACGTGGTGGCCGCGTTCGGCCAGGTGAGTGGCTGCGGTGACGCCTGCCGGGCCGGCGCCCACCACGGCGATGCGTTTTTTGTGCGTGGCGGGCACGAAGTTGAGCGTGGTTTCGTGGCAGGCGCGCGGGTTGACGAGACACGAGGCGAGCCGGTTTTTAAAGATGTGATCCAGGCAGGCTTGGTTGCAGGCGATGCAGGTGTTGATCTCGTCGGCGCGGTTGGCGGCGGCCTTGGCAACGAAGTGCGCGTCGGCCAGCAGCGGGCGGGCCATCGAGATCATGTCGGCATAGCCGTTGGCGATCACCATTTCGGCGATGGCGGGCGTGTTGATGCGGTTGGATGCAACAAGCGGCACGCGCAATCCGGCATCATCAAAATCTTGCTTGAGTTTGGCGGTTATCCATGCAAAGGCGGCGCGCGGCACGCTGGTGGCGATGGTGGGCACGCGTGCTTCGTGCCAGCCGATGCCGGTGTTGATGAGGGTGGCGCCTGCGTTGGCGATGGCTTTGCCGAGTTGGCGCACCTCGGCCCAGGTGCTGCCGCCCGGCACCAGATCGATCATCGAGAGCCGGTAGATGAGGATGAAATCGCGCCCCACGGCCTCGCGTGTGCGCTGCATGATCTCGATGGGCAGCCGCATGCGCTGGCTGTAATCGCCGCCCCAGGCATCGGTGCGGTGGTTGGTGTGTTGCGCGATGAACTGGTTGATGAAGTACCCCTCGGAGCCCATGATCTCGACGCCGTCGTAACCCGCCTCGCGTGCGCGCATGGCGCTGTTCACAAAGGCCTGGATCTGTCGCTCGACACCCGAGGCCGAGAGCGCCCAGGGTGTGAACGGTGAGATGGGCGATTGGATGCGCGAAGGCGCTACCGCCAACGGGTGGTAGGCATAGCGCCCCGCATGCAGGATCTGCATGGCGATCTTGCCGCCGGCTTCGTGCACGGCGCGTGTGAGCGTCTGGTGGCGTTTGGCCGTGCTCGTGCTGTTCATGCGCCCAGCCAACGGTTTGCTCCAGCCAGCAATGTTGGGTGCAAAGCCCCCGGTAACGATCAGGCCCACGCCGCCTTCGGCACGCTCACGGAAGTAGGCGGCCAACGCACTCAAATCGCGCCGATCTTCAAGCCCGGTGTGCATTGATCCCATGAGCACACGGTTTTTGAGCGTGGTGAAGCCGAGGTCGAGGGGGGCGAGCAAATGGGGGTAGGGCGAAGGTGAGCTCATGCTCACCAGTGTCGCATCACGCCCAGGCCCCAGGTGGTGATGGGCCGGGTGCGTTCACGGTGTTGCTGCTGCATCTGACCGTTCAGACTCCAATCGGCATGGGGGTGCACCCGCGTCTGCAGCGACCAGCCCCATTCCTTGGGCACGCCGCCGACGTAGGCGCGCCCGTGGCCTTCGAGCTGCAGGCCCCAGCGCGGGGTGGGCTGCCACCGCACGCCAGCGGCCAGGCCCGAGCCCAGCGCCCAGGGCTGATTGGCGCGGCGGCGGTCCCATTGCAGGTGGTTGTCGAGGAAGGCGTAGGGCATGAGGTCGCCGAGGCCCCCGCTGCCGTCGGCATCGCCCAGCTGCCAGGCCCAGCCCGGTCCGCCGCTCACCTCGGCGCCCATGCGGCGGCGCTCGTCGGCTGCACCAAACGGGTCGCGCCGCAGGTGCATGCCCACGCGCCAAGAGCGGGCGCGCAGCAGCGGCTCGTGTGGGCTCAGTGAGCTGATGTCGACGGGGGTGAAGCGCTCGAGTTGCACGTTGCCGCGCGAAGAGCGGCTCAGCACCGCCTGGAAGAACTGGATGGCCGCACCGCGTTGGTAGCCAGCGGGCGGATCGAGCAGATCGTGGTACGCGGGGCGGGCGGTGAGGGTGTAGAAATCATGGCCCGCGCGCCGCCCGGCCATCACGTCGATGCGGGCGGTGGCGTGGCCGGTGGTGGGGTCGTCTTTTGGGGGGGGCACCGTTACGGCTTCGCCGGCGGGCAGGGCCGCACGGGCGCGCAGCAGGGGCATGCGGCGGGCCTGGGCCTGTGATTCGTTCCAGCCTTCGCGCACGGCGTCGTAGGCCACCAGGCGCTCGGCGGTTTCCAGCGCGAGGGCCTGTTGCGCGGGCGTGAGGTTCGCGGCCTGCACGGCTTCGAGGGGCTGCGTGCCGTTGGCGATGTCGCGCGCCAGGCGGGCGTTGTCCGGGCCCAGGCGGCGCGCGCGCTCGCTCAACTCGGTGCTGTTGGCGGCTCGGTAGCGCACGGCCTTGAGCATGCCGGGTGTGCGCATCACCGCGCGGATGGTGTCCACCGGGATGGCCCACCAGGTGAAGTCGTCGACGAGGTTCCAGCCTGGGTGGGCCGCATCGAGCAGGGCCAGCAGGTGGTAAGAGCAGTTTTCGTCGAAGAAGTAGTAATCGAAGCGCGTGGGGCCGAGCTCCCAGGTGTGGGCCAGCAGGCGCTCGATCTCGTGCGGGCCGAGGTTGAGCTCGTACTCCCAGATGTCGCGGTTTTCGAGGTCGTTGTACTCGCGGATGCGCAGGTAATAGGGCGCGTTGGTGAATTGCCCGGGGTACAGGCCCATCAGGCCCTTGATGGCAAATGCCACGCCTTCGTTCTGATCGCCATTGGCGGCGTAGTTGATGGCGTAGGACAGCATCGGCGAGCCGGCGCTATCGCCTTGGGTCGCATCCAGCCGCAAGAAGGTGTGGCCGTACATCGAGGCCGGGCTGTTGAGGTAGGCCGACGGAAAAATCATGCTCACCCGGTCGGCACGCAAGCCGGCGCGCCATTGGTTGAAGCGTTCGCAATCGGCCTCAGGCCAGAGGCTGCCCGCCGAGTTCAGTTGCTGGCGCAGCCAGCGCTCACGGGCGATGAAGCGGCAGGCGGCGGCTTGGTCGAGCGCATGGCGGGGTTCGGTGTCGAAGAAGGCCGCGATGGTGGCGTCGAGTTCGGCCTGCGGGTCGGTGCGGCCTTGTGGCGCCATGAAGAAGCCAGGGTCGTCGGCCAGGCTGCGCAACTGGCGCGTGAGCGGGTGGCGCCGGTAGTGCAGCAGCGAATGCCACATGGGCGTGTCGGCGAGCTGCTGCAGGCGCGCGAGCTGTTGCAGGCGTTCGGTGGGGGTGGCCGCCAGGGCCAGGGCGGGACAAGCCAGCGCAGCGGCCAGCATCAGCCAGGCCATGCGCGAAAGCAGGGCATGCAGCACGGAAGGTGCTCCTGAAAAAGACACACCCTGCTCCGGTTGGAGTCAGGGTGTGTGGTCGGATCGAATGAATCAGCCGGCCCGCGAACGGGGCCGGGGCTTCATCAGATGACGGTGGCGTAGGCGCTCAGCTCGGGCGAGGCGGCCAGCACCGACTTCAGGTTGGCGGCGATCTGCTGGTCGTTGGCGAACACGGTGGCGAAGTTGGCCTTGATGGTGGCGGCGAACAGGGCGCGGTCGGCGTCCTTGACGCCCATCACGGCGGCCAGCGTGTCGAGGCTTTCGCCTTGGCCGGCGGCGGCGTCACGGGCCAGGGCCACGCGGTTGCCGTCGATATACATGGCGGTCTTCCAGGAAGACGACACGACGCCATCTTGCGTGCAACCCGAGGTGCCGAAGGTGATGCCGAAGGTCTGGTTGCCCGACGTGCCGTTGGTGGTGACGGCCAGCACCTGCGGGAAGATGCCGCGCTGACCTTCGAACAGCTTGGAACCCCAGCCGCAAGAGCCAATGTTGTTTTGGGCCATGGCGGAAGCCGCAGCGAGGGTGGCAAGGGCTGCGATGACAATCTTTTTCATGAAAGGAAACTCCTGGTTTGTATTGATGAGATGAACCGACAAGCCGGGGAAAAACCAGCTGTCGTGGGCCATTCTAAGTGCCTGATCTCAAACTTGAATCGACCGCGATTGGCGCATTCGACAAGAAGATCACCCACCTCGAGGGCCACCACAAGGCATCGCCAGGCGCAGCGCCCCAGCAAGTCTGGCCGTTAGATTGGATCGATGATCTGCCAGCCGCGCTGCGCAATTACCGCTCGGTTCTTTGGGACAAGATCAGCGGCTCAGTCGTCGTTCTGCCGCAAGGCTCGTTCAATGAGACGATTCCGCGTGTCGCGCTCAAGCCGAACACCCACACCAAGTTCGGCGCGGCCATGTCTGTCATTTCGTTGGGGAGCGGTCGCTTGTCGAACTTCCGAGACGGCAACCAGTTCGAGCTGCTCGTCGGCAAGTTAACGGACTGAGATGGGTGCAGGCTGGGCAGTGCGCATGAACTGCATAGTGGGGAGCTTCTAGAGCCGCCTAAGCTGGTGCGTTTCCAGTCCACCAACCTGCGCTGTCAGTTTATTCGAGCTGCGTGCGGCTGGCAATTTTCGGACGGAATCTCAGCAACTTCCGGGCAGCGCCCCGGCATTTTTCCGGCACAGAATGGTCAGCGGACGATCATTTGCTGGATCAAAATAAACGTTCGACGCCGCCACCCGCCAAAATCACCTAACCCTTTGATTCTCCAAAGGTTTCGGCCCGCTCACCGGGGTGTCCGCCCTGGATCAATCCAAACATCCCCCCCCCTTTCTAGGGGCGACGCGGCCCGGGATAACGCAGATATTTGGGGGGAGGCCTCGTGGATCGAGCAGCGCGATCAGTTGGTGTTGTCTTTGCCGTAATGTGGCGAGCGTGGGCCGTAGAGCAACCCGTTGGGGGTGCCCGCAGACAGCAGCCGGAAGCTGGTGATGCCGGCGACGGTGTGTGAGGCGTCGGTGACGTTGTTCATGATTTGCTTAACGATGGCAGACACCAGCAGCCCGGCCAGCCCGCCGCCGTTGTTGTTGTTGCCCTCATCGCTGGATGCGCTGGCGCGCCCGCTCCAGAGCAGGGTGCCGGTTGAGAGATCCACCAGCCGCGCTTCGGCGCTCACGATGGCTGCGCTGCTGAGCACGGTGTAGGTGCTGCCGTAGCGGGTGATCTTGATGTAGAGAGCCGCATCGGCACCGAAGATTTCTTTGAGCTTGGACACCGACACCTCGTGGATGTCGGCGGCGTTCGTCAGCCCGTTTTGCTGAAAGGTCTCGTGGGCCAGCGTAACGGGGATCACGTAGTAGCCGCCTTCGGCCAGCGGCTGTGTGGTTTGGGCCAGCATGCTGAATGTGGCGTTAACGTCGGGGCTCTCGTTAACGGGTGGCAGCACCAGGATAGACGCCGGCTTGGCTGCGCGGAAGGCGGTGTAATCGTGCTTGGCCGGTGCGGCGCATCCGCCCAGCAGCACGGCTGCAGCAGCGAGCGAGCTCACCAGCAAGCGGTGTTTGAATCGGATGGGCATCGTCAGCTCCGGTTCTTCTTCATGTTAGAGATCAAAAAGTCGATGTACTTTGTCGACTCGGGGAACAGTGCCTTCTCTTGGTTCCAGGCGGCCAGAGCTTGGTCGGTTCGTCCGGTGTTTATGTAGAGCAACCCGAGGTGTGCGTGGTAGCCCGGCGGCACCTGCACACCTTTGGCTGCGGCCAGCTGCACACCCTTTTCGAGCGCGATGATTTGCTCTTCGGGAGACTGTTTGCCGTCGTTTTTCAGGTAGGCATACACCTGAGGCTGATAGCCGTTCCAGCTGTAGAGCGGCTTGGGGCCGGCGCAACCGGCCAGGGTGGCGAGCAGGCAAAGCGCTGCCAGCCCCCGCGTGATGGGCTGATGCATGGGGGGTGTCCTTGCGGGGTGAGTTATTGCGCAACAGGTTTGAAGGCGCCTGCATCGATGCCTTCGCCCAGCCGATCCACCGCCTCGCGGATGGCGAGATCAAGCACCTTGCCGTTGAGCGTCGAGTCGTAGCTGGCCGTGCCGCCAAAGCCGATGACTTCGCGGTTTGAGAGCTGGTATTCGCCCGCGCCCTGCACCGAATAAATCACTTCAGAGGTGCGGATGTTGACCACATTGAGGGTGACTTTGGCGTAGGCCACTTGGGTTTTGCCGCGTCCCAAAATGCCAAACAACTGGTGATCGCCCACCTCTTTGCGCCCAAATTCGGTAACGTCGCCCGTCAACACGAAATCGGCGCCTTTGAGTTTTTGTGCCGCACCTTGAATGCTGGCTTCTTGCTTGATCTCGGCCATGTTGTCGCGATCCAGCACGGTGAAGCGATTGGTTTGCTGCAGATGACCGATCAGGATGGTCTTGGCTTGGCTGCCGAGGCGGTCGACACCATCGGAGAACACGCCACGCAGATAGCTTGATCGGTTGTCGAACTTGCCGACAGCGATGGGCGCACGCGCGCCAACGTAGGTGCGTGTGGCAGCCTGGGTTTTTTGAACGGCCAGCGCTTGCGAGGATTCAGTGGCGCAACCGTTGAGCATTACGGGGGATGCAAGAGCGATGGCCAATGCGGCCATGCGATAGATCGCGGGGCGGATCGAAGATTTCATGCTGTTTCCCTGGGTAAAAACATTCACCCGCACGCTGCAGGTGATCAAGGCGCAAACTGTAACCGTGATGCTGCGTTGCGCACGGTATCCATAGCATTGGCGGTGTGCCTGCTTATTGGCGTGCGGCAAAAAAAACGGCGCCCTGCGGGGCGCCGTTTTTATGCGACATCGGCCGAATCGATTCAGCCCTGGGCCTTCTTCTTCAACCGCCATGCATGCAGCAGCGGCTCGGTGTAGCCGCTCGGCTGTTCTTTGCCTTTGAAGACGAGATCTTGTGCGGCCTGGAAGGCAGCGCCGTTGGGGTTGGCCACCAGCGATTGGTATAGCGGATCGCCAGCGTTTTGTTGATCGACCACCGCTGCCATGCGCTTGAAGGTTTCGCGCACTTGTGCCTCACCCACCACGCCATGGTGCAGCCAGTTGGCCACGTGCTGGCTCGAGA
>CAZUCW010000079.1:0-12096 GCA_964618825.1 uncultured Aquabacterium sp.
AGGTGTGGATCGAGCGCGAAGACTTTGAAGAAGTGCCGCCCAAGGGCTACAAGCGGCTGTTCCCCGGCAACAAGGTGCGTCTCAAGGGCGGCTACGTGATCGAGTGCACTGGTTGCACCAAAGATGCCGATGGCCGTGTGATCGAGGTGCAGGCCACCGTGGTGCCCGATACCAAGAGCGGCACCCCGGGCGCCGACAGCGTGAAAGTAAAAGCCGCCATCACCTGGGTGGGCGCCGCCGATGGCGTGGCTGCCGAAGTGCGTGTTTACGACCGCCTCTTTACCGATCCGCACCCCGATGCTGGTGGCAAAGATTTCAAGGCCAGCCTCAACCCTGAGAGCTTCAAGAGGGTGCGTGGCTACGTTGAGCCCTCGTTGGCTCAGGCCCAGCCCGATCAGAAGTTTCAGTTCGAACGCTTTGGCTACTTTGTGGCCGACCGCATCGATCACACGCCGGGCCAGCCGGTGTTCAACAAAATCACCGGGCTCAAGGACAGCTGGAAGTGAGACGCCGCGACCGCCTGCGCCGCAGCCTGCTGGTGCTGGCGGGCCTGATCAGCCTTGTGCTGGCAGGTTTTGGCGTTGTTTTGCCGGGCTTGCCAACCACGCCTTTTGTGCTGCTGGCTGCGGCCTGTTTTGCCAAAGCTTCACCGCGTTTGCATGCTTGGCTGCTGTCTAACCGTTGGCTGGGCCCCATGGTGCGCGATTGGGAATCGAGCCGCACCTTGCCGCTGCGCGTGAAGTGGCTGGCCACCAGCATGATGATCGTGATGGTGGGGCTGTCGGCCTGGCGCCTGAGTGGCCGCCCCGCGCTGCAGGCCATCGTGCTGTGCGCTGGCGTGATCGGCAGCGTGGTGGTGTGGCGCATCCCGACGCGGCGTTGAGCTGCGCACGGCGGGCTTTAACGGGCTTTAAGTATCGGCAGAGGCCGCCGTGTCGCTGTGGCGCGGCGCGGTTTTGCGTGGGCGGCGTCCGCGCGAGGTTTTTTTGGCGGTGGCGATGGGGGTGTCTGCGCTTGGGGTCGACACCGCAGTGTTGGCCTCGGTGCTGGCCTCGGTGTTGGTGCTGCCTTCAGCGGTGAGCGCCGCAGATGCTGCAGCGGCCACAGACACCGCCGGCGCGGCTGCAGGCGTTGCTTCGGTGCGCGTAGCCTTTGCGCTGCGCGAACCCCGGCTGCGGCGATTGCGTGTCGGGCTGGTTTCGGGGGATGCGGCGGGCGGCGTGCTGGCGTTGGTGCTGTTGTCGGGCGCTGTATCGGTGTCCACCCCTCCGTGGGCTGCTGCAGGATGCAGATCGTTGGCCAATACCGGGCTCACGGCATCGTCTGCCGGGTTGCTACCGTTGGTGTTTCGAGCCACCCAGGTGCCTGATTTTTCGTCGCGGCCAAATTCGAGCAAACCGCGTGCTTGCGCTTCTTCGAGCAGATTGCCGAAGGTGCGAAAGCCGTAGTAGTTTTCGTTAAAGCCAGGGTTGCGGCGCTTGATGGCCTCTTTGAGCACCGAGGCCCAGATGCGTCCGCCGTCATCGCGGTCGGTAACCAGCGCCTCGTAGGTTTCTGCGGCCATCTCGACGGCCTTGGCGCGGCGCACATCGAGCTCTTCGCGGCGGCGTTTGTCGTCTTCGGGCGAGCGGCGTGGCGCGTTGGGCTGATCGCGGCCATCGCGGCGTTGGCGCTGATCGCGCACCAGATCATCGTAAAAAATGAACTCGTCGCAGTTGGCGATCAGCAGATCAGAGGTTGATTGCTTCACGCCCACACCGATCACGTGTTTGGCGTTCTCGCGCAGCTTCGACACCAGGGGCGAAAAATCAGAGTCGCCCGAAATGATCACAAACGTGTTGACGTGGCTCTTGGTGTAGCAGAGGTCGAGCGCATCGACCACCAGGCGGATATCGGCCGAGTTCTTGCCCGATTGCCGCACATGGGGGATCTCGATCAGCTCAAAATTGGCCTCGTGCATCGTCGCCTTGAAGCCCTTGTAGCGCTCCCAATCGCAATAGGCTTTTTTAACGACGATGCTGCCCTTGAGCAGCAGACGCTCGAGCACGCGCTTGATATCGAACTTTTCGTAGTTGGCATCGCGCACGCCGAGGGCGACGTTTTCGAAGTCGCAAAACAGCGCCATGCTGACGTGATCGGGGGATGAGGCCAATGCGTTCTCCGTTCGGGTGCGTGAGCGCGCATCATGCATCATCCCCGCCCGCTCACAACGGATGAGCCGTTGCGCTTTGAGCTGAGCCTTGAGCCGTGGCGCGGGTTTTGATGAGCGACACGATCACCCCACCAGCGATCAGCGCCAGCGTTACGCCCAGCGAGATCGAGGCTGGGATCTTGCCGATCAGCTCAGAGGCGAAGATCTTGCCACCAATGAACACCAGCACCAGAGCCAGCGCATATTTGAGGTAGCTGAAGCGGTGAATCATCGCCGCCAGCGCAAAGTAAAGCGCACGCAGGCCCAGGATGGCGAAGATGTTGCTTGTGTAGACGATGAACGGATCGCTGGTGATCGAAAAAATCGCTGGCACCGAATCAACCGCAAACACCAGATCAATGAACTCAACCATGCACAGTGCCAGAAACAGCGGCGTGGCCCATGTAACCAGCTTGCCCGAGGTCGGATCAGGCTTTTTAACGAAGAAGGCATTGCCCTCAAGTTGCGGCGTGATGCGCATGTGGCTGCGAATGAACTTGAGCAGCGCATTGTTTTCGAGATCCGGCGCGTGATCGGTGGCAAACCACATCTTGATGCCCGTGAACACCAAGAAGGCGCCGAACACATACAACACCCAGCTGAATTGATGGATCAGCGCTGCACCCAGCCCGATCATGATCGCGCGCAACACGAGCACGCCCAGAATGCCCCAGAACAGCACCCGATGCTGATAGGCGCGCGGCACGGCAAAAAAGCCGAACACCATCGCAATCACGAAAACGTTGTCCATCGACAGCGATTTCTCAACCAAAAAGCCGGTAAAGAAATCGATACCGCTTTGCGCACCGAGCTGCCACCACACCCAGGCGCCGAAGGCCGAAGCCACGGCGATGTAGCCGGCCGACAGCATCAGGCTCTCGCGCACGCCGATTTCGCGATCCCCTTTGTGCAGCACGCCCAGATCGAGCGCAAGCAGGGTGATCACGATGCCGGCGAACATGAGCCACAGCCAGGCCGCCGTGCCCAGCACCGGGGTTTGCAGCAGATCGAGCGCCGTGGTGTCCATGGTGGGTTTTCTCCGTGTGTGGCTGAGCAAAGGGCTTATTCGTCAGATCCGCCCATGCCAAACAGGCTCAGCAGGCTGGTGAACAGGTTGTAGAGCGACACATACAGGCTCACGGTGGCCATCACGTAGTTGGTTTCACCGCCGCGCACGATGTTGCTGGTTTCAAACAAGATCATGCCGGCCGACAGCAGCGCCACCATGGCCGACACCGCCAGGCCCAGCGCGGGCATGTTGAAGAAGATGGCGCCCAGGCCTGCCAGCAGCGCAATCACCATGCCGGCGAACAAAAATCCGCCCATGAACGTGAAATCACGCCGCGTGCTCAACACCCAAGCCGACAGCGCCAAAAAAGTGACGCCCGTGGCACCCAGCGCCAGGGTGATGGTTTGTGCGCCACCGGGCAGTGCCAGGGTATGCGACAGCACCGGGCCCAGCGTGTAGCCCATGAAGCCGGTGAGGCCGAACACGGCCAGGATGCCCCAGCCACTGTTGCGCAGCCGGGTGACGGCAAACAGCAGCCCGAAATAGCCCGCCAGCGTGAGCACGATACCCGGCGAAGGCAGCCTGAGCGCGGCACTTGCCGCAGCCACGCCGGCGCTGAACAGCAGCGTCATGGCCAGCAGGGCGTAGGTGTTGCGCAGCACGCGCTGGCTGCCAGCAACGTGGGCGTCTTCAAACGGGGCAGAGGTGCCGCGGGGCAGGGCCTGATCCCAGCGGGCAGCCTGGGCCACGATGGGGGTGGGGCGATTCGGGGTGTTCATGAGGGTCTCCTGGTGCAGACGGTGGAACAAAGAGGCACCGCGCCATCGGCCCGGCTGAAAGGGGGCGATCAACGCGATGGATACGGCGGCCAGCTTAAACCGATTGATGTTCTTGAAAAAGAAGAAAATGAATGAAGATCATTCAGTAAAAACATGATGTTTTTGAGCGGGGGCATTCGATGAGCCAGGGTTTTAGCTATCGCCATTTGTATTACTTCTGGGTGGTAGCGCACGAGGGCGGTATTGCGCGCGGGGCCGAGCGGCTGGGCATGGCGGTGCAAACGGTGAGCGCGCAGGTGCGCGAGCTCGAGCGGGCGCTGGGTTGCGCACTGCTCAAGCCGGCTGGGCGTGGGGTGGCGCTTACCGAAGCGGGGCAGGCTGCGCTGCGGCAGGCCGATCAGATTTTTTGGCTGGGCGAGCAACTGCCCGGGCTGGTGCGCGATGCGGGGCAGCAGCCCGGGGTGCGGCTGGCAGTAGGTGTGTTTGATGGCTTGCCCAAGCTGGCAGTGCAGCGTCTGCTTGAGCCGGTGTTGTCTGAGCCCCACCTCAGGCTGTTGTGCCATGTAGATGAGTATGAGCGGTTGATGGCCGATCTGGCGCTGCATCGGCTCGATGTGGTGCTGGCTGATCGGGCAGCGCCGGCACACCCGACGATCAAGGTTTACAGCCATCGCTTGGGCGAATCGGCGCTGGCTTGGTGGGCGCCCCCGGCCTGGGCCGACGCGGCGGAGCGGGGGTTCCCGCAATCGTTGGCGAGCGTGCCGGTGTTGTTGCCCACCGCGCATGCGGCGGTGCGGGCGCGCATCGATCAGTGGTTCGACAAAATTGGCGTGCGTCCGATGGTGGTGGGTGAGTTTGAAGACAGCGCGCTGCTCAAGACGTTTGGTGCCGGCGGCATGGGGGTGTTTCCGGCGGCGGCGCTGGTGAGCGATCTGCTGCAAACGCGCTACGGCGTGCGTTGCATCGGGCGCAGCGATGAGGTGGCCGAGCACTTTTATGCCATTGGCACCGAAAAGAAAGTGGCGCATCCGTTGGTGCAGCGCCTGTTGCCGCCCGCCCGTTGAGGGGGGGAGTTGCGCCGGCACGCGTGCTACATCAAGCGTTGGGCGGATGCGGCCGGGGTGTGTTGCGCCTCGTGCGCGAGCAGCCAGCGCTTGCGGTCGAGCCCGCCGCCGTAGCCTGTGAGCGCGCCGTTTTTGCCGATCACGCGGTGGCAGGGCACCACGATCGAGATGGGGTTGGCGTTATTGGCCATGCCCACGGCGCGGCTGGCGCCGGCGCGGCCCAGCTGCGTGGCCAGCTCGCCATAACTCAGGGTGCAGCCCGCCGGAATGCCGCGCAGCGCAGCCCACACTGCGCGCTGAAACGGCGTGCCGCCGGTGGCCACGGCCAGAGCGTCGATGGCCGCAAGCTCGCCGGCAAAATAGGCATCAAGCGCATGCAATGTGGCCGCTGGCGCTGGCCCCGGGGTGAGTTCAAACGAGCCGTAATGCAGCCGCAGCCATGTGTGCATCTCGGTTTCGCGGTCGTCGAAATCGAGTGCTCGCAGGCGGGCTTGCGCATCGGTGGCGATCAGCAGGGTGCCGATAGGCGAAGGGTGGTGCGCGAGGTGCAGCTGCATGGTAGGCATGAGGGGGTGCGGATCAGCGTGGCGCGCGAGGCGGGGCGCCGTTGCGCTGCAGGCGGCGTTCGGCGCGCTCGCGTGCGCGCTCGGCTTCGAGTGCCTGGGCCGAGGCGAGCCAGGTGGCAAATTGCTCGGGTGTTTCGAGCGTCACGCGCCCGATGGCGCCGCTGCGCAGATCGTTGATCACGATTTCGGCTGCTTTGGCCAGATTGACGCGCCCGCCGCTCATCACGGCGCCACGCTTGCGTCCGATGTTGGCGAGGATCACATCGTCGTGCTGTGTTGCGAGGGTGGTGGCGTCGGTGTCGAGTTTGTAGCGCGCTGCCAGCAACTCGGCGTATGGGCCCTTGAGGCTGCCGATCAGCTCGAGGGCTACCTCTTCATCGTCGTAAGCGTTGTGGCCCACAGCGCCGCTGGCCGCGAGGTGGTAGCCGCTTTGCTCAACGATGATCTTGGGCCAGAGCATGCCGGGCGTGTCGAACAGATAGCAATCGCTGGCGAGGTTGATGCGCTGCTCGACGCGCGTTACGCCGGCTTCGTCGCCCGTTTTGGCTGCCTTGCGCCCGGCCAGGGTGTTCATCAGCGTCGATTTGCCCACGTTGGGGATGCCGCAGATCAGCAGGCGCAAGGGTTTGTCCATGCCGCTGCGGTTGGGGGCGAGCTCGCGGCAGGCCGCCAGCAGGCGCTGAGCGGGGGCTTTTTCGCTCGCATCGAGCCCGATGGCACGCGTGCCTGGCTGGGCGGTATACCAAGCCAGCCATGCTGCTGTGCGTTCGGGGTCGGCCAGATCTTGTTTGTTGAGCACCTTGAGCTTATGGCGCTTGCCAGTGATGCCCGCCAGCATGGGGTTGGCGCTGGAGCCCGGCAGGCGTGCGTCAAGCAGCTCGATCACCACATCGATGTCTTTGATGCGTTCGGTGAGCGCTTGTTTGGTCACGTGCATGTGACCGGGGAACCACTGGATGGCCATGGGCGGCAGGTGTCTCGTGCAAAAGCCGACAGTGTGCCGGAGTCGGGCCCCGGGTGTCGGGCGGAGGGTTGGGTGGCGGTTAGGGCGGTTAGAGTAGCGCCCTCGTTTTGCGATACGGTGCCCGCATGCCTTCAGCCTCATCCCTTGATTTCGACTTGCGCGGCGAGCACATCACGCTTGATTCGCTGCTAAAAGCTGCCGGGCTGGCCGACAGCGGCGGTGCGGCCAAAGCGATGGTGGCGGCGGGCGAGGTGTGGGTGGATGGGCAGCTCGAGCTGCGCAAAACCTGCAAGATCCGCGCGGGCCAGGTGGTGCAGGTTGGCGAGGTAACGATCACGGTGCGCGCGGTTTGAGTGCTGGTGTGTGGCGCTGCGCCCGGGTTTGCGCTTGCTGCCCCAGCCACAGGGCCACTGCCAGCCACGCTGCGGCAATCGGCACTGCCAGCCACGACAGCGGCGGCCCCGACAGCCCCAGCGCACGCAAGCCGCTGTAGGCCCAGGCCGAAGCCGCGTCGCCCGTGCGATGCACCAGGGTGTCGATCACGTTTTTGGCTTTGTATTTTTGGTCGGGCGGCAGCACGTTGAACAGCGTTTCGCGTCCCGGCTTGCTCAATGCGTATTCGCCCGCGCGGCGCAGCACGCCAAAGCCCACCAGCACCGGCACCACCGGCCATGCAGCCAGCAACGCAAAGCCCACGAGGGACACCATCGGCATGGCCGCCAGTGTGAAGCGAATGCCCAGCCGCTCGATCACGCGGTTAAAGGCCACGAGCTGAAACAGCAGCACGAGCAGGTTAACGAGCAGATCGACCGAGCCCAGCACCACCGTGCGCTGCTTGCTGTCTTGCACATGCGCGGGCAGCAGATCGACCGACTGAAACATCAAAAAGGTCGACAGCAGCGAGTAGCACAGCAAAAACAGGCAGATGCCGCGCAGGTAGGGTGAGCGCACCACATCAATGAGGCCGCTCCAGATGCTGCCCGTGAGTGCGGCGTTTTCGCCATCGTCGCCAGCAGCGGGGCGGGGTGTTGCGGTGTCGGGTGTATGTGTTTGGCTGGCCCATACGCGCAACCGCCAGATCGCCACGATGGCCACGCCCAGCAGCGCCGCCGTGATCAACACCAGATGCTTGGGGCCGACCGAGCTGGCCAGGCCCATGATGAGCAGCGGCCCGGTGATTGCACCCAGCGTGCCGCCGGCAGCGATAAAGCCATACAGCCGTCGCGCCTGTTCGGTGCTGAACAGATCGGCCATAAAGCTCCAGAACACCGAGATCGCAAACAGGTTGTAGATGCTGACCCACGCGAAAAACACGCGCGCCACTTGCGGGCTTTGCAGCCCCTCGGCCAGCAGCACCGTGTAAAAACCCAGCAGGTTGAGGATGAAAAAGCCGTAGAGCCATGGCAGCAGGTGCCGGCGCGCAAAGCGCTGGTTCAGCCAGCCGAACACGGGCACGAGCACCAGCATGCCAACGAACACATCGGTAAAGCTCTCGTGCAGTTTGTCGGCACCGATCTGCACCCCCATTTCGTCGCGCAGTGGGCGCAGCACGTAGTAGCCAGCCAGCAGCGCAAAAAAATAAACGAAGGCCCACAGCACGGCCACCAATTCATCGGAGCGGGCGCCCGATTTTTTTAGCAGCAGCGATTTCATGCAATGCAGCAGTTCATGGCGGGATACTGCTTCAGGCGCGTGTGCGCGGCTTGCGGCGCGGCGCCGAGGGGATCTCGGTGAGCGCGTTGAGGGCATCGTGCAGCGCCACGAACTCGGTGGTGAGCTTGTGGGCTTTGTCGAGATGCACCATGGGGCGCGATTGCTGGTGCGATTCTTTGATCTTCACCGAGGCGCTCAAGTAAGGCTGCAACACGGGCAGGCCTTCGTTGATCAACTCTTGCACCAGCTGTTGCGGCAGTTTGGCGCGCGGCTGAAATTGATTAACGACGATGCCTTTGATTTCGAGTGCATCGTTGTGATCGGCCTGTATCTCTTGCACGTTGTCGAGCAGCGCATAGAGCGCGCGGCGCGAGAAATCATCGCAATCAAACGGAATCAGGCAACCGTTGGCCGCAATCAACGCCGAGCGTGTGTAGAAGTTGAGCGCGGGCGGCGTGTCGATGTAGATGCGGTCGTAGCCGGCAGACAACTCGTCGAGCGCCTCGCGCAGCTTGTAGATCTTGTAGCGCGATTCGAGCTTGGCGTGCAGCTCATCGAGATCGGGCGATGAAGGCATCACATGCAGCCCCTCGAATGGGCTGGGCGCCACGAAATCGGCTGTTGATTTCGGGCGTGCCGTGAACTTGAGCGTTTGATCGAAGAACTCGGCCAGCGAGGGGGATGATGCGTCAGCCGTATCGCCCAGCAGGTAGTGCGTTGAGTTGCCTTGCGGATCGAGATCGACCACCAGCGTGCGCAAACCTTGGGCAGCGCTGATGGCCGCGAGGTTGCAGGTGATGGTGGATTTGCCGACGCCACCTTTTTGATTGAAAACGACGTAGCGCATGAAGAACCTCCGTGGTGTGTATCTGACACGATCGACTGTTAGCATTTTGGGGCACCCACACCACATCAGGGGACTTGTTCATGCACGCCTCCCACACGCCGTCTGGCGAACGTTCATGGTCTGAAGCGACACAGCTCGTTACCGAGATCCTCGATCAAAGCGCCACCCGGGCCAACGAGGGGGGCGATTTGGGCAAGCAGGTGTCTGAGCACGTGCGTGAGATGTTTGTGGTGTGTGATCCAGCCGAGGCGTTGCGGCAGCATTTCGAGATGGGGGTGCCGCCGTTTTTGGCGCTGCACGATCTGGGCACGGGGCTGTCGCGCGAGTATCTGGCCGTGCTTGCACGCGCCTCAGGCTGGCCGCTGCGCCGGTTGCACATCCGCAAGCAGGGCTTTGGCACGCTGCTGGCCACGTTGCACTACATCGAGTGCCCTGCCACGCAGCAGCGCTCGCTGCGCCTGTATGCCTCTGAGGCCGAAGCCGAATCGAGCGTGCGCGTGGCCTTGCGTCGGCAATTGCTGGCTTCGGCCTGGACGCACGCCCTGCTGCTCGAAGAGTTGCCCGAGCAAATGGCCGCGCTTGCCATCGCTTGTTTGCGCGACGATCTGCTGGGCCGCAAAAACGCGGCGATGTCGATGCTTGTGCTGCCGCAATCGCGTGCGCCACAGGTGCAGCAGCAAGCGCAGGCGCTGCAGCATGTGGGGGGCGTGCGCATCGAGGTGGCGCCGGCCACTTCGGCCATCCAGCCCAGCTGGGCCTTGCTCTCAACCTACTGGAACCGTGAAGCCGCCGCCGCCAAGGGCAGCGATCTCCCGATGCTGTCGCGCATCACGCTTGATGCACAGCCCACGGGGGCATTTGCACCGCGTGCGCATCCTGTGCCGGCTGCCGCGCCACCCAACACACCGAGCCCACTGAATCCACACGATTACCTGACGCTGGTGATGGGGCGCACCCAGGCCCGTGCCGGGTGTGTGTTTAACGTGGCCACACGCGGTGTTGAGGCCCACGCCGGCGCTTTGAGTGCGCCAGAAATGGCGCAGCAGGGGCTGGCGATGCTGATGGCCGTGGCGCGGGTGGGCGATGGGCTGGCGTTGGGCCGATCGGTGAGCGAGGTAACCACCACGTTGGGCGATGTGCAGGTGGTGATACGCCCCACACGTTTGCGTGCTGGTTGCGTGCTGATGTTGCTGTTGCCGCGCATGATGGATACCGCTGCGTGGCGGCGCGCCATTGAGCAGATCGATGCGGCATTGGCTTGAGCGCGGTCTGAAATAATCCGGCCCCGTTGTCACTTCAGCCGAACGCGCGGCTCAGGTGCTCACTCTCGGCACCCCAGCCCTGTTTTTTGCTGAAAGCTGCACGATGCACCGCACCATATTCAATACGCCCGTTGTCAACACCTGTTTGCGCGCCGTATCGAAACTCGTTTTGAAATTGAACGGCTGGAAGGTCGAGGGTGCCTTGCCGCCCAGCGCGCCCAAGTGCGTGATGATTGCCGCGCCCCACACCAGCAACTGGGATTTGCCGTACACCCTGATGGCGGCTTTTGTGCTCGATCTCAAGCCTTACTGGATGGGCAAGCAATCGATCTTCAAGCCGCCTTTTGGCCCGCTGATGCGTTGGATGGGGGGCATCGCCGTCAACCGTGATAAATCGAGCAACATGGTGGCCGCTTCGGCTGAGGCCTTGGTGGCCGCCGAAGGTGCGTTGCAGCTCATCGTGCCGCCCGAAGGCACGCGCAGCAAGGTGCGCTACTGGAAAACCGGCTTCTACTACATCGCCCTCACCGCCAAAGTGCCTATCGTGCTGGCCTATATGGATTACTCGCGCAAGGTTACGGGCTTGGGCCCGCTGTTTCATCCCACCGGCGATATCGAGAAAGACATGCAAGCCATCAAGGCTTTTTATGCGCCGTTCAAGGGCAAGAACGCCGATCAATTCGACGCACAGCACTGATGCTGCCAAGCAGCGCTGCGGGCAAGCGCGATGATTCGCTTGTGGGTTTATTTTTTCTTGGGCCGTGGCGGCAGCCCGGTGTGTTGCGTGAGCACCCGGCCCCGGGTGACGCTTGAGGTGCGCGATCCGGCAGCGGTGGCGTTTTTGCGCCGTGCGCAGGTGTAGCTGCCATCGGTGGCGGGCTGGTAGGTGGGGATCAGATGGTGCTTGCCGTTGCCGATGAGATCGGCACGGCCCATGGCCTTGAGCGCGTCGCGCAGCAGCGGCCAGTTGTTGGGGTCGTGGTAGCGCAAAAAAGCCTTGTGCAGACGGCGCCGGCGCTCGCCTTTCACCACATCAACGGGCGGGCTGAGCTGATGGCTGCGCGACACCCGGCCCAGCGGGTTGCGGCCCGAGTGATACATCGCCGTGGCCGAAGCCATCGGGCTGGGATAGAAGGTTTGCACCTGATCGGCTCTGAAACCATTGCGTTTGAGCCAGATGGCGAGATTCATCATGTCTTCATCGCTGGTGCCGGGGTGGGCCGCAATGAAGTAGGGGATGAGGTATTGCTTCTTGCCCGCCTCTTCGCTGAACTTCTCAAACATTTGCTTGAAGCGGTCATACGTGGCGATGCCGGGCTTCATCATCTTCGACAACGGCCCCGATTCGGTGTGCTCGGGTGCAATCTTGAGATAACCGCCCACGTGGTGCATCACCAGCTCGCGCACGTATTCGGGTGAGCGCACGGCGAGGTCGTAGCGCAGGCCTGAGCCAATGAGAATTTTTTTGATGCCCTTGAGCGCACGCGCACGTCGATAGAGCTGGATCAGGGGCGAGTGATCGGTGCCCATGTTTTGGCACACGTCGGGATAGACGCAGCTGGGTTTGCGGCACGCGGCCTCGATCTCTCGCCGCTTGCAGGCCAGGCGATAAATAATGGCCTTGGGACCGCCAAGATCGCTGATCACGCCGGTGAAGCCCTTGATCTTGTCGCGGATCTCTTCGATCTCGTGGATCACCGAATCTTCGCTGCGGCTTTGGATGATGCGGCCCTCGTGCTCGGTGATCGAGCAGAAGGTGCA
>CAZUCW010000080.1:0-11996 GCA_964618825.1 uncultured Aquabacterium sp.
GAGCTGTGCCGCCTGGCCGTGCGCATGCTCGACAACGTGCTCGATGCCACCCATTGGCCGCTGCCGCAGCAGCTGGCCGAAGCGCAAAGCAAGCGCCGCATCGGCCTGGGCTTTACGGGGCTGGGCGATGCGCTGGTGATGCTCAATCTGCGCTACGACACCGAACCTGCCCGCCAAATGGCTTCGCGCATCTCGATTGCCATGCGCGATGCAGCCTATCTCGCTTCGGTGGATCTGGCCAAAGAGCGCGGTGCCTTTCCGCTGTTCAACGCCGACCTCTACCTCAGCGGCGGCAACTTTGCCTCGCGTCTGCCCGCCGAGATCAAGGCCCGCATCCAAGAAAGCGGCCTGCGCAATTCGCACCTGTTGTCGATCGCGCCCACGGGCACCATCAGCCTGGCCTTTGCCGACAACGCCAGCAATGGCATTGAGCCCGCGTTTTCATGGAGCTATCGCCGCAAAAAACGCATGCCCGATGGCACGTTCAAGGATTACGCGGTCGAAGACCACGCCTGGCGCCTGTATCGCCACCTCAAAGGTGACGATGCACCGCTCACCGATGCTTTTGTCACCGCGCTCGAGATGAGTGCCGAGGCTCACAAATCGATGGTGGCCGCCGTGGCGCCCTACATCGACACGGCGATCTCGAAAACCGTCAACGTGCCAGCAGATTACCCGTTCGACGATTTTGCTGATCTCTACACCAGCGCCTGGAAAGCCGGCCTCAAAGGCCTGGCCACCTACCGGCCCAACGCAGTGCTGGGCTCGGTGCTGTCGGTCGACAGCCCCAACGTCACCCCGACAAGCCAGCCCGAACCGCTGCGCGCCAACACGCGTCTGACGATCGAGAAACTGCCCGCGCCGGTGCTGTCGTCGCTGCGCTGGCCGGGCCGCCCCGAGCTGCACGCCGGCAATCCAGCCTGGACGTTCATGATCGAGCACCCCTGGGGTGCCTTTGCACTGTTTGTTGGCGAGCTGCCGCAAGACGAGCGCACCGTGCCGTTTGAGGTGTGGGTGAACGGCGCCGAACAGCCGCGCGGCCTCGGTGCGCTGGCCAAAACGCTGTCGATGGACATGCGCGCCAACGACCCCGCCTGGCTGCAGCTCAAGCTCGACGCGCTGGCCACTGTGGCCGAAGAGCGCTCGTTCGAGATGCGTTGCCCGCCGTTTGGCGAGAAGCGCCGCTTCCCGGGCATCGTGGCGGCTACAGCTGCCGTGGTGCGCTGGCGCTGCGAGCAGCTCAATGCCCTGCGCGTTGACGGCCCCACACCGGTGGTTGATGCCATGTTCAGCCGCCACGAGCCTCGCACCTGTGTCGACGGCACGCTGGCCTGGGCGGTGGATGTCGACAACCCCGCCTCGGGCGAAGCCTTCACGCTCACGCTCAAAGAAATCACCCTGCCCGACGGCTCGACGCGGCCTTATTCGATGGGCCTCTCGGGCAACTACCCGCGTGCTCTCGATGGCTTGGCTCGCCTGCTCTCGCTCGATATGCGCGTGCTCGATCCCGCCTGGATCGGCATGAAACTGCGCAAGCTGCTCAACTACGCTGAGCCGCTGGGCGATTTCATGGCTTTTGTGCCCAGCATCGACCGCAGCCAGCCCCGCCGCCAACAAACCTGGCCCAGCACCGTGGCTTACCTTGCACGCCTGGTGATCCACCGCTACGCCATGCTCGGCGTGCTCGACGAGCGCGGCTTCCCGATGCGCGAAATGGGCATCCTCGAAAACCCCGGCGAGCGCCCCGACCGCCCCACCGTGATGCAAGGCTCGCGCTGCCCCGAGTGCGGCAACGACACCATGATCCAAAAAGACGGCTGCGATTTCTGCACTGCTTGCGGCTATGTGGGGCAGTGCGGCTGACGCCACAAACGCCTGAGTGCCAACGCCCCATGAGCCCCCGCGCCACCGCTGACGCCTTCGATTTCACCCCCACCCTCATCGGCCCGACGATTGCGTTGCGTCCGCTGGTGGCGGGCGACTTCGAAGCGCTGTACGCGGCGGCGGCGGATCCATTGATCTGGGCGCAGCACCCCTACCCGCTGCGCTATCAGCGCAACGTGTTTGAAACCGGTTTTTTTGCCAGCGCCATCGAATCCGAAGGCGCGCTGATCGTGATCGACAACGCCACCGGGCGGGTGATTGGTTCATCTCGCTTTTATGAGTGGCAACCCGACACGCGCGAAATCGCCATCGGATTCACCTTTCTCACACGCAGCCACTGGGGTGGCACCACCAACCGCGAACTCAAACGGTTGATGCTCGACCACGCCTTTCGCTGGGCCCGGGTAGCCTGGTTTCATGTGGGCAGCAACAACATGCGCTCACGCAAAGCAATGGAAAAAATCGGCGGCGTGTTCTCGCACGAGCTGGCCAAAGAGATCCATGGCGTGGCACACGTTCACGCCTTTTACCGCATCGATGCGCCCTCTGCTGGCGCGCCATCCTGAGCGCCCACGGGCACGAATTCCGTCAAGGCGTGACGCGATCCACATCCGCCACGCATCTGCCGCTCAAGTCGCGAAAAGCCCCGTCGAAAAAGCCATATGCCCAGCGCCGGGCGAGCAGTTTTCATCAGGGACGGCGTGACGAGATTCAGCATGGCTCAACCGATCGATTCGTATCCGCTCATTCATGTCAACGATCTGAAGATCGGCATGATGGTTCACCTCGACATGTCGTGGCTGGCGCACCCTTTTCCACGGTCGAACTTTCGCATCGCCACCGAAAAACAGCTCTCTACCCTGCGCAGCCTGGGCGTGAGCGAGGTGCGCTGGGATCCGGCCAACAGCTTGTCGGTGCACACGCCCGGCACCGCATCTGCCCCAGACGCATCCCCCTCCCCCACCCAAACCGAGGCACCGGCGCTCACCGCCGAGCAACTGCGTGCCCAAGCAGCAGCTGCCGAGCGACGCGCTCTGCTGCACGCCCAACGCAGCGCCTTGGCCGTGTGCGAAAAACAGTTTGCCGACGCCACCAAGCAGGTGAACGGCGTGATCGAGCAGGTGCACCGCAACCCGCAAGCAGCCGCACAGGCCGCGCACGACATCACCCGTGGGTTTGCAGATCTGATGCAGGCCAAGGATCTGAGCGTGCGCGTGCTCAGCGGACGCGATGGCGACAAGCTCGCCAACCATTCGGTGAACGTGGCCATCCTCTCGATGTTGATGGGCCATTCGTTTGGCTGGACGGACACCGAAATGATGACGCTGGGCACCGGCGCGCTGCTGCATGATCTGGGCAAGATTGAGTTGCCCACACGGCTGATGCGTCGTCTGCCGAGCTTTACTTCGGCCGAGGCGCGGCTGTATGAGCAGCATGTGAACTACGGGATCGATATCGGCGCCAAGATGGGCCTGCCGCCCGATGTGCTGGCCATCATCCACGAGCACCATGAGCTGGGCGACCGCAGTGGGTTTCCGCGAGGGCTGGGCACCAACCGCATGTCGGCCGCATCGCGCGTGGTGGCGCTGATCAACCGCTACGACAACCTGTGCAACCCGCCCAACACCTCAGAGCTGGTAACGCCGCACGACGCTATCTCGCGCCTGTTTGCGCTGGGCAAAGACAAGTTTGACGTCACCATCATGGCCGCATTCATCAAGATGATGGGCGTGTACCCGGCGGGCTCAACGGTGCAACTCACCGACAAGCGCTACGCCATAGTGATGGCCGTTAATTCGTCGGCCCACTCAACACGTGCGCCCAAACCCACGGTGCTGGTGTTCGACCCCCATACCCCGCGTGATGAGGCGCTGCTGCTCGATCTCGAAAGCGACAAAAACCTCGGCATTCTGCGCGGCATCAAGCCCCACGATCTGCCCGAAGAAGCGCGAGCCTATTTGCAGCCCCGGCCACGCATCCGCTTCGCCATTGAGCCAGTGGGCGAGGATCAGGCCCGGGCCGCCTGAGACGCTCGTGCGCCGGCCTCGCGGCGCACGCGTCAATCGACGCTGCTTTGCACCATCTCGTGCAAGACGAGTTTGTCGCTGGCCGACACGTTTTTAAACGCCAGCCCGATGTTGTAGCCTTCGCCGCTGTCGCAGCGGTTGCAGTGGCACACCTGCGCGGACAGGCTCAGGGCCGGATGCGCGCCGCCCACTTCAACCGTGAGCGCCAGCTTCAGGCTCACGCCCACGCCACCCAGCATCACGGGCGACTTCACCATCGCACCGGCCACGCTCACATCGATCATGGTGACGGCCACAGCCGGTGTGTTTTCAGGCGTGGCCAGCGCGGGCACCGAGGTTTTCATGCGCATGGCGCGGCGCACCAGACGCGCCGACACCACGGCCGGATACGCCAGCAGCGCGTAGGTAAAAGGTTCTTCAAAAGTTTGGATCACGCGGGCGCCGAAAAAGAAATCGTGCTGCCCGGTGAAGCCGCGCACCACGTAATCATCACCGGCCTTCATGCCGGTGGCGCCCGCCGTGGTGTGCGGGCCCACCATCACGCCCTTGCCTTCGATGGCCGCCAAAAACTGCGCTTCGCGGTGGGTGCCATCGCCGGCGCGCTGCACCTGCAGCGACATGCCCGGGCGCAAACGCAAGGCCTTGAGCGTGAGTTCGGCGGCGGTGGCGGGGGTGCTGTCTTGAGCCATATCGGATCTCTCTGAGAAAGTGATAACGATGCCGGCCCAACCACCTGCCAGCGACGCACAGTGTGCGCCCAACCGCGATGCGCGTGTCGCTCAAACAGGCCGAATAACAACCCCATTCCGACGCATCGCGGCGAGGTTCACACTTTTATGATGCGACGCCACGCCTGCGCTGCCAAGCCGCCAAAACGCCCACCCCCAACAGCAACATCATCCAGCTCTCGGGCTCGGGCACGGCTTGCGCAAAAGCCCCTCCCAGCAGCTCGTGCGCCACCGCCGTCGGGTGCACGCCATCCCAAAACAAATAGTGATCCGGATCGGCGCATACCGTGCCTTCAGTGGTGTAAGAACCCGAGTAGCACTGATCCGTTACGTTAAAACTCTGCGAGCCCAGCGCCAGCGTTTGCTCGCGCAGATAGTTTTGGGTGTCAAACGTGATGATGTTCACGCCCGCAAGCGTTGTGCGCAAATCCTGCAAATTGGTTGCCAGCAAGGTGTTGAACGATGTCGACATCAAACTGGCCGCCGTGCTGTAGCCCGGCGCCACGCTGTTGGCCTGCAACGCAGCAGGCGTCAGGCCCAGATCGGGCATCAGCGGCACAAAAAAATCACGCGCGCCCAGGCCGTAGAGCGTGGTGATGCCAGCCTTGAGGTTGCCAGCCGCTGTGGTGGCGATCGAGGGCGTTGTCATGCCCCCCTGAAAGAAATCATTCGGCCCGCCCCAAACAAAATACAGCGTTGAATCGCCAGGCTGGGCACTGGGCTGCAACGTGTTCGCCGCAAGCGCGTTCTTGTATTTGTTGATCTGCGAGAGGATGCCGCCAGAGCCCGTTTTAGCGCCCCCCACGGCGTAATCCGTCAGCGTCAACCCCAACTGGCTGCTCATCACCTCAACCGCCACCGGGCCGTTTGAAAACCGCCCTTGGTAATACGGCTCCGCCGGCAGCCCCACCATGCGGGCCAGGTTGCCGTTATCAGAAAGGCTGTCGCCAAACACCACGATTTGCGAATAGGCCAAAGCATCCGGAGCGTGGGTGGCAGCAGCAAACGCCAGCATCAAGCCGGCCACAGGGGCAGCAAACTTCAAGGTTGTCTCCTTTATATGTGGTGCAAAACAAGGGGGATCAAGCCCGTGCGCGTCGAACACATCGCCGCCGCGCCACCGCTCGTTGCGGCCCTGCGTGTATACACGTCGTTACAGCCAGGATTCAGGGGGCAAACGCTGAAACCGCTGCTGTCAGCATGCCCCACCCCCTCAGGCGCGGGGCCTGGGCTGGGGAGAATGGCGCAAACGGGTGCGCTGGCAATCAGCTGATCTCGCCGGCCAGGCTGTCTTGCATCAACTGCTCGAGCGTCAATGCCGGCCAGGGTTGCTCACCACGATCGCTCAGTGCCAGCAGCACCGTGAGCTTGGCCAGCGCGGCCATCGGTGTCATATCGCGCAGCCCAATCACCCCGGCATCGCCCAGCCACGAGCCCGAAGCGTAAGCCCGCGCATCCACTGATCCGGCCAGCACTTGCGTGGTGTCGACGATCACCACACCCTGCGCGCGCGCCCTCAGCAGTTGCTTAAAGAGCGCACTGCCCAACGGCGCCTGAGGCGCCCCCGACGGAAAGTTGCCCGCGCCAAATGCCGACAACACCACGCCGCGCACGCCGGCATCGAGCACCGCCCCCAGCATCGCAGCATGCAACCCACCCTGCGCATCGCCCGCTGCCGGAAACGCTGGCAGCACCGCCACACGGCACGCTGCCACGCGCTGCGCCAGATGATCGAGCTGCGCCAGCATGCGCGCGCACACATCGGGGTTATCAAGCGAATGCTGCAGCGTGATCGACGGATACCACACAGCCGAGTTGAGCATCCAGCTCACCCCACAACGCGCCAGCGGCGGGTGGTTGGGGCTTGCAAACGCATCAAAAGCCGTGGCGTGCACCTTAACCGCCCGGTTACCGCGCAGCAGCTGGTGATCAAAATACACCCCCACCTCGGGCAACCCCAAATCGATAGCCTCAATGGCCCCGCACACATTGGCCAGCGCATCGGTGTGCCCGGCCAGCACCACCGTGCTCGGGCCGGTTTGCTGAAACAGCGGGCGCTGCGAACCCGTAACGATCACGGGCTTGCTCAACACCGATTCGGCCACCCCCTCAAGGTTGAACGACGTTAGCGCAAACGACAACGCCGAGGCACTCCAGGCCAACGTATCGGTGCCATGCAGCACCACAAAAGCATCAACGTGGGCGTAGTGCTGCACGATCGCACGCGCCAGCCGCACCCAATCGTGCGGCGTGGCATCGGTGCTATCGAGCACCGGGCCAAAAGGCACAAAGTGCAGCGAGATACCCGGCTGCGCCGCCTGCAGTTGCGGCTCGATGTGCGCCCGAAACGCCACCTCAAAAAGCGCCTCGCTCATCGGACGCAGCGGGCTGCCCACACACCCGATGGTGCCGCCGGTGTAGAGAATGCCCAGCTTCATGGTGAGGATGCGGCCCGTGGCGTGGTTAGGCCGGTTGTGCCAACCAACGCCGAGCCAGCGCCACCCAAAGCGTTGCCCCCAGCGGAATCAACTCATCGTTGAAATCGTAGCTGGGGTTGTGCAGCGTGCACGGCCCCAGGCCATGCCCACCCTCGCGGTGCGCGCCATCGCCATTGCCGATCACAAAATAAGCGCCCGGCTTGTGCTGCAAGTAGTAGCTGAAATCTTCGGCGCCCATCGTGGGCTCAAACTCGATCACGTTGGCCGCGCCCGCCACATCCACCATCACCGCGCGTGCAAACGCCGTTTCGGCCTCGTGGTTGATGGTGGGTGGGTAGTTACGCGCAAACTCAAACTCGCAACTCGCGCCAAACGCTGCGCACACGGCGTGTGCCATCTCGGCCATGCGCTTTTCGATCAGATCGAGCACCTCGTGCGTAAACGTGCGCACCGTGCCCTGCACCTCGCAGCTCTCGGGCACCACATTGGTGGCCTCGCCGGCGTGAATCATCGTTACCGAGATCACACCAATATCCACCGGCTTGATGTTGCGCGTGAGGATGGTTTGAAACGCCTGCACCAACTGGCACGCAATGGGCACCGGATCAACGCCCAAATGCGGCATGGCGGCATGCGAACCCCTGCCCCGCACCGTGATCTTGAACTCATTGCTCGATGCAAAACACGGCCCGCTCTTGATGGCAAATTGCCCCACCGCCAAGCCAGGCCAGTTGTGCATGCCAAAAATCGCATCCATGGCAAAACGCTCAAACAGGCCATCGCGAATCATCTCGCGCGCCCCGCCACCGCCCTCTTCAGCCGGCTGAAAAATCAGATAAACGGTGCCCTCAAAATCGCGCGTTTGCGCCAAATGCCGTGCCGCCGCCAACAGCATCGCCGTGTGGCCATCGTGCCCGCAGGCATGCATGCGCCCCGGGTGTTGGCTGGCGTGTGCAAAGCGGTTGTGCTCGGTGATCGGCAACGCATCGATATCGGCCCGCAAGCCCACCGCACGCGGCCCGGGCCGGCCTTCGATCACCCCCACCACGCCGGTTTTGCCCAAGCCACAAAACACCGGAATGCCCCACGACGACAGCGTGCGCTCGATCAAATCCGCCGTGCGGTGTTCTTCAAAGCACAACTCGGGGTGGGCATGAATCTCACGCCGCAAGGCCTGCAGGGCCGGCGCCTCGGCCCGAATCGAATCCAGGATCTGCATGCGTTTGATCTTACCCGTGTGCCAAACTTGCGTCTCTCACACAAACACATGACCGAGGAGTCAACCATGGCAGATATTCACATTCGTCGCGAACACACCCTGGGCCTGCCCAAGGCCCGCGAGCTGGCCACCCACTGGATCGACGGCGCCAGCAAAAAAATGGGCCTCACCTGCAAACACGAGCCGGGTGAGCAGCAAGATGTGATCAAGTTCGAGCGCTCCGGCGTTGAGGGCGAAATGATCGTCTCGGCCACCGCCTTTGAGCTCACCGCCAAACTCGGCCTGATGATGAAGGCGCTCAAGCCCATGATCGAGGGCGAGATCGATAAAAACCTGCAAAAACTGCTCGAGCGCGGCGCGGCCTCTTGAGCGGCCACTGTTAACGCTGCGCAGCCCGGCAGTGCATGGGCCAGCGCAAAAACAAAAAGGGAGCCTGCAACGGGCTCCCTTTTTTGTGGCGGCATCAGCGATAGCGCTTCATCCCTGAGGTTTGAGCGATTGAATCAGCGCGATGTAATCGTTCATGGCCTGCTCATTCGAGCGGCCTTTGAGCTCGCTCCAGGCATCCCACTTGGCGCGGTTGACGAAATCCGAAAACCCCGGGCGCGCGCCCTGCACATCGCCGGCAGTGGCCTGCTTGTACAGCGAATAAATCTTCAGCAAAGTTTGGTTATCGGGCTTGGCGGGCAATTGTTTGGACTCTGCAATGGCTTGCTCAAAACGAGCTTGTAGTTCGGACATCGGTTACCTTCTGACTGCTGTTTTTGATGGCATGCGCGTGCGGACTTTTCGCACGGCGCGGCGCAGTGTACTCAGGGGGCCAGCACCGACAACTGATCGACAGCAAATCCACCCCGCAGCTGAGGGCCAGAGGTTTCACCAGCCTCGGAAAACCCCAAACCGGCCGGCCCCTGGCGATGCCCCTACACCAGCGCAAGGCGGAGGCGATTTCTACAATGCCGCACGGCCCCCTGCCATCGCTTTGCTGTTGCCTTTTTCGCCCGCCCTTCTGCCATGCCCACCCCGATCCAACACACCACCACAGCGGCGGTGTCGTTCGAGCACATCACTAAATCGTTCATCACCCCCGGCGGCACACTGCACGCGCTGCAAGGCGTGAGTTTTGCGATACAGCCTGGCGAATTTTTTGCCCTGCTCGGCCCCAACGGAGCGGGCAAAACCACGCTGATCAGCATCCTGGCCGGCCTGGCACGCGCCAGCAGCGGGCAGGCGCGCGTCAACGGCATCGACGTGGTGGCCGATTACGCCCAGGCACGACGCCAGCTCGGCATCGTGCCGCAAGAGCTGGTGTTCGACCCGTTCTTCTCTGTGCGCGAAACCCTGCGCATCCAAAGCAGCTATTTCGGCATTCACCGCAACGACGATTGGATCGATGAGCTGCTGGCCAACCTCGGCCTGGCCGACAAAGCCGATGCCAATATGCGCCAGCTCTCGGGCGGCATGAAACGCCGCGTGCTGGTGGCGCAAGCCCTGGTGCATCGCCCACCAGTGATCGTGCTTGATGAGCCCACCGCCGGGGTGGATGTGGAGCTGCGCCAAACGCTGTGGCAGTTCATCAGCCGGCTCAACCGCGAGGGCCACACCGTGCTGCTCACCACGCACTATCTCGAAGAAGCCGAAGCGCTATGCCACCGTGTCGCCATGCTCAAAAACGGGCGCATCGTGGCGCTCGACACCACCTCGGCGCTGCTCGACCGCGCGGCCCACACGATGCTGCGATTCAAGCTCGACGCGTCGCTGCCGCCCACGCTGGCTGCGCTGGCGCGCGTCACCGGGCGCGTCGTGCAACTGCCCGCGCGTGATGCCGCCGAGGTCGAATCACTGCTGGCGCAACTGCGCCATGCCGGCTGCGCGCCGCAAGATCTCGAAATCGGACGCCCCGATCTTGAAGATGTGTTTGTGAGCCTCATGCACACCGAGGGCCGTTGAGATGCCGTTGCACCATACGTTCGAAGGCACGCTGCCGCTGCTGCGCAAAGAACTGCTGCGTTTTGCGAAGGTTGGCTTTCAGACCGTTGCCGCCCCAGTGCTCACCGCCTTGCTCTATCTGCTCATCTTCGGCCATGTGCTCGAAGATCACGTCAAGGTCTACAACCACATCGGCTACACGCAGTTTTTGGTGCCGGGCCTGGTGATGATGAGCGTGTTGCAAAACGCTTTTGCCAACAGCTCGTCGTCGCTCATTCAGAGCAAGATCACGGGCAACCTCGTTTTTTTGCTCGTTACGCCGCTGTCGCACTGGGCTTGGTTCACCGCCTACGTGGGGGCTGCCACGGCGCGCGGCCTGATCGTGGGGCTGGGGGTGTTTGCGGTAACGGCGGTGTTTGGCCTGCCCCCGCTGCAACAGCCGGGGTGGATCTTCGTTTTTGCCGTGCTCGGCGGGGTGCTGTTGGGCAGCCTGGGGTTGATCGCTGGCCTGTGGGCCGAAAAATTTGATCAGATGGCCGCGTTTCAAAATTTCATCGTTGTGCCCATGACCTTTTTGGCCGGGGTGTTTTATTCGGTGCACTCGTTACCGCCGTTTTGGCTGCGTGTGTCGCAGCTCAATCCGTTTTTCTATCTGGTTGATGGATTCAGGCACGGCTTCTTTGGTGTGAGCGATGTATCGCCCTGGCTCAGCCTGGGCATTGTTGGCGTGGCCTGCTCAGCCGTGTCGGCCCTGGCCTTGCACCTGCTGCGCTCGGGCTATAAGTTGCGCGCCTGAGCTGCCCCACGCCTGGGCCACATCCCCCTTAAAATCGCCGTTTGCCTCACACCCGCTCACCATGGCCAGCGAACCGACTCCCCAAGACATCGAACAGTTTCTCTCGCAGGGGCTGGCGTGCGAACACCTTCAGGTTGAGGGCGATGGGCGTCATTTTTTTGCGACCATCGTGTCGCCCGAGTTTGAAGGCCTCAGCCGCATCAAACGCCACCAGCGGGTCTACACAGCCCTGGGCGATAGAATGCGCCAGCAGATTCACGCCCTGTCGATGAAGACCCTGACGCCCGCCGAGTGGGCCGCTGACGCCCACCACTCTCACCACTGATTGCCCGCCGCCAGCCTGGGCGCGCGGTCGGTCGATGGCGCCGCGCAGATCAGGGATCGCGCAGCCCGAGGCAGACAGCGCAGCGCGGGCCGGCAAGACCCTATCGCCATGGACAAACTCCTCATCCGCGGTGGCCGCCGCCTCAACGGCGAGCTGACGATCTCAGGCGCCAAAAATGCAGCCCTGCCCGAGCTGTGCGCTGCACTGCTGTGCGCCGAGCCGGTGGCTTTTGCCAACGTGCCGAATCTGCAAGATGTGCGCACCACGCTCAAACTGCTGGCCAATATGGGCCTGCAGGCCAACACGGCCCTCGACGCGGGCCGTCTGGTGCTCGACGCCGGCCCAGTAAACAACCCCGAAGCGCCCTATGAGTTGGTTAAAACCATGCGCGCTTCGATTCTGGTGCTGGGCCCGCTGTTGGCGCGCTTTGGCCGCGCCAAGGTGTCGCTGCCCGGCGGCTGCGCCATCGGCTCACGGCCGGTTGATCAACACATCAAGGGCCTGCAGGCCATGGGGGCAGAGATCGCCGTCGAGCATGGCTACATCGTTGCCAATGCCCGCCGGCTCAAGGGTGCGCGCATCACCACCGATATGGTGACCGTCACCGGCACCGAGAACCTGCTGATGGCCGCCACGCTGGCCGAGGGCGA
>CAZUCW010000081.1:0-11979 GCA_964618825.1 uncultured Aquabacterium sp.
CCGCAAGGCGTGAACGCGGTGATCGATGCCTGCGACCAAGTGCCCGCAAAGACGGTGATGGCCGTCTGGGCACGTGCCAGTCAGGCCGTGTTCATCACCGTGGGTGCGGCGGGTGGCAAGCGCTTGGCGCACAAGGTGGATGTGGACGACCTGTCGCTGGTCACCCACGATCCCCTTCTGGCCCAGTTGCGCTACCGCTTGCGCAAGCACCATGGCGCGCCGCGGGACGGAAAGAAGATGCGCGTGCCCTGCGTCTTCAGCCGCGAGGCAGTGGCGCCGCCCGATGCATCCTGTGCTGTACAGGGTGACGGTAGCCTCAATTGCCATGGGTACGGCTCCGTGGTGGCCGTTACCGCCACCTTCGGCCAATGTGCCGCAGGGTGGGTGCTGGACGCCCTGGCGTCACGGGCTTACGAGTAGCTTTTGAACCATCAGGTTTCGGCGCAAGCAGCAATTTTCATACTATAATGCAAGGCTTTACAGCTTGGCTTCAGCGCGAGTGTGGGCTGTAGTGGGTCGTTAGCTCAGTCGGTAGAGCAGCGGACTTTTAATCCGTTGGTCGCGTGTTCGAGTCACGCACGACCCACCAAACACCTCTTGGCCCAGACAACCTCGCTGGGCTTTGCAGAGCTTCAGAAGCCCTTCGCTCTGAACCTCGGGCTCTTAGCTCAGTTGGTAGAGCAGCGGACTCTTAATCCGTTGGTCGAGTGTTCGAGTCACTCAGGGCCCACCAAATCCTAGCCTCGCGCTTGACCGCTGTAGCGGTCGAGGCGCGGGGCTTTTGTCATTTCGCCCTCTCGGTTTGCTTCAACTAACCGATGATCTGCAGGGCTGTGGGTCGCGCGCCCTCTCTTTTGTTCTTCATCATTCAGATCGGCCACGCTCTTGGTTGATGAAACCCGCTTTCATTCAACGGGTATTCAACAGGCGCAACTGGATGGGGGCCGGACACAGGTGCTGGCCGAAGGGGTGTCCTTCTATACTGATTTTTGCCTTTTCTTTTTTATTGGAGAGCTTTATGGAACGACGCGATTTGATGAAAACGCTGGCTGCAGCCGCAGCGGGTGCGGTGTCGGTGCAAGCGCTGGCTGCCGATCATGCGCATCACCAACATGATCACGGCAACACACCCAAAAAATATGCTGCCGTGGTGGCATCGTCGGCGGAGTGTCTGCAAACGGGCCAAGCCTGCCTGGCGCATTGCTTGGTGTTGCTGGCCGATGGCGATAAGCCGATGGCGGCGTGTGCGCAATCGGTTAACGAGTTGTTGGCCGCGTGTGATGCGCTGATGAAGCTGGCCGCACAAGAGTCGAGGTTTACGCCGGCAATGGCCAAGGTGGCCGCCGAGGTGTGTGCGGCTTGCGAAAAAGAGTGCCGCAAGCACGAGAAGAAACACGCTGAGTGCAAGGCTTGCGCCGATGCGTGCGCGGCCTGCCTCAAAGAGTGCAAGAAGCTGCAGGCCTGAAACAGGCGTCGAAACCTCGGGCCTCAGAATTTGATGAGGTAGCGCTGCCCCCGATAACGCAATTCGGCTTCTTTGAGCCGGATGTGTTCGAGCGTGAGATCGGGGGTGATGCGGTCGCCCTCATGAAAGATCTGGCCATTGAGGATGAGGATGCGGCTGGCCGGCGCGTCGGCGTATTTTGAGCCGTTGACGGCCAGCACCGGCAGCTGGCGACGCACGTCGTCGGGCAATTCGTCGAGCGTGGGTACGCGCGCGACGGCTGAGGCGGCAGCTGGGGCTGGGGCTGCGTCTGATCTGGCCTCTTTGGGCACAGCACGGGCAACGGGCTGCTGCGATGGCGCGGGCGCGGCGCGTGGCACGGCTGCATCCCACCCTGGGGATGGCATGGGCGGCGCCGCCTGGAGCACCGGCGGCGGATTGGGCGCGGCGGGGGGCGGTGGCGCATGATCAAGCCGGGGCGGCGCTGCTTCGGCCACGGTGGGGGCACCGCGATCAGACGACGGGCCCAGCCACAGCCAGCCGATCAGGCTGATCACGGTGAGGCCCAGGCCCACCACGGCGCCCACGAGCAGACGCGGCGCCGGGCGGCGGCGGCGGATGTCGTCGTCGCCATCGAGATCGTCGTCGGCCAGCGCGGGGGTGGATGGGCCCGGGCTGTGGATGGTGGGGATGCCGCCGCGTTCGCGCTCACGGTCGGCATCGGCTTTTCTTAGCGCTTCGAGGATGTAGGACATCGCACGCTCCCTCGATCAGTGGTTTGCCCGGGCGGGGGCCGGTGCGCCGGGGGACGCCCCCGTGGGGGCGGCGCGCAGCCGCGGCTCGTCTACCCCCAAAACGCGGTTGAGCTGCATGAAGGTGGTGGGGCCGGCTTGGCCATCGGGCTGCAGGCCGTGGGCCAGTTGAAAGGCCCTCACTTGCTCGCGCAGCGGCGCATCAAAAATGTAGCGTCCCACGGGCGCCGGGGTGCCGAGCCAGCGTGCCAGCTGGGTCGACAGCTCATCAACCAAGGGCCCCGCGTGGCCTTCGGCCAGCTTGCCCTGAAAGCCCGCCGGCGCACGCCAGAAGGTGGCGTAATCGCCCCGCCACCACTGCGACAGCGTGGCCACCGATACGGTTTGCGTCTGGCCCGCCCGGCGCAGGGTGGCCCGCTCACCATCGAGCGCGGTGATGAGCACTGGCACGGGCCGCGCAAGCGCGGGTGTTTGCAGCAGCAGCAGCCCGGGGCGATCGAGCTCGCGCAAGGTGGCCAGCGTGAGCCGGCCTTTGAAGCACCGCAGTTGTTGCGCTTGCAGGGTGATGCAGGGGTCGCCCTCGCTGGTTGCAACGCCCCACAAGGCAGCGAGCTCGCGCCAGGCAGCGTCGGCATGATCGGCGGTTTGCGGTTGTTGAACCAGCCAAGCCTGCAGCGCGGTGGCTGGAGCGAGCGCGGCGGGTGGTGGTGATGCGGGCGTGGATGCCGGCGCAGCAACGGTGGCACTGCGGGCCGGCGGGCGCGGCAGGGTCGACAGATCAGACGACATCACCGCCGCCGCAGCGCCCGTAGAGGATGAGGCGGCATGCGGCATGGGCTCGAGCGCCCGGCGCTGCTGCGCGCTCAGCAGCGTCCACCCCAGAGCGGCACTGAGCGCGGCGCCGGCCACGATGGCCGCCCCCCAGCGCACGCCGGGTTGCTGCAACCATGCGGTGAGAGGCCGCACCGAAAACCGCCCGCGCGGTGTGGCGGGCAAGGCTACGGCAGCGTCGAAAACCTCGCGCGCCGCTTGCTCGACGGTGCGGCGGTCGATCTTGCTTTTGCCTTGGGCGTAGGCGCCCAGCAGGGCGCGATCACACAGCAAGTTGATGCGCCGGGGCACGCCGCGTGCGAGCTCGTGCACGCGCTTGAGCGCGGGATCGCTGAACAGCCGCCCGCGCCGCCAGCCTGCGATCTGCAGGCGGTGCGCCACATAGCTGGCGGTTTCGGCCTCGGACAGTGCATCGAGGTGAAAGCGCGCAATCACGCGCTGGGCCAGCTGCTCAAGTTCGGGGCGCGCGAGCATGGTGCGCAGCTCGGGCTGGCCGATGAGGATGATTTGCAGCAGCTTGCGCTCGCTGGTTTCGAGGTTGGTGAGCAAGCGCAGCTGCTCAAGCACATCCGCCGAGAGATTTTGGGCCTCGTCGATGATGAGCACGTTGTTTTGCCCCACGGCGTGCGTTTTGAGCAAAAACTCGTTGAGCGGATCAAGATAATCTTTAACGGTGGCCTGGCCCGATGGCGGCGGGGCGCACGGGATGCGGAACTCATCGCACACCGATTTGAGCAACTCGGTAACCGTGAGTTTGGGGTTAAAGATGTAGGCCACATTGCAGCGCCGCGGAATCTGCTCAAGAAAGCAGCGGCACACGGTGGTTTTGCCCGCGCCGATCTCACCGGTGAGCAGCACGAATCCGCCCCCGCCCCCCACGCCGTAGAGCAGATGCGCCAGCGCCTCGCGGTGCCGCTCGCTCATGAAGAGATAGCGCGGATCAGGCGCGATCGAAAACGGCTCGTGCTTCAGGCCAAAAAAATGCGCGTACATAGGGCAGCAAGAATAGCCCAGGGGCGCTCAAAAAGAGGGGCAGGATCAGGCCTGGGCAGGCAACCACTGCCGCACCCCGTGGCCCGCTGCGCGCCCGCTGGCCAAGCAGGCCGTGAGCAGATAGCCGCCGGTGGGGGCCTCCCAATCGAGCATTTCGCCCGCGCAAAACACCCCCGGCAACGCGCGCAGCATGAGCTGCTCATTGAGCGCCTCGAAGCGCACACCGCCGGCTGTGCTGATGGCCTCATCGATGGGCCGCGGTGCCTGCAGCCGCAGCGGCAGCGCTTTGATGGATCGCGCCAGCGCGGCGGGGTCGGCCCACACGCTGGCGGGCAGCAGCTCGTGCAACAAGGCCATCTTGGCGCCGTGCAGGCCCAGGCGGCTTTTGAGGTGGCTCGACCAACTGCGCGAGCCGCGCGGATGGGCCACATCGGCGGCAACGCGCTCGGCACTGAGCGCGGGCAGCAAATCGAGCTCGATGGTGGCGTCGCCTTGCGCCTCAATGGCATCGCGCACCGCCGCAGCGCAGGCGTAGATCAGGCCGCCCTCAACACCGGTGGCTGTGAGCACGCATTCGCCAGGTTTGTGATGCATGCGGCCATCCGCATCGGCCCAACGCACCGCCACGGCCTTGAGCGGGGCGCCGGCAAAGCGGCTGCTCAGGTGCTCGCTCCAGCCGCTGCGCCCAGGCGCGGTGGGCGCCACATCAAAGCCGCAATTGGCAGGCCGCAGTGGCGCCACATCAATCTGCCGCTCGCGCAACCACGGCACCCAGGCGCCGGTTGAGCCCAGGCGCGGCCAGCTCGCCCCACCCAGCGCCAACACGGTAGCCTCGGCCTGCCAAACGCCCTCACCCGCCGGCGTGGCAAAGCGCAGCGCACCATCGGGCGCCCAACCCAGCCAGCGGTGCCGCAGATGAAAACGCACCACCGCACCCAATGGCCCGGGCTCGCGCAGCCGGTGCAGCCAGGCGCGCAGCAGCGGCGAGGCTTTCAGGCTCACCGGAAAAATCCGCCCCGACGTGCCCACGAACGTTTCAACCCCCAACCCCGCCGCCCACGCGCGCACGGCCTGTGGCGCAAAGGCCTGCACCATGGGCGCAAGCACCTCGCGCCGTGCGCCGTAGCGATCCAAAAAAGAGGCGAGCGGCTCGGTGTGCGTGAGGTTGAGCCCGCCGCGCCCGGCCAGCAAAAATTTGCGGCCCACCGAAGGCATGGCATCGAACACATCGACCGACACCCCCGCCGCCTGCAGCACCTCAGCCGCCATCAAGCCTGCCGGGCCCGCGCCGATCACGGCCACACGCGCCATGCCGACGGCGCTCACAGAAAACGCTCCAGCAAGCGCTGCGAGGCCCGATCGAGCGCAAAGCGATCACGCACAAAAAACGACACCCCGTGGCTGCACGCAATGAGCAAACGGCCCTGCCCGAGGCGGCGGATATCGTCTTCGCTCTTGAGCACAAACTGCGTCGGGCCGCGATCGGTATCCACCTGCCATGTGCTGGGCGTGGCAAAGGTCGACACGCTCACGATGCGCTGCACCTCGGGCATGAACTCACGGCTGACGAACTCGGCATCGAGCACCGCCCGCAGCGCCGGTGGCAAGGCCGACAACCGCTCGATCCAGAGCAGCTCGTGGCCATCGGGGCCCACGATCGACACCCCTTCGTCGGGGGCATCGATCGGAAACGCCCGCACCGGCACCACCCCCGCGTGGCGTTGCCCCGACGCGGCGGTGTAGATCAACGTGCCAAAGGCGTCGCGCTCCAGCGCGAACATTGTTTGTGAATGGCTCATGCTTGGCCCTTTTTTCAAGGCTGTCCGGCGGGATGGGCGGCGTGCTCGCCACGCCCCAACAGCAGGTGGGATTCATCGGCTGCGCCATCAACCCGCCGTGCCTGCGCTTCATACAGCCGCCAATACGCCCCCTGGCGCGCCATGAGCTCATCGTGCGGGCCCACCTCAACAATCTGGCCGCGATCCATCACCACCAGCCGATCCGCCTTGCGCAAGGTGGACAGCCGGTGCGCAATGGCAATGGTGGTGCGCCCCTGCACGAGATTGTCGAGCGCCTTCTGAATCTCTTGCTCGGTTTCGGTATCGACCGCCGATGTGGCCTCATCGAGGATCAGGATGCGCGGATCGATCAGCAGCGCGCGGGCGATGCTGATGCGCTGGCGCTCGCCACCCGACAGCCCCTGGCCGCGCTCGCCCACCAGCGAATCGTAGCCGTGCGGCAGCCGCAAGATGAACTCGTGCGCATGCGCCGCGCGCGCCGCCGCCACGATCTCGGCGCGCGTGGCCTCGGGCTTGCCGTAAGCAATGTTCTCGGCGATGGTGCCAAAAAACAAAAACGGCTCTTGCAGCACCAGCCCGATATGGCGGCGGTAATCGGCCACCGCAAAACGGCGCACATCGGTGCCATCCACCGCAATGGCGCCGTCGGTTACATCGTAGAAACGGCAAATCAAATTCACCAGGGTGGATTTGCCCGAGCCACTGTGGCCCACCAGGCCGATCATCTCGCCGGGGCGGATGCTCAGATCGAGCCCATTGATCACGCTGCGGTTGCCGTAGCGAAAACCGATGTCGCGCATCTCGATGCGGCCCTGCAGCGCCCCCGTGGGCACGGGCTGGGCCGGCTCAGGCACGTTCGACACATGATCGAGGATGTCAAAAATGCGCTTGGCTCCGGCAGCCGCCTTTTGCGTCACCGACACGATGCGGCTCATCGAATCGAGCCGGCCATAAAACCGCCCGATGTAGGCGATAAACGCCGTGAGCACGCCCACCGTGATGTGCTTTTGCGAAACCTGCCAAATGCCAAAGGCCCACACCACGAGCAGGCCGATTTCGGTCATCAACGCCACCGTGGGTGAAAACAGGCTCCAGGTTTTGTTGAGCCGATCATTCACCTCGAGGTTGTGCATATTGGCCTGCCGAAACCGCGACGCCTCACGGCGCTCTTGCGCAAACGCCTTCACCACCCGAATACCCGGAATGGTGTCGGCCAACACGTTGGTAACCTCGCCCCACACCCGATCGATCTTCTCGAAACCCGTGCGCAACCGATCACGCACGATGTGAATCAGCCACGCAATAAACGGCAGCGGCAGCAGCGTCACCAACGCCAGCCAAGGATCGATCGAAAACAAAATCACCGCCGTCATGCCGATCATCAATACATCGGTGATGAAGTCGAGCGCGTGCAACGACAAGAAAACGCTGATGCGGTCGGTTTCAGAGCCGATGCGCGACATCAAATCGCCCGTGCGCTTGCCGCCAAAATAATCGAGCGACAAACGCAGCAAATGCTCAAACGTGGTGGTGCGCAAATCGGCCGCGATGCGCTCAGACACCAGCGCGAGAATGTAAGTTTTGGCCCAACCCAGCCCCCACGACAACAGCGCCGACAGCAGCAGCCCGCCGAGATAAAACGCCACCCGCTGCGTATCGATGTGTTGCCCGTTTTGAAACGGGATCAGCACCTCATCCATCAACGGCATGCTCAGATACGGCGCCACCAGCGTCGCCGCCGTCGACCCCAACATCAGCAGCAGCCCGGCCAACAACTGCCCGCGATAAGGCCGGGCAAACCGCCACAGCCGCAGCAGCACCCAGGTAGAGGGCGGGGTGTGCAACTCGCGGGCGCACACCGGGCAGGCATCGCTATCGGGGGGCAGCGTGGCCTGGCAGGTGGGGCACAGCGCCACTTCGGCCTCAGGCGCGGGCGGTGGCGTGCGGCCCAGATGCTCCACCGTGCGCTCAAACAGCTCCACCCACCGCATCGCCTGCACATTGAGGCCCAGCGTAAAGCGCCAGCGCGCCAGCCGCTGGTGCGCATCACACAGATCGATCGAGCCCACCCCGGCGTGATCGGCGTGCCGAAGCACCAACCCCGGCGCCAGCGGCCATTCGCGCCAGCCTGCCGCCCCCGGCTCACGGGCCAGCAGGCGGCGATCGGTGAGGGCCAGCAGGCCGCGCCCAAAGCGCAGCGGCTCGCTCAAGTCAACCTCCAGGGTACCCAAGACGTTCTCTCCGGCATGCAAGACGGCGTTCAAGCTCGCTCGCATGGCGTCGTGCCCGGCGTCAACAGCGTGTGGTGGATGCATGTGGTGTAAAACGTGCCACGGGCCGATCAAACGCCGCATCGAGAACCCGACACCGCGCCGCCCGTTGGGCACGACCCGTTTGAAGAGGATCATGATTTTCGCCCAAGCCACCGCCCCATCGTCCGACGGGCACAATAACCTGCCGACGTGCTCAGCGGCCCGCGCAAGCACCCGAGCCCGCCTCTTTCTGCCCTCACCATGACGACCAAAAAGAACGACATCCGCCTGTTGCGCATCACCTACCTGCGCGGCCCCAACATCTGGACGTACCGCCCGGCGCTCGAAGTCTGGCTCGATCTCGGCGAGCTTGAAGAGCTCCCCTCCAACCTCTTGCCGGGGTTCAACGAGCGGCTGGTGGCGCTGCTGCCGGCGGTGGCCGAACACCACTGCGGCGTGGGCGAGCGCGGCGGCTTCGGGCAGCGGCTGGCCGAGGGCACCTGGGCCGGACACATTCTTGAGCACGTCACCATCGAGCTGCTTAATCTCGCGGGCATGCCCACCGGTTTTGGGCAAACGCGCAGCACCTCGCAGCGCGGCGTTTACCGCATGGTGTTTCGCGCCCGTGATGAGCAGGTGGCGCGCACCGCGCTGGCTCAGGGCCACCGCCTGTTGATGGCCGCCATCAACGACGAACCGTTTGACGTGGCCGCTGCCGTGGCTACCGTGCGCGATCAGGTTGACGATTGCTACCTCGGCCCCAGCACCGCCTCGATCGTGGCCGCCGCCACCGACCGCGGCATCCCGCATTTGCGGCTCAACGATGGCAACCTCGTGCAACTGGGCCATGGCGCGCACCAGCGCCGCATCTGGACGGCCGAATCCGATCTCACCAGCGCCATCGCCGAAGGCATCGCCCGCGATAAAGATCTCACCAAAACGCTGCTCAAATCGTGCGGCGTGCCGGTGCCCGAGGGGCAGGCCGTGGCCAGCGCAGATGAAGCCTGGGAGGTGGCGCAAGACCTCGGCCTGCCGGTGGTGGTTAAACCCAGCGATGGCAACCATGGGCGCGGCGTGGCGCTCGATCTCAAAACGCACGACGAAGTGGCTGCCGCCTTTGCCATTGCCGAGCAGCACGGCAGCGAGGTGCTCGTTGAGCGCTGCATCCCCGGCCACGAACACCGCCTGCTGGTGGTGGGTGGCCGCGTGATCGCCGCAGCGCGGGGCGAAGAAGCCTGGATCACCGGCGATGGCCGCTCAAGCGTGCGCACGCTCATCGACACCCAGATCAACACCGATCCGCGCCGCGGGTTGAGCGAAGGCTTTCCACTCAACAAAATTTTGGTCGACAACGACGACAACGTGGCCGCCGATCTGCGCCGCCAAGGCCTCACCCCCGAGGCCGTGCCTGAAGCCGGTCGCCACGTGCTGATCCAGCGCAACGGCAATGTGGCCATCGATTGCACCGACGACGTACACCCCGAGGTGGCCCACACCGTGGCCCTGGCCGCACGCGTGGTGGGCCTGGATATCGCCGGCATCGATGTGGTGACGCAAAACATCTCGCAGCCGCTGCAGGCACAGGGCGGCGCAGTGGTCGAGGTGAACGCCGGGCCGGGGCTGCTGATGCATCTCAAACCCGCCGAAGGCATGCCGCGCCCGGTGGGCCGAGCCATCGTTGATCACCTGTTCCCTGATCTCGATAACGGCCACAGCCAAGGCCGCATCCCCATCGTGGGCGTGGCCGGCTCGCTCGACACGCACCGCATTGCACGCCTGGTGGCGTGGCTGATTCAACTCAGCGGGCGCCATGTGGGGCTGGCCTGCCGCGATGGCCTCTTTTTGGGTGGACGGCAGGTGGAGCGCACGCCTTGCGCCACCTGGGCCGCTGGGCAGCGCCTGCTGATCAACCGTGAAGTTGAGGCAGCAGTGCTCGAAAACGGTGCCGACACCATCTTGCGCGACGGCCTGGCCTACGATCGCTGCGCCGTCGGCGTGATCACCGATCTGGGTGGCGCCGAGCGCCTGGGCGAGTTCGACATCACCGCATCCGATCAGCTCTTCAAGGTGCTGCGCACCCAGGTGGATGTGGTGCTCGCCGAGGGCGCCGCCGTGCTCAACGCCACCGACGAGGGCATTGTCGAAATGGCGCAGCTGTGCGATGGCGATGTGATCTTCTACGCCGCCGATGCGCAGTGCGCTGCGTTGGCTGCGCACCGTGCCGCCGGCGGACGCGCCGTGTTCATCGAGCACGACCGCGTGATGCTCGCCACGGGCCACGACAGCCTCGCCTGCGCCGATCTGGCCAAAGTGCGCCACCGCCGCAGCGGCCACCTCGAATCGCCCGATGTGCTGCTCGCTGCCGTGGGCGCGGCCTGGGCGCTGAGCATCGCTCCTGAGCTGATCGCTGCCGGCATCGAAACCTTCGAGGCCGATCTGCCCGCCCCAACCAGCGCCAACACCGGCATCGCTGCCGCCTGACCCCCCTTCTGGCTCACCGCGTTCTCGCTTAACCGAACCCCCACCTCCCATGGACGTATCCCGCATCCGGGCCCTGCGCGGCCCCAATCTCTGGAGTCGCCACACCGCCATCGAGGCCATCGTGGCCTGCGAGCCTCACGAGCGCTCGGTAGCCGAGTGGGCCGGATTCGAAGTGCGGCTGCGCGAGCGCTTTCCGGCCATCGGCGCGCTGCGCCCCGACGGTCGCCCCGGCCACATCTCGCTGGCCCATGTGCTCGAAGTGGCCACCCTCGCGCTGCAGGCGCAAGCCGGCTGCCCGGTAACGTTCAGCCGCACCACGGCCACGGTCGAGCCAGGCGTGTATCAAGTGGTGGTCGAATACAGCGAAGAACCCGTCGGGCGGCTGGCCCTTGATCTGGCCCGCCAATTGATCGATGCCGTTGTGCAGCAAACCGCCTTCGATGTCGATGCCGCCATCACCCGGCTGCGCGACACCGATGAAGACGTGCGCCTGGGCCCCAGCACAGGCTCGATCGTCGACGCCGCCGTGGCCCGAGGCATCCCCTTTCGCCGGCTCACCCAGGGCAGCCTGGTGCAATTGGGTTGGGGATCGCGCCAGCGCCGCATCTGGGCCGCCGAAGTCGACCACACCAGCGCGGTATCCGAATCGATTGCGCAAGATAAAGACCTCTGCAAACGGCTGCTGCTGGCTGCCGGCGTGCCCGTGCCCATCGGGCGCCCCGTGAGCAACGCCGACGACGCCTGGGCTGCTGCGCAAGCAGTGGGCCTGCCGGTGGTGGTTAAACCGCGCGATGGCAACCAGGGCAAGGGCGTCACGGTCAACGTCGCCACGCGCGAGCACCTCGATATCGCCTACCGTGCCGCCGACGAAATCGGCGAAGTGATGGTCGAAAAATACCTGCCGGGCAACGATTTCAGGCTGCTGGTGGTGGGCGACCGCCTCGTGGCCGCCGCGCGCCGCGATCCGCCCCATGTGATCGGCGACGGCGCACTCACCGTGCGCGAGCTCGTCAACAAGGTGAACGCCGACCCGCGCCGGGGCGACGGCCACGCCACCTCGCTCACCAAAATCCGCTTCGATGACATCGCCATCGCGCGGCTCGACGCGCAAGGACTCAAGCCCGAATCGGTGCCCGAAAAAGGCCGCCGCGTGATCCTGCGCAACAACGCCAATCTCAGCACCGGCGGCACCGCCACCGACGTAACCGACGACGTGCACCCCGAGGTAGCCAAACGTGCTGTTGCCGCTGCGCAGATGGTGGGCCTGCACGTATGCGGCGTCGATGTGGTGTGCGAAACCGTGCTGCGTCCGCTCGAAGAGCAAAACGGCGGCATCGTCGAGGTGAGCGCCGCGCCGGGGCTGCGCATGCACCTGTCGCCCTCGTTTGGCAAGGGCCGCAACGTGGGCGAGGCCATCATCCACCACC
>CAZUCW010000082.1:0-11765 GCA_964618825.1 uncultured Aquabacterium sp.
CCGTTGATGCGATAGGTATTGCCCTCTTTGATGGCCAGGGTGCGCACGCCCTGCAGATCAGAGCCCGTGCCGGGTTCGGTCATGGCGATAGCCCCGATCAGCTCGCCAGTGGCCAGCTTGGGCAGCCAGCGCTTTTTTTGCTCTTCGGTGCCGTAGTGCAGGATGTACGGAGCGACGATGCCCGAGTGCAAACCACCACCAAAGCCGTCAATACCCGCTGCGCCCTGCGCCAGGATCAGCGCCGCCTCGTGGCCGAAATCACCGCCCGCCCCACCATATTCTTCGGGCATCGACGCACACAAAAAGCCGTTGCTGCCAGCATCGAGCCACGCCTGACGGTCCAGCATGCCCTGAGCACGCCACGCTTCGTCTTTGGGTTGCCACTGCTCGGTCATGAAACGCTTGGCCGATTCGAACAGCATCTTGTGTTCGTCGGTCATCCAGGTGGCATCGAAACAATGAATCGCCATGAAAGTCTCCAGAAAATATCAAATCGGTAATTTTTATTACCGTCAAACAACCCTCTTCACAACACTTCGATCAGCCGCGCCAAAAACACAAAGTGCGACAGCATGACACCGAAAATTCCTGCATTGAATGCGGGATGTCGTTGTCGCCCATCCTGACGACAAGCCCCTTCGATTGCAAGCAACACAGACACATTTCGCGCGAATCGCTTTAATTTGGTAATCTATCTTTCCATGACGGAAAGCAAACGAACCTCGCCCCGACCGCCGCGCAAGGCCGGGGAGCGCTCTGCGAGCAAAAAGAGTGCGGACAAACCCGCACCCAAGACCGCCACCGAACGCAGCGCCAGCCTCGATGGCATGCGCGCCGAAACGCTGCAACGCATTGAGCGCGCGGTGCTGCAGCTGTTTTCGCAGCGAGAGTTCAATGAGGTGAGCCTGCTCGATGTCGCCACCGCAGCCAACGTGTCGCTGCAAACGATCTACAAATACTTCGGCAGCAAAGACAACTTGGTTTACGCCATGCTCGATGTGATGCTGCGCCGTTTGGCTGAGCGCATGCTCGATCACCTGCAGGGCATTGCCGACGTGCGCGAGCGGCTGCGCAAAACGTTTTGGGTGATGCTTGATTTCATGGACAAGCAGCCCGAGGTGATGCAACTGCTGTGCACTGCGCTGCCGGTGCAGCGGCACCACAACATCCCGATCTACGAGAGCCCCGAGTTGATTCAGGCGTTTCGCGGGGTGTTTATCGATGGCCAAGAGCGCGGCGTGCTCAACAACCGCGTGTCGAGCAAGGTGCTGCTCGATGTGTTTCTGGGCATCCTGGGGCGGGTGGTGCAGATGCACATCTTCAGGCGCGAAGCGCATTCGTTGCTCGATCAGTTTGATGAGCTGTTCGACATTCTGTGGCGGGCGATGTCCATGCCTACCCCAGCCGAAGACAGTGCCTGAAGCGGCACCAGCTCAATCCGCTTCGCTGCGGGGCTGTTTGTCTTCAAGCGATTTGCGGCAGGTGGCGTTGATCAGGCGCAGCTCGGCCAGCGAGGCCTCGATCTGGGTGCGCTTGGCTTCGAGCTCTTGAATGGCGGCGTCGGTTTTTTCGATCACATACGACAACTGCTGCACACGGCCCTCGCCGCGCTGGCCATACATATCGAGGTAGTGCTTGATCTCGGCCAGCGGCGTGCCCAACGATTTGGCGCGCAGGATGCGAGCCAACCGGGCGCGATCGAGCTTGCCGTAAACGCGGGTGCCGTTGATGCGGCGCGGCGCAAGCAGGCCTTTGGTTTCGTAAAAACGCAGCGTGCGGGGCGACACACCAAAGGTGGTGCACATCTCGGCAATACCCATGAGCTCGTGGGCGTCGTCGCGGCGGGCGTCTTCGAGCGCCCAAACCGGCGGCAGGCTACTGACGTTATTGGCAGATTGGGTCATGGAAATACTCTGAGCAAACGGCGAGGCAAGCATGGGCGCAAGGGGTCAAGTAGCGACGGCGCCAGCTTAGCCGCGTCAGTTTACGCGAGCCATAAGCGTTTTACCTAATCGGCAGACTGTTGACGTTAACGTCACCCACCCCTACAGTGTGCCGCATGAACACGCCAACCTCTTCTGTTTCTGCCCCCAGCTCGCGCTACGCCAGCGTGCTGCGCCCGGGCTTGTTTGCTGGCGAGATCCACGTTGTTACCGGCGGCGGCAGCGGCATCGGGCGCTGTGTGGCGCACGAGCTGGCCGCGTTGGGCGCCACCGTGATCCTCACCGGACGCACCCAAGAAAAGCTCGACAAAGTCGCCGCCGAGATCCGCGAAGACGGTGGCCTGGTTGACACCTTCACCTTCGACATCCGCGACGATGAGCAGGTGAAGACCGCCGTGGCAGCCATGGTGGCCCGGCATGGCCGCATCCACGGGTTGGTGAACAACGCGGGCGGGCAGTTTCCGGCACCCCTGCAGATGATCTCGAAGCGCGGTTTCGAGGCCGTGGTGGCCAACAACCTCACGGGCGGCTTTTTGATGGCGCGCGAGGTGTTTAACCAATCGATGCAAAAACACGGCGGCGGCGCCATCGTCAACATGACGGCCGACATGTGGAACGGCATGCCCGGCATGGGCCACTCGGGCGCGGCGCGGGCGGGCATGGCCAACCTCACCAAGACGGCCGCCTTCGAGTGGTCGGTGGCCAATGTGCGCGTCAACGCCGTGGCGCCCGGCTGGATCGCATCGAGCGGCATGGATTCTTATGGCCCAGCCATGGCCGGCATCATCACCCAGCTCAAGCACAACGTGCCGATGCGCCGCATGGGGCTTGAGGCCGAGGTGAGCGCGGTGATCTGCTTTTTGCTGAGCCCCGGCGCGGCTTTCGTTACCGGCATCACGGTAGCTATTGATGGCGGCGCACCGCTCAACAGCCCGATCTTTCCGCTGGCCGATCACGCGCCGTCTACCAGCTACGAGGGCTTTCACCGCGCGGTGTTGCCCAAAGCACTGCAAAGCGATTGAGGCCCCTCGGCCCCGTTGTTTTCATTGCAGCACTCATCACATTCTCAGAGACACAACGAGCTTTTCAACATGCCCGTATTGCGTTCAACCCTCAACACCAAGACCGATGCCTTTCGCACCAATGTCGAGCGCATGAACGAGCGCCTGCAGCAGGTGCGTGCGCTTGAGCAGCAGGTGCGCAACGAATCGGCAGCCAAGCGCGACAAATTCGACAAGCGCGGCCAGCTGCTGCCGCGCGAACGCGTGGCCCGATTGCTCGACCGCGATTCGCCCTTTTTAGAGCTCAGCACCCTGGCCGGCTTGGGCATGCACGACGACGACGGCAAAAAGAGCGTGCTCGGCGGCGGCACCATCATCGGCATTGGCGTGGTGGCGGGCAAACGTTGCCTCGTTACCGCCAGCGATTCGGCGCTCAAGGGCGGCACCATCTCGCCCATGGGCCTTAAAAAAGGTCTGCGCGCACAAGAGATCGCCCGCGAAAACAAGCTGCCGCTGATCTGCCTTGTTGAGAGCGGCGGCGCCAACCTGATGTATCAGGCCGAGATTTTTGTTGAAGGCGGCAAGAGCTTTGCCAATCAGGCACGGCTGTCGGCCATGGGCATCCCGCAAATCGCGGTGGTGCACGGCTCGTCTACTGCGGGTGGCGCCTATCTACCGGGTTTGTCGGATTACGTGGTGCTGGTGCGTGAGCGCTCGAGCATCTATCTGGCTGGCCCCCCTCTGGTGAAAGCCGCCATCGGCGAAGACGCCACCGACGAAGATCTGGGTGGTGCCGACATGCACGCCAGCGTCACCGGCCTGGGCGAATACCTCACCGACAACGATGCCCACGCCATCGCTCTGGCCCGTGATCTGATCGACAAACTCAAATGGGATACCGTGCCCGCGCGCGCTGCTGCTGTCGAGCCGTTGTTTGACGAAGCCGAGCTGCTGGGCTGCATCCCTGCCGATGATCGCGAGCCCTTTGACACACGCGAGGTGATCGCCCGCATCGTCGACGGCTCTGATTTTCTTGAGTTCAAGGCCAAGTACGCGCCCGAAACGCTGTGCGGCCACGCCCGCATCGATGGCCACCTCGTCGGCATCCTGGGCAACAACGGCCCGATCCAGCCGCAGGGCTCGACCAAGGCGGCGCAGTTCATCCAGCTGTGCGATCAATCGGGCACGCCGTTGATCTTCTTGCAAAACACCACCGGCTACATGGTGGGCTCGGCGGCTGAACACGGCGGCGCGATCAAGCACGGCTCGAAGATGATCCAGGCCGTAGCCAATGCCCGTGTGCCCAAGTTCACCGTGGTGCTCAGCGGCTCGTTCGGTGCCGGCAACTACGGCATGTGCGGCCGCGGTTTCGACCCGCGCTTCATCTTCAGCTGGCCCTCTGCCCGCACCGCCGTGATGGGTGGCGCGCAAGCCGCCAAGGTGATGGAGATCGTGACGCGCGGCAAGATGGAACGCGCCGGCATGCCGGTGAACGACGCGATGCTCGAAGGCATGAGCGCCGAGATCAAGAAGCGCCTCGACGCCGAGAGCAACGTGCTCTTCGGCACCGCCCGCCTGTGGGACGACGGCGTGATCGACCCGCGCGACACCCGCCGCGTCCTCTCGCTTTGCTTGTCCCTCGCTGCCGAAGCCGATCAACGCACGCTGCGCCCGAATACCTTCGGCGTGGCCCGCATGTAAACCACCGTCTGGAGACATTCGATGCAATTCACCGCAGAACACATCGCCCTGAGCGACACCGTCAAGCGCTTCGTCGAAAACGAAATCAACCCGCATTGTGCCGAGTGGGAGAAGGCTGGCCACTTCCCGGCGCACGAGCTGTTTAAAAAGCTGGGCAACCTGGGGCTGCTCGGCATCAAATACGACACCGCTTACGGCGGCATGGGCCTTGATTTTTCATATGCCGCTGTGGCCTCTGAAGCCTTTGGCGTGGCCAACTGCGGCGGCGTGCCGCTGGCCATCGGCGTGCAAACCGATATGTGCACCCCCGCGCTGCACCGCTTCGGCTCTGACGCACTGAAAAAAGAATACCTCGCCCCGGCGATTGCCGGCGATATGGTGGGCTGCATCGGCGTGAGCGAAGTGGGCGGCGGCTCGGATGTGGCTGCGCTCAAAACCACCGCCAGAAGCGATGGCGACGATTACGTGATCAACGGCAGCAAGATGTGGATCACCAACGGCATGCAGGCCGATTGGTGCTGCCTGCTGGCCAACACCTCTGAAGGCAAGGTGCACGAAAACAAATCGCTGATCATCGTGCCGATGGATGCCAAGGGCATCGAAAAGCAAAAGATCGACAAGCTCGGCATGCGCGCCTCTGACACTGCACAGCTCTTCTTTGACAACGTGCGCGTGCCCAAGCGCAACTTGATCGGTATCGAAGGCACCGGCTTCATGATGCAGATGCTGCAATTTCAAGAAGAGCGGCTCTACGGCGCGGCCAACTCGCTGTTGATGATGGACCGCCTGATCGATCAAACCATCGCCTACTGCAAAGAACGCCACACCTTTGGCGTGCCGCTGATCAACAACCAGGTGATCCACTTCCGCCTCGCTGAGTTGCGCACCGAGGTCGAGCTGCTGCGCTCGCTCACCTACCGCGCTGTTGAAGATTACGTGGCAGGCAAAGAGGTGACACGGCTGGCCTCGATGGCCAAGCTCAAATGCGGTCGTCTGGTGCGCGAAGTGGCCGACAGTTGCCTGCAATATTGGGGCGGCATGGGCTTCACCTGGGACAACCCACTGGCCCAGGCCTACCGCGACGGCCGCCTGGTGTCGATTGGCGGCGGCGCCGACGAAATCATGCTGGGCATCATCGCCAAGCTCGAAGGCACCTTGCCCAAAAAGGCCCGCTGATCATGGCCGCACACACCACTGCCACCAAAACGCTGCGCCTCGAACACGGCGCGGGCGTACTCACGATCTGGCTCAATCGGCCCGAAGTGCGCAATGCCATGTCGCTCGCCATGGTGGGCGAGCTCACCGATGTGCTGGGTAGCGCCGAGGCCGATGCCAGCGTGCGCGTGATCGTGCTGCGCGGCACGGGCGGCCACTTTTGCGCCGGCGGCGACATTGGCGATATGGCCCAGGCGCGCATGCGGCTGGCTTCGGGCGAGGCCAGCGCCGTTGCCGAAGTAAACGCCACCTTTGGCCGGCTCTGCCTGGCCTACGCGCGCAGCACACTGCCCATCATCACCGTGCTCGAAGGCTCGGTGATGGGCGGCGGCTTTGGGCTGGCCTGCGTGTCAGACGTCACGCTGGCGTTGAGCAACGTCACCTTCAGGCTGCCCGAAACCTCGCTGGGCATCCTGCCGGCACAAATCGCGCCATTTCTCGTCGAGCGCATCGGCTACGCCGAGGCCAAACGGCTGTCGATCACCGGCGGCAAGGTTGAGGCCGCCGAGGCGCTGCAGATCCGGCTGGTGCACGAGGTGCATGCCGATGAGGCCGCGCTGCAAACCGCGCTCAAGCAGCTCGTGCTGCGCATCCAGAGCTGCGCACCGGGTGCCATCGCCACCACCAAATCCTTGCTGGCGCGCACGCGCTTTGAAGCACCGCAACACCTGATCGACGACGCCGCAGCGTTGTTCTCAAAAGCCGTGCTCAGCGACGAGGGCCAAGAGGGCACCTCGGCCTTTATGCAAAAGCGCAAGGCCGCGTGGGTGCCGGCCAGCGAATAAGCCAAGAGAGTTTCAACCGTGCTCAAAAAAATCCTGATTGCCAACCGCGGCGAAATCGCCTGCCGCGTGATCCGCACCGCACGCAAGCTGGGCTACCGCACCGTGGCGGTCTACTCCAGCGCCGATGCGCAAGCGCCCCACGTGAGTCTGGCCGATGAGGCGGTGTGCATCGGTGGCGCGCCCGCATCCGAGTCCTACCTGCGCGGCGACGTGCTGCTCGACGCGGCCAAAAAAACCGGCGCCAACGCCATCCACCCCGGCTACGGTTTTTTGTCTGAAAACGCAGGCTTTGCCCAAGCCTGTGCCGATGCCGGCGTGATCTTTATCGGCCCGCCGCCCGAGGCCATCAAGGTGATGGGCGACAAAGCCGGCGCCAAACGCCGCATGCTCGAGGCCAAGGTGCCATGCGCCCCCGGCTATCTGGGCGAGGATCAGAGCGACGACCGCCTGATCGCCGAAGCCGAACGCATGGGCTACCCGCTGCTCGTCAAAGCCGTCAGCGGCGGCGGCGGACGCGGCATGCGCCTCGTGCATCAACACAGCGAGCTGGCCCAGGCCATCGTGAGCGCACGTCGCGAAGCACAAAGCGCCTTCGGCGATGGCACGCTGATGCTTGAGCGGCTCATCCTCAATGGTCGCCACATCGAGATTCAGGTGTTCGCCGACGCGCACGGCAACGCCGTCTACGTGGGCGAGCGCGATTGCACGGCGCAGCGCCGTCGCCAAAAAGTGATCGAAGAAGCGCCCTCGCCCGTGGTGAGCCCCGAGATGCGCGCCAGCATGGGCCGCGATGCCGTGGCCGCCGCTCTGGCCGTGGGCTACCGCGGCGCCGGCACCATTGAGTTCATCGTCGACGACAAGCTCAACTACTACTTCTTAGAGATGAACACGCGGCTGCAGGTTGAGCACCCCGTGACCGAAATGATCTCGGGCTTCGACCTCGTTGAGTGGCAACTGCGCGTGGCCTCGGGCCTGCCGCTGCCCGTGCAGCAAAGCGACATCACACTCACCGGCCACGCCATCGAGGCGCGCCTGTACGCCGAAGACCCCTACGCCGGCTTCGTGCCGCAAACCGGCCCGATTCAATGGTGGCGCCCCGAGCGCGCATTGTTCGATGGTGTGCGCATCGACGACGGCATCCGTGAGGGCGGCGAAGTCACCCCGTTTTACGACGCCATGGTGGCCAAGCTCATCGTGCACGGGCGTGATCGCGACGATGCCATCCGCCGCCTCATCGCCACGCTCGACGACGCCCCGCTGATCGGCCTGCGCAACAACGCGCGCTTCTTGCGCGATCTCATCGATCACCCGACCTTCCGCGCCGGGCAGATGACGACCACCCTGATCGACAAATGGGCCGAAGACGGCGAGCCCCTGCTGCAACGCCCCAGCCCATCGCGCGAAGCCTTGCTCGTAGCCGCCTCGCTGTTTGCCCTGCGTGGCCAAGCCAGCGTGCCCGACGCCTCGCGCACCCAACTGCGCTCGGCCAGCGTCACCGGCTACGACCTCAAGCTGAACAACGACGACACCGAACACGCCGTGCGCGTCACCCCAGGCAGCGATGGCCGGGTGATGTTGCGCATACGCGGCGAGGCCGAAGACACCGAGCTGCGCGTGCTGGGCCACGAGGCCACCCGCGGCGCTGGCTCAACCGGCGGCGAAGTGCGCTACGAGCTGGGTGGCGTGCGCCGTCGCGTGCTCGCCGTGTGGGCCGGCACCACCTTAAACGTGGTGATCGATGCTGCCGTCTTCGTCTTCAACGAAGCCTCGCCATGGCCCGTGCAAAACGATGCCAACGACCCCAGCCGTGCCGTCGCCCCCGTGGCCGGCGTGGTGGCCCAGGTGCTGGTGAAACCTGGCGACAAGGTTGAGGCCGGCCAACAAATGGTCAGCGTCGAGGCCATGAAGATGGAAATGTGGCTCTGCGCACAAGCGCCGGGCGTGGTGAAAGCCGTGCACGGCGCGGTCGGCGAGCAGGTGCAAGCGCAAGCCCTGATCGTCGAGATCGAGTTGTCTGAATAACCGCGCAGTAAAGGATTCAAGAGATGAGCACCAACCTCAACCCGCACAACAAGGCCATCCTCACCTGCGCCCTCACCGGCGTGTTGACCGATCCGGCGCAACATCCCGTGCCCGTCACCGCCGCCCAAATGGCCGCCGCCGCCCGCGAGGCTTATGACGCCGGCGCTGCGATCATGCACGTGCACCTGCGCCGGCAAGAGCCTGGCATGGGCCGCTTCCCGAGTTGGGATCCGGCTGTCGCCATCGAAATCGACACTGCCATCCGCCAAGCCTGCCCTGGCGTCATCATCAACCTCACCACCGGCGTCGTCGGCCCCGACATCTCAGGCCCCGTGGCCTGCATCCGTGCCGTGCGCCCCGAAATCGCCGCCTGCAACGCCGGCAGCCTCAACTACCTCAAGATCAAAGAAAACGGCCAATGGGCCTGGCCCCCGATGCTGTTCGACAACCAGGTCGACAAAGTCAAAGCCATGATCGACGTGATGCAAGAGTGCGGCACGCGCCCCGAATTCGAATGCTTCGACGTCGGCATCGTGCGCTCGGTTGGCATGTATCAAAAGGCTGGCCTCACCGATTACCTCGAATACAACTTCGTGATGGGCGTGGCCTCGGGCATGCCGGTCGATGCCGATCTGCTCAAGCTGCTCGTTAAATACCGCGAAACCAACACCTTCTGGCAAACCACGTTGATTGGCCGCGAAGAGATCTGGCCCGTGCACCAAGCCACCGCCGATCTGGGCGGCATGCTGCGCACCGGCGTTGAAGACACCTTCTACCTGCCGGGTGGCACACGCACCACCGGCAACGGCCAGCTCATCGAAGCGCTGGCCACCTGCGCCCGCAATGCGGGCCGCGAGATTGCATCCCCACAAGAAGCACGGGCCATTCTTGGCCTACAAGCAGGAGACAACCATGGTGCAGCAAGCGTTCAAACCGGAGTCGCCGTCTGAGGCCAGCCGATCCCCCTCTGCCGGCCCAGGGCCGCAGCTGGTAAACGATTTCATCTCATCGCCCGCGCGGTTTTTGCAGACCGCGCAACAGTTCGCCACGCGCGACGCCTACTTTATGCGCAGCGATGCGGGCTGGGTCAGCACCGCGTGGGCCGATTACGCGCAGCAGGTGCAAACCGCTGCGCGGGCTCTCATCGCCTTGGGCGTGCAGGCTGGCCAATCGGTATGCATCCTCGGCTTCAACCGCCCCGAGTGGGCCATCATGGATCTGGCCGCGATGATGGTTGGCGCTGTGCCCGCCGGCATCTACTGGACGAGCTCCACCAGCGAAATCGAATACATCCTCGACCATGCCCGTGCCCCGGTGCTGCTGGTCGACAACGATGAACGGTTGCGCAAAGTGCTGGGCATCCGTGAGCGGCTTGTGCACCTGCACCACCTCGTGCGCATGGCAGACAGCCACCCCTCAGATGCCAGCTCAATGTCTTGGGCCGACTTCATGGCGCTGGGCCGGCCCGAGCTGCAAGCCACGGTCGATGCCCGCCTCGCCGCCATCCGCCCCGAGCACCCTGGCACCTACATCTACACCTCGGGCACCACCGGCCCTGCCAAGGCCGTGATGCTGTCGCACGGCAACATCGCCTGGAGCTCACGCGCCATGAGCGGCTCCCTCGGCGGCTCGCCCGAAGAGCGCGTCATCTCCTACCTGCCCATGGCCCACGTGGCCGAGCAGATGATCAGCATCCACGGCCCCGTGCAGCGCGGCTTCTCGGTCTACTACGCCCGCAAGATCGAAGACCTCAGCCAATACCTCGTCGAGGTGAGGCCCACCATCTTCTTCGGCGTGCCGCGCGTGTGGGAGAAGATGCACGCTGCCATCGAAGCCAAACTCAGCGCCGCCACCGGCATCAAAGGCCAGCTCGCGCGCTGGGCCATGCGCACCGGACGCCGCTGGCACGATGCTGAGCTCAACCAAGAGCGCCCAGGCACATGGCTGTCGCTGCAACACCGGCTCGCCAACCGGCTCGTGCACAACAAAGTCAAAGCCGCCATCGGTCTGGATCAGGCCCACATGCTCGCCAGCGGTGCCGCGCCAATCGCCGCTGAAAAGCTCAAATTCTTCACTGGGCTCGACATCGTCATCCGCGAGGTCTACGGCCAATCCGAGAGCTCTGGCGCCACCACCCTGAGCCTACGCGGTCGCACCCGGCTGGGCGCTGTTGGCCTGCCAATGGAAGGCGTCGAAGTGCGCATTGCCGACGACGGCGAGATCCTCGTGCGCGGCCCGCACGTTTTTGCTGGTTATGCCGGCAATGCCGAAGCCACCGCCGAAACCATGCAAGACGGCTGGCTGGCCTCAGGCGATCTGGGCCATCTCGATCAAGACGGCTACCTCTACATCACCGGGCGCAAAAAAGATCTACTCATCACCTCGGGCGGCAAAAACATCTCGCCGGCCAACATCGAAGCCGATCTGATGACGATCCCGCTCGTTGAGCACGCCGTGGTGTGCGGTGATGGCCGCCACTACCTCAGCGCCCTGCTCACCCTCAAGCCCGAAACCGTCAGCGAACTGATCGCGCAATACCACCTCGGCAACCTCAGCCGCGAACAGCTCTGCGAAGCTCCCGCCGTGCAAGCCGAGTTGCAGCGCGGCATCGATGAGCTCAACACCCGGCATGCCCGCGTCGCCAACATCCGCAAGTTCCGTGTCTTGCCGCACAATTTCAGCATCGAAGCCGGCGAGCTCACCCCCACGATGAAAGTCAAACGCAAAGTGATCATCGAGCGCTTCAAGGATCAAGTCGACGGCATGTACGACGAGCCCCCTGCGCCTTAATGCAGGGCGCCCCCTGCTGCTGCCGGCCCCAACTTCACTTGCGTTGAACGCCCCCGCGATGCCCCCGTGGCGTCGCCGGGGCTTTTTTTTATGGCGTAGGCCGGCCCACACAAAACAACAACGCCCAACGCCCGCAATAACACGCGAACACAACACGCGCAGACAACAAAAAACCCGCCGAGCGATGCCGGGCGGGTTTTTAGGGTGAAGCCGAAGCTGCCGTTATTTAAGCTTCACTTCCTTGTAGGCCACATGCTTGCGAGCCTTGGGGTCGAACTTCATGAATTCCAGCTTTTCGGGCGTGGTCT
>CAZUCW010000083.1:0-11575 GCA_964618825.1 uncultured Aquabacterium sp.
CGCTGATCGTGGTGCTCAACGAGAAGCTGCTCGAAGTGCTGGGCGACGACATCACGCAGGAAGAAGCTTTCAAGCAGGCCAATGATGTGCTCAAGAATGCCGTGGGTGGTATCAGCGACATCATCCACATTCCGGGCCTCGTGAACGTCGACTTTGAAGACGTCAAGACCGTGATGAGTGAGCCCGGCAAGGCCATGATGGGCACGGCCACGGCCAGCGGCCCTGATCGCGCTACCAAGGCGGCTGAAGCTGCTGTGGCCTGCCCGTTGCTCGAAGGCATTGATCTCTCGGGCGCGCGCGGCGTGCTGGTGCTGATCGCAGCGAGCAAGGCCAATTTCAAGCTCAGCGAATCGCGCAACGCGATGAACACCATCCGCCGCTATGCCGCCGAGGACGCGCATGTGATCTACGGCACCGCCTACGATGAATCGCTGGGCGATCAGCTGCGCGTTACCGTGATTGCCACCGGCCTCACGCCGGCCAAGCGCGCTGCTGCGCCGATCAGCGTGGTGCACACCGCGCCGGTGCAGCGCACGGGCACCGACAACATCCCCATTCTCAGCACGCCCGTGGCACCAGGCTATGGCGCACAGCCCGCACACGATTACTCGGGGTTGAACACACCCAGCGTGTGGCGCAGCGGGCGCACGCAGGCGGCGGCCAAGGTGGATGCGCTGGCCAGCAACGGCATGGACGAGATCGAAATTCCGGCGTTCTTGCGCAAGCAGGCCGATTGATTGGCCTCGTTGGGCACCATCGGCGCGCAGGTGTTGTTGCGCATCGGTGGTGCATCCGTTGTGTTGTTTGTTGATGTGCCCAGTTGATGCGGTTGCGGCCCGGGTGGGCTGCAGCCGCCTTTTGCTTGTGCTTCAGTGGCTTGTGCTTTTCAGTGGGGATGCCCGTGCTGCAGCGCGCGGTTAAGCGCATCAATCAGCGCTTCTGACGACAAAGGCTTGCGCAGTAGTGTGATGCCGCATTCGTGGGCTCGCTCGGCAATGCCGGGGTCGACATCGCCGGTGATCAAGAGCGCCGGCAGGCTCAAACCAAATTCGTGCCGCACCTGAGCTACGGCCTGCAGCCCGTCGATGGGCAGGCCCAGGCGGTAATCGCACAGCACGGCGCAGGGCCACGGCGCATCAATGCCTTGTGCAGCCACCTGCTCGATCACCTCATCAGGCGTGCTGCCCGCGAGCACGGCAAAACCTTGTGCGTGCAATACGGCGTCGGCGGCGTGGCGCACATCGTCTTCGTCGTCGATCAGCAGCACGGGTGCGCGTGAGTGTGTTGAGTGCAGCGATCGAGCGGTGCCGGGTGCCGCGGCAGGAGTGATGGATTGCGCAGGCGCCGGAATCTGTGCAGCCGTGCAGCGTGGCACCCGTAGCGTGAAGCACGAGCCTTTGCCGGGGCGCGAGCGCACACCCAATCCGTAGCTGGCCACCTGGGCCAGACGCCGCACCAGCCCAAGGCCAAGGCCCAGCCCTTCGCGCAGGCGTCTTGCGGGGTTATGAATTTGCACGTAATCATCGAAGATACGCGCCTGATCGGCTTGCGCGATGCCCACGCCGCTGTCCCACACTTGCAGCAGCACATCGGGCCCGCGCCGGCGTGCGCGCAACAAGAGGCCGCCGTGGGCGGTGTAGCGCAGGGCGTTGTCGAGCAGGTTGCGCAAGATGCGCTGCACGAAGAGCGCGTCAACGTCGATCCAATCGTCACTGGGTTGCACGCGCCAGGCCAGCTGTTTTTGCTGGCACAGCAGCGAGAATTCGCTGTCGAGTTCGGCAAAGAGCGTGTGCACGGCGCACGGGCCGGGGCGGTGTTGCAGCTTGTTGGCTTCGAGCCGGGCGATATCAAAGAGCTGCTCAAAAATCACCCGCAATGAGCCCACCGCCGCCGACATGCGCTCGGCCAGGCTGTGCTGCGGGCTGTCGCGCTGCGATTGCTCCATCAGGCCAGACAGCAGCGACAGGCTGTGCAGCGGTTGGCGCAGATCGTGGCTGGCGGCAGCGATGAATTCGAGCTTTTGCCGATTGGCCTGCTGAGCTTCGTCGCGGGCCTGCCGGGCCTTGCGGACTTCGTCGGTGAGTTCGTTGGCCAGCATCTCGTTGCGAATGCGCAGCCGTGCGGCATCCATCAGCCGGTTTTCGAGCACGCGCCCGACGATCAGGCAGGTGATCATGGACAGCAGCAAGATCAGCACGATGAACCCGTTGCCCTCGGCAGGATCGGCCAGCAATCGCGCAACGAGGATGATGAGAATCGGCACGTTGCCGCTGGCGGCCACGACCCAATCATCGGTGGTGAAAAACATTGCCGTGTAGGCGAACACGATCAGCCCGGTGAGCAGCAGCAAATGCCATTGCGGCGCCAGCGCGCCCCACAGCAGCGCGCCCAGCCAGCCCCAGCCGATGCTCTGGCTGAGTTCGCGCGCGATCGTGATGGCGCGCCACAGAGGGTAGTTGTTGGGGGTGATGGTGACGTTGCGCAGCCGGCGCAGCGACAGGCTGCCCCAGGCCCAGGTGAGCAGCAGCAGCGCCACGGGCCCGCCCCATTGCAGCGGCGACAACGAGGTGTGGGCGATGACGCGGCTCATGGCGATCAGCGCGATGAGTTGTCCGGGCACCGACCAAATATCAAGCTGCCAGTGGTTGCGCAGGTTCTCGATCAGGATCTGCTGATCGATGTCGGGCAGTTCGTGAATCCACAGCCGTCGGCGCACCTCGGCGTGCAGGCGGCGCAACAGGCTCATGGGCGAGAAGGGGTGTCATCTTGCCCGGCGCACACCAGCAGCAGTTGCACGCGATTGCTCACGCCGTAGGCGCGCAGCACGGCGCTCACGTGCAGTTTGACCGTTTCGGTGCTGATGCCCAGCTCTTGTGCGATGAGCGTGTTGGTGAGCCCTTGCAGCAGCAGTTGCAGCACCTCGTGCTGGCGCGGTGTGAGGCTGATCGATGCCACCGGCTGCACACGCTCGGGGCCGCCCTCGCGCTGCGTGGCCTGGGCCAGCAGATCGCGCGGAAAGTATGTGCCGCCCGAGGCCAGCGTTTGCAGCCCGCGCACGAAGTGATCGATGCTGCCCATCTTGGGGATGAACGCACACGCGCCTTCGTGCAGGCAAGCCAGTGCCAGATCGAGATCGTTGTTGGCTGATACCACGGCCACGCGTGCCATGGGCGCGGCCTTGCGCAGCACTTGCAGCGTTTGCAGCCCATCGCTGTCGCCCAGATTGAGATCGAGGATCACGGTATCAAACGCAGCCGAAGGTGCAGCCAGCTGCTGCTGGGCCTCGTGCAGTGTCGAGGCGTGTGCCAGATGCGCGTGAGGCCAGGCGCCGCTGATCACGCGCACGATGCCTTCGCGCACCAGGGCGTGATCGTCAACGATCAGATAACAGGTTGAGAGGCGGGGTTTGAATGGCGATGGTTGCATGGTGGCGGTGCCGACGCGGACCGATCCGGCGTGTTGGCGCGGGGCTCGCGTCGTGGTTTATTGTGAAGTTTGGCAAAGCATTGTGAAGGCCCACTGCTCGCGGAGCAAGGGTGCGCTCGCCAAGGCTTCTTCTTAGAATGCGCGGATGCTTCAGCAACGCACCCTCAAATCGCTCACTCGGGCCGTCGGCGTGGGCGTGCACAGCGGCCAGCGCGTCGAGTTGACACTGCGCCCGGCGCCGCCCGACACCGGCATCGTGTTTCGCCGCGTCGATCTGCCGCAGCCGGTCGACATCCCCGCCCGCACAGAGGCCGTGTGCGATACGCGCATGGCCTCGACGATCTCGCCCGGTGGCGATCCGGGGGCGCCCAAGGTGGCTACGGTTGAGCATTTGATGTCGGCATGCGCCGGCTTGGGGCTCGATAACGTCTATATCGACATCACCGCCGAAGAGGTGCCCATTCTCGATGGCTCGGCGGCGGCCTTTGTCTACCTGCTGCAAAGCGCCGGCATTGAGTTGCAAAACGCACCCAAGCGTTTTTTGCGCATCAAAAAACCCGTTGAGGTGCGCGAGGGCGAAGGCGCCAGCCTCAAGTGGGCGCGGCTTGAGCCTTATCACGGCTACAAGCTGGCTTTTGAGATCGATTTCGATCACCCGGCGGTCGATCAAACCGGCCAGCGCGTCGAGTTTGATTTTGGTGCGGGCCAATACAAGCGCGACATCGCCCGGGCGCGCACTTTTGGCTTTACCAAAGATGTCGAGATGATGCGCTCGCGTGGGCTGGGGCTGGGCGGCAGCCTCGATAACGTGATCGTGGTTGATGATTACCGCGTGCTCAACGCCGATGGGCTGCGCTACGACGACGAGTTTGTCAAACACAAGATCCTCGATGCCATCGGCGATCTCTTTATCGTTGGCCACCCGATGCTGGCGGCATACAGCGCTTTTAAATCGGGGCACGCACTCAATAACAAGCTGCTGCGTGCCGTGCTCGCCGATGCCTCGGCTTACGAGATCGTCACCTTTGATAACGAGGCGCAGGCCCCACGCGGGCTGGCCGAGCTGGCGCCGGCGTGGTGAGCGCCTCGATGCGCTGAATTGCACATCGGTTCGGGGTAGTTCCGGCTTCTGGCCAGTGGGGGCATCACTACGATGCTCATCAATGGCACGCTGCGCTTGCGCAGAAGGGGACACCACCATGAACACGCCCGCCTCGTATCCGGCCTACTACCGTCGTTCGATCGATGATCGTGATGCCTTCTGGCGCGAGCAGGCGCAGTTGATCGATTGGCAGCGGCCTTTTGATCAGGTGTGTGATTACAGCCAGCCGCCGTTTGCTCGCTGGTTTGTGGGCGGCCAGACCAATTTGTGCCACAACGCGGTGGATCGGCATCTGGCGGCGCGAGGCGATCAGCCAGCGCTGATTGCGGTGTCGTCCGAGACGGCCGATGGGCAGCTTGCTGAGCGTGTCTATACCTTTAATGAGCTGCATGCCGAGGTGCAGTGCATGGCGGCCATCTTGCAGACGCTGGGCGTGCAGCAGGGCGATCGTGTGTTGATCTACATGCCGATGGTGGCGCAGGCGGTGTTTGCGATGCTGGCGTGCGCACGCATCGGTGCTATCCACTCAGTGGTGTTTGGTGGTTTTGCCAGCCACTCGCTGGCCACGCGCATCGATGATGCTGCGCCCAAAGTGATCGTGAGCGCCGATGCGGGCTCGCGTGGCGGCAAGGTGGTGGCCTATAAGCCGCTGCTCGACGAGGCGATCACGTTGGCTGTGCATCGGCCCGAGCGCGTGCTCATGATCGATCGCGGGCTGGCGCCAGCCCCGATGCAGCCGGGGCGCGATGTGGCTTATGCCGGGCTGCGCGAGCAGCACGCCGGGCGCAGCGTGCCGTGCGCGTGGGTTGATGCCACACACCCGAGCTACACGCTCTACACCAGCGGCACCACCGGCAAGCCTAAGGGCGTGCAGCGCGATACCGGCGGCTACGCCGTGGCGTTGGCGTTGTCGATGCGCGATGTGTTTGGCGCTGGCGCGGGCGAAACCTACTTTTGCACCAGCGATATCGGCTGGGTGGTTGGGCACAGCTACATCGTGTATGGCCCGCTCATCAGCGGCATGGCGACCATCCTTTACGAGGGGCTGCCCACCCGGCCCGATGCCGCTGTGTGGTGGAGCCTGGTTGAGCGACACAAGGTGAGCGTGATGTTCAGCTCGCCCACGGCGATTCGCGTGCTCAAAAAGCAGGATCCAGCCACGCTCAAGCGGCATGATCTGCGCAGCCTGCGTGCGCTGTTTTTGGCCGGTGAGCCGCTCGATGAGCCCACGGCGCGTTGGATCAGCGATGCCATCGGCAAGCCCATCATCGATAACTATTGGCAAACCGAAACCGGCTGGCCGATCTTGAGCATTGCTAACGGTGTGGCGCCGCAGCCCAGCAAGTTCGGCTCGCCCGGCGTGCCCATGCCCGGCTACAACGTGCGCTTGCTGCACGAGCTCACGGGCCAAGAGCTCACGGCGCCCGATCAAAAAGGTGTGGTGGCCATTCAGGGGCCGCTGCCGCCGGGCTGTTTGCAAACGGTGTGGGGCGACGATGAGCGTTTCGTTAAAACCTACTGGAGCAGTTTTGCCAGCCGGCAAGGCGCAGCGCTTTGCTACAACACTTTTGATTGGGGCATACGCGATGCCGATGGCTATTACTTCATCCTTGGGCGCACCGATGATGTGATCAATGTGGCCGGACACCGCCTGGGCACGCGCGAGATCGAAGAGTGCATCTCGGGCCATCCCAATGTGGCTGAGGTGGCGGTGGTGGGTGTGGCCGATGCGCTCAAAGGCCAGGTGGCGATGGCTTTTGTGGTGCTTAAAGATGCGGCGCGTGCCGCCACGCCCGAGGCCGCTGCCGCGCACGAGGCCGACATCATGAAAGTGGTTGATGATCAACTCGGCGCCGTGGCTCGCCCATCGCGCGTGCGCTTTGTGAGCGTGCTGCCAAAAACACGCTCAGGCAAGCTGCTGCGCCGCGCCATCCAGGCCGTGTGCGAGGGCCGCGATCCGGGTGATCTCACCACCATTGAAGACCCCAGCGCGCTGCAGCAGGTGAAGGATCGCGCAGGCTCTTGAGCCGGGCGCGCGGGGGGGGGGGCGATCGATATCAATACGTGCGCCCGCGCCTGAACTGCGCGTGGGTTTTGCGCGCCAGCGTGGTGGCTTGCGCCAGCGCCGACATCGATGCGCCGGCGTGTGCGTGGCAGATGGCCAGCCCCAGCGCATCGGCTGCGTCGCGCCCGGGGGCGGCATCGAGCGCCAGCAGCCGCGTCACCATGGCCTGCACCTGCTCTTTGCGCGCGTGGCCGTGTCCCACCACAGCTTTTTTCATCTGCAAGGCGGTGTATTCGCTCACCGGCAGGTTGCGCGACACCAGCCCCGCAATGGCCGCGCCGCGTGCCTGCCCCAGCAACAGGGTGGATTGCGGGTTGACGTTAACAAACACAATCTCGATCGATGCTGTATCGGGCTGGTAGCGGGCGCTCACCTCTTGCACGCCCTCGAAGATGATTTTGAGGCGCCCAGGCAGATCGCCCTGTTGCGCACTGCTGGTGCGGATCGTGCCGCTGGCCACGTAGCGCAGGTGCGCACCGTGCGCTTCGATCACGCCAAAGCCGGTGGTTTGCAAGCCGGGGTCGATGCCGAGGATGCGCATGGTGCGGAAGGGGGGCGGATGGTTTTAAGGCTGGCGGGGGGCGGCATCCATCACCAGCCTGAACCCCACCAGGGTATAGCGCGTGGTGGGCGCGTTCCAGTTGCGATAGGCGCAGCGCGCATAAAAAGGCCAGGTGTGCCATGAGCCCCCGCGCCGCACGCGCACGGTGCCCGTGGTGGGGCCTTGCGGATCGCGTTGCGGTGATTGCGCGTAATAGGCATCGTCGTGCCAATCGGCGGTCCACTCCCACACGTTGCCGTGCATATCGTGCAGACCGAAGGCATTGGCCGGATAGCGTGCCACCGGCGCGGTAAAAGCGTAGCCATCGCTCATCGGGATGGCAAAGCGCTGCCACTCGGGCCAGTGGGGCGCGGCGCTGGCATCGAACACATTGGCCACTTCGCCAAGCCGGTTGGGATCGTCGCCGTGTTGATAGCGGGTGTGCCCGCCGGCCTTGCACGCGTATTCCCACTCGGCTTCGGTGGGCAGGCGATAGGTGCGGCCTTCGATGCGGCTGAGCCACTGGGCCATGGCCACGGCGTCGTGCCAGGTGACGTTCACCACCGGATCATCATCGGTTTGCACAAACCCCGGGTTGCGCCACGAGTAGTGCGTGGCGCGCCCCTCAAACGCATCCTGCCGTGCCTGCCGGTGTGCCACATGTGCGGCGCTGTAGCCATATCCGCCGGTGCCGTCGGCCACCGATTCGGGCACATGGCCGCTGGCCTCAATGAAGCGGCGAAACTGGGCCACCGTTACTTCGGTTTGGCCCATATAAAAGCTGCGCGTGATCTCAACGCGGTGCACCGGCGCCTCATCGCCCAACAAGCCAAAACGGGCGGGATCGTAATCGGGGTAGGCCTTGGCCAGCGCGGCTGCGGGCTCGTCGCTGCCCATCAAAAACGCACCTGCCGGAATGCGGATCAGCGTCATCCCGATGTGGTTGGTGATGTGGGCGGCCTCGCTGGGCTGCCCGGTGGCTGCGGCCCTTGGCGTGCTGGTGCACCCGGCCAGGCTGGCAGCGATAACCGGCGCCATGCAGATCGAGATCAAGAGCCCTGCAGGGGCAAAACCGATGAGGCGATGGTGCATCTTGCGCGTGGCCTTGTGGTGGCCGTGAGATTGAGGGCGCAAGCTTACGCCAGCCTGATGGCGGCCCCTCTCGTGCGGCTGCGCTGGCGGGCGTTAACGCGGCTCGCGCAGCGCGTGGGCCAGCAGCGGCCACAGCGCTTGGTGCGAGGGGCGAAACCAATCGATGTGGCCAATGGCCTTGAGGCCATGATCGTGCGGTGCGATGGGCCGCGCCTGCTTGTGCGCCGCCGGGTAGGTGCGCAACAAATCGGCCACCGTGGCTGGGGTGGCGATATCGTCGTCGGTGGCGTGCAGCACCGTGATGGGGATGCGGATGGCGGCATGAAAATCGCGTTGCGGCTGGTTTTTGACGGCGTTGGTGGCGTAACCCCCAGCGGCGCACCATTGGCCCCATTGCAGCCCCACGCGGGCCGGCAGGTTTTCGCCCAGGCCGATGGCGGCGGTGGGCGCATAGCCGGTGAGGCGCACCCCCAGTGGGATCACGCCACGCAAGCCAAACCACGCTTTGAGACGAAACCCCGTGCGCATGCCGCTCAGCCAACCCGTTGAGGCCGACACCCCCACCACGCGCGCCACGCGATCATGGTTGGGCAACAGCCCGATCATCTGCCCGCCTGCGCTGTGGCCCAGCAGCGCCACCTGCTCGCTGCCGGTGCGGCGCAGCAGCGCATCGAGCGCGGCCACCTGATCTTGCTGCCCCCACTCGGCCAGCGTGGCGCGGCAGTGTTTGAGCGGGCCGTGCAGCGACAACCCGATGCCGCGGTAATCAAACACCAGCACATCGCTGCCCTGCTCAGCCAGCCATGCCGCAAAGCGCAGATAAAAGTGTTGGCGCACGCCCGTGGCCGGGCACAGCAGCACGGGCATCTCGGTGGCGGGGCGCTGTCTGCCAAACGCCGGCAAAAAATGTCCGCACAGGCGCACGCCATCGGCGCAGACGATCTCGATGCGCTCGGCGGACGACGGCTCTGCGCTTGTAGGGTTTTGAACGGCGGGCATATCAAAGCTCAGTGCGTTTGGGGGCGTCGATGTGTTGCACATGCGTGAGCCAGCGCGCCACGGTGTGCAGTTCGTCGTCGGAAAAGCCAGCGGTGAGCCGGGCATTGATGAGGTTCATGGCCTGACGCAGCAGCGGCAGTTGTGCCTGCCCGGCGGGGCGCAGCCACACGCGTTGAGTGCGGCCATCGTCGGGGCAGGGGTGGCGGGCCACCCAATCAAGGGCTTCCATGCGCTGAATCAGGCCCGAGATGGCCGAGGGCGCCAGATCGAGCACCTGTGCGAGTTGCCCCATCGGGGCGCCATCGCCGTGCGCCAGCGCAAACAGCACACCGCTTTGCGCGGGGGTGGGCACCGCCTCGCCTTGCGTGCTGCGCGCTTCGGTTTGCTGGGCGATCCATTGCTGCAGATGGCGTTGCGCGCTGTTGAGCAAAAAAATCAGCCGAGGTTTGGTGGCCATGGTGTGGGGGGTGGATTTTTATTTCGCATGCGAAGTATATGCGCTAAAAAAATCCGGCATGGCGAGCCGGATCAATCACAAACGCATCAAGGATGCGCCCGAGGCGCCATGGCGGCTCATGAGCATTTCTCGACGCCCCATTCGATTTCGGGCGTGCGGCCGATCTCAAAGGTTTTCACCTTGCCGTGATCGGTGTTAAAGCGCACGGCGTGTCGCCCATCTTTGGCGCGCAGTGTGAGCATGTGGCCATCGGGCGTAAAAAACGGGTGTGGCGCCACATTAAGCCGCTGGCCAAAGCGTTTGCGCACCTCAGCCTCGCGCTGCCCCACGCCGATGCCGCTGAGCGTGCGCGGGCCGGGCTCGCGAAAATCGATGCGGGCAATCGTGCCTTGCGACACCAAAAAATATGTGCCGGGATAGCGCTCAGGGGCAAACAAAAAGTGGCAGCCCTTGGGTGGGTGTGGCGCACCGGCACTCAGTGTGGTGCCCAGCGCCTGGCTGGCTTGTGCAGGCGTCATGCCGATATGCACGGGGCCGTAGCCCATCATCGAGATGCGCCAACGCGCCCCGGCTGAATCGGCCGTATCCCGCGCTGGCATGGCCCAGGCGGCTGCGCCAGCGCACGGCAACGCCACCAACCAGCACAACAGAAGACGCAGCCTCGTGCCGTGTTGCCGCATCGCCATCAATGGCGGAAGTGTCGCGTGCCGGTGAACACCATCGCAATGCCGCGTTCGTCGGCAGCGGCGATCACTTCATCGTCGCGCATCGAGCCGCCCGGATGGATCACGCAGCTCGCGCCCGCATCCACCACCACATCCAGCCCATCGCGGAACGGGAAGAACGCATCCGATGCCACCGCCGTGTCTTGCAGCGTCAGGCCCGCATGCTGCGCCTTGATGCTGGCAATGCGTGCCGAATCGAGCCGGCTCATCTGGCCCGCGCCCACGCCCAACGTCATGCCGTCTTTGCAGAACACGATCGCGATGCTCTTAACAAAGAGCTCCACCGTCCAGGCAAACAACATGTCTTTCATCTGCTGCTCGGTGGGTTGCAGCTTGCTCACCACCTTGATGTCGCCCACCAGATCGATGGCATCAGACGATTGCAGCAGCATGCCGCCGCCCACGCGTTTGAAATCGAGCGCGTTGCTGAGCTTGCGCGAGGCCTCATCCAGCGGCACTTCGAGCAGCCGCACGTTTTGCTTGCTGGCATAGGCGGCGCGGGCGGCGTCGGTGAACTTCGGTGCGATCACCACTTCAACAAATTGCTTGTTGGCGTTGATGGCCTCGATCACATCGGCATCCACCACGCGGTTGAACGCCATGATGCCGCCAAACGCGCTGGTGGGATCGGTCTTGAGCGCCTTGGTGTAGGCCTGTAGCGGGCCTGCACCCACAGCCACGCCGCAGGGGTTGGCGTGCTTGATGATCACGCAGGCCGGGGCTTCGAAGGCCTTCACGCATTCCCACGCGGCATCGGCATCAGCAATGTTGTTGAACGAGAGCTCTTTGCCCTGAATCTGCGTCCAGTTGGCCAGGGTCGACACCCCCGGCACGGTTTCGCGATAAAACGCCGCGCTCTGGTGCGGGTTCTCGCCGTAACGCATGCCCTGCACCTTGTGCAGCTGCAGGTTGTAGACGGCGGGGTACTCGGCCTTGGCCGGCACCGCTTCGGTGGCCAGCTCGGCGCCGGTTTCGAGCGATGTCAGGTAGTTGGTGATCATGCCGTCGTAAGCGGCGGTGTGCGCGAACACTTTTTTGGCCAGCATGAACTTGGTGGTGCGGGTGATCTGGCCGGCCTTCATCTCGCTGAGCACTTGTGCGTAATCCACGGGGTCGATGATCACGGCCACGTCTTGCCAGTTTTTGGCAGCGGCGCGCAGCATGGTGG
>CAZUCW010000084.1:0-11370 GCA_964618825.1 uncultured Aquabacterium sp.
GCCTTCGGGTGTGGCGAAATCCTGAATGCCCTTAAGCAATTCGGTGTGGCCATGAGCGCGCACCTCGGCGTAGCCGAATTCGCGTGTGTCGCTCCAGCTCACCTCGCCGCCCAACTGCACAGCCATCGTTTGCATGCCATAGCAAATGCCCAGCACGGGCACACCCAGATCCCACACAGCTTGCGGCGCACGCAGCTGATGATCTTCATAGGTGCTGGCATGGCTGCCCGAGAGGATGATGCCCTTCGGGTTGAACGCCTTGATGAAATCGTCCGACACATCGTTGGGGTGGATTTCGCAATAAACGTGCGCCTCGCGCACACGGCGCGCGATGAGCTGCGTCACTTGCGAGCCGAAATCGAGAATGAGGATCTTGTGATGCATGTTGTGGCTCAACGAAAAAACGATCAGCTTGCAGCCTGCGCCGAAGCCGGTTGTGAATGATGATGCGCCCGCGCAAAGTGCCTCACGGCCACCACCGTGGCCACACCCTGCAGCAGCGCGCTGAAATAAAACGGCAAGCCGATGCGCCAATCAGCCCCTTGCAGGTGCGACACCTGGGCCATGAGCGGCGCTCCGAGCATTGGCCCCAACACCGCTGCCACACTGTTGATCGACGCCACCGCGCCCATGCTGCGCCCCTGGCTGCGTGCATCCGACGCATTCGACACCACGCTTTGAATGGTGGGATTAACCACATAGCCCATAAAGTTGGCCGCGATCACCACAAATAGCATCCAGCCCGCAGGAGCCAACCCGTAAAGCGCATAAGCCAGCGTCGACGACATCAACCCGATCACCGCCAGTTTCTGCAGCCGCACAACCTTTTGCAAATGCCGCAGCAAACCGCCCTGCACCAACACAGCCACCAGGCCCACCATGAACAGCGACCAACCGTTTTCGCGCGCACCCCATCCAAATTTGAAATGGTTGTGCAACACCCACGCGCTGTGCAAGGTGAACTGCGCCAGCGACGACAACCCGATCACGATCACCAACGCCCCCACCCCTTTGAGCTGAGTGAGACGCCACAACGAAGCAAACGGATTGGCCGACGCCCAACTGAACGCCCGGCGCTTATTGGTGGGCAACGATTCGGGCAAAACGAAATACCCGTAAAGCCAATTCACGAGAGCCAGCCCACCCGCAACAAAAAACGGCAAGTGGATATCGATATCGCCCAGCAATCCACCCGTTACCGGCCCGAGGATGAAGCCCAGGCCAAACATCGCGCCCAACAGCCCATAGTTTTTGGCGCGATCTTGCGGCTCAGTGATATCGGCCACGTAGGCATTGGCCACGGCGATGTTGGCATACATCGCTCCCCCCACCAGCCGCGCCAGCACCAGCGTGGCCAAACTCGTGGCCACTGCCGTCACGAAGAAATTCAGCGCCACGGCCAGCAAACCCAGCAGCAGCACACGGCGGCGCCCGTAGCGATCAGACAACGCCCCCAGAATCGGCGCACCAAAAAACTGCGCCAAAGCAAACGTCACCATCACCAAGCCATAGGCATTCGACTGCTCGGCGGGCGACTGCGTAAAGCGCCCCACCAGCATCGGCAACACCGGCGCGATGATGCCAATCGAAACCATATCGATCAGCACCGTGAGCATGATGAAAATCATGGCGGGCCGACGCCCTGGCCGCACCGACACGCTCTGGGCTGCTGAAGAACTCTCGTCGGCACTCACGCGCAACTCCTGAAAACTGCAAACCGCGCGCCCGGGGTGAGCCGGCAACGCGCGGTTGGGTACACAACATGGGCGGCATCGCCGCCTGCTGGCCCGGCCAGCGGCAGCTCACTCCATCCGGTAATTCGGCGCCTCTTTAGTGATCTGCACATCGTGCACGTGGCTCTCGCGAATGCCTGCCGTGGTGATCTCGACAAACTCGGCGCGCTCGTGCATCTCGGCAACCGTGGCGCAGCCGCAATACCCCATCGAGGCGCGCAAACCACCCGCCATCTGAAACAGAATCGTCACGACCGAGCCCTTGTAAGGCACCCGCCCCTCAATGCCTTCGGGCACCAGCTTGTCGGCATTGGGATTGGTTTGCTCGTCGTTTTCTTGAAAGTAACGATCTGCCGAACCGGCCTTCATGGCGCCGATCGAGCCCATGCCGCGATACGTTTTATAGCTGCGCCCTTGATAGAGAATCACTTCGCCCGGTGCTTCTTCGGTGCCGGCGAACATGCCCCCCATCATCACGGTGCTGGCACCTGCTGCAATGGCCTTTGAGATATCGCCCGAGTAGCGAATACCGCCGTCGGCAATCAAGGGCACGCCCGTGTTCTTGAGCGCCTTGGCCACACTGTCGATGGCCATGATCTGCGGCACCCCCACACCTGCCACGATACGTGTGGTGCAGATCGAACCTGGGCCAATGCCCACCTTGACGGCATCTGCGCCGGCATCAACCAGCGCCAGCGCGGCAGCGCCCGTGGCGATATTGCCGCCGATCACATCCACCTGCGGATAGTTCTTTTTAACCCAGCGCACACGCTCGATCACGCCAGCACTGTGGCCATGCGCCGTATCAACAACGATGGCATCGACTCCCGCCTTTACGAGCAACTCAACCCGCTCTTCGGTGCCTTCGCCCACGCCCACCGCAGCGCCCACGCGCAGCTTGCCGTGTGCATCGCGGGCAGCATTCGGAAAGCTGTTTTGCTTGGTGATGTCTTTAACGGTGAACAGCCCACGCAACTCAAACGCATCGTTAACCACCAACACGCGCTCCAGCCGGTGCCGATGCATCAAGGCCTTGGCTTCGTCGGCCGATCCACCATCGCGCACCGTGATCAGCCGATCACGCGGCGTCATGATGTCGCGCACCGGCACATCAAAGCGGGTTTCAAAGCGCAGATCACGCCCGGTAACGATGCCCACAAGCTTGCCACCATCCACCACCGGAAAGCCCGAGATGCCGTGCAGCTCGGCCAGTGCAATCACCTCGCGCACCGTGGCAGTGGGCGCAATGGTGATGGGATCGCGCAGCACGCCCGATTCGTAGCGCTTAACCTTGGCCACTTCGGCAGCCTGCTGCTTGGGGCTGAGGTTTTTGTGGACGATGCCGATGCCGCCCTCTTGGGCTATCGCAATCGCCAGCCGAGCCTCGGTAACGGTATCCATGGCGGCGGATACCAGCGGCAGCTTCAGCTCGATATTGCGTGAGAGGCGGGTCGAGAGGTTGGTGTCGCGAGGCAACACCGATGAGAACGCGGGCACCAGCAACACATCGTCGAAGGTGAGCGCTTTTCCGAGAAGGCGCATGAGAGAGGCTCCAGACGCAAAAGCGAATTATAAAGAGCCCCGCCGCCGCCTGCAGGCCATGCGTGCCACGCACAAGCCCACCCCACCCTCATCCACACGCAAAAGCCCCTCTCAAACCACCCCACCTCACGTGCGATTCGTCACAATCCCCGCTTTCGTCCATATGGACTCCGACACTACACTCGCCCCATGAACACCTCACGCTTTGCTGCCGGCTTGGTGCTTGCCGGCCTGATGCTCGGATCACTCTCTCCGGCACTGGCTCAATACAAATGGCGCGATGCTGCAGGCAACGTGCAATACAGCGACCGCCCACCGCCGGCGGGCACGCCTGAAAAAGACATCCTGGCCCAGCCGCGCTCAGCCAAACGCCCCGCTATTGCGGCACCTGCAACCCCTGCAGCCCCCGCCAGCACAGAAGCCTCAGCGTCAGCCCCTGGCAACGTAAAAGCCAGCGATCCCGAGCTCGAAGCACGCAAGAAAAAAGAAAAAGAGCAGCAAGACGCCAAACGCAAAGCCGCCGAAGAGGCCCTGGCCAAACAAAAACAAGAAAACTGCCAACGTGCGCGCAGCTATCTGCGCACCCTCGAAGACGGCATCCGCATCTCGCGCACCAACGACAAAGGTGAACGCGAGATCCTCGACGATAAACAGCGCGCCGAAGAGGTCGACCGCGCCAAGCAGGGGATTTCATCGAACTGCAATTGAGCGATTCAAACGGCACGCTCGCGCAGCCCTCAACGCCCTCGACGTTTCGCGGGACGTTGTTTTTTGAAACGCAGCCGGCGCGACTCTTTGGGATCGATCAGCAACGGCCGATACAGCTCGATCCGATCCTGATCGCGCAACACGTGCGACCACCCCGACAGCCGCCCCCAGATCCCCACGCGTAGGGCTTCAAGCGGCGTCGCCTGTGCCTGTTGTTGCAGTGCTTCATTGCAATCCTGCGCCCTTCGCACCGCATCACGCACCGTAGCGCCCACCGGCAGCTGCAGCGTCTGGCTCAGCACAACACGCGGCCCGGGGCTAAAAACCACCTCGACACAGAGCAGCAACGCATCTGGTTCAACGCGCGCCATACACCTGCTCGGCCCGCTTAACAAAAGAGTCGACAAACGTATTGGCAATGCGGTCGAAAACCGGGCTGATCACCAACTCAAGCGCGCGGCTCGAAAACGCATACCGCAAATCAAATTCGACCTTGCACGCGCTGGGCGCAACATCAGGCGCCGCCCCGGGTTGGGCCAACGCATGAAACCGCCACGTGCCCTCAAGCACCGAAAATGGCCCATCAACGAGGTGCATGCTCACCTGTTGGCCCGGCACATGCTCATTGCGTGTGGTGAACGCATGGCGCAAACCTGCCATCGACAAGTGCACACGAGCTGTCACACCCGTGGCGTGGGTATCGAGCACCTCAGCCTGGGCGCACCAAGGCAAAAAGCGCGGGTAATCGGGCACAGCCGTTACGAGGTCGTACATCTGCGTAGGGCTGTACCACAGCAGAACAGACTTGTTCACATGCTTCATACAATGGCGAGATTGTATTGATGAGCGCCTCCGAGGCCGCCCCAATGAGCATCGCCGAAAACAAGAAAGCCCGCTTTAACTACCACATCGAAGAACGCTACGAAGCGGGCATGGTGCTGGAGGGCTGGGAAATCAAGGCCATCCGCGATGGGCAGGTGCAGCTCACCGATGGCTACGTGGTGATAAAAAATGGCGAGCTGTTTTTGATTGGTTGCCGCATCAATGCTTTGCGCAGCGCATCCACCCACATCCGCCCCGAAGCCGATCGCACCAAGAAGCTCTTGATGCACCGCGCTGAAATTCAGCGGCTCATCGGCAAGGTCGAGCAAAAGGGCTACACGCTGGTGCCGCTTGATCTGCACTACAAAGGCGGCCGTGTTAAATGCGAGATCGCGCTGGCCAAGGGCAAGGCCGAACACGACAAGCGCAACACACTCAAAGAGCGTGATTGGGAGAAAGAAAAGGCCCGTCTGATGCGCCACAAGGTGAGCAGCAAATAAGGCGTGCCCCCTGCGGCACGTGTCGATAACGGCCCACAGCAAATCAGCCCAGCACCCGCAAGGCCTGCTCACAATCGGCGATCAGATCGTCTACCGCCTCAAGCCCCACGGCAAAGCGCACCACGCCACCAACATAAGGCACAGCCAGGTTGCGCATGGCACGCAGCTCGTAGGGCATCACCAGGCTCACCGGCCCACCCCACGAGTAGCCGATCTTGAAGCGTTGCAGCGCATCAACGAAGGCATCGATTTGCGCCGGCGAGTAGCGCACATCAAACACCACTGACACCAAGCCCGCCGCCGCCGAGCACAACGCGGCCCAATGCTCATGCCCCGGCGATCCTGGCCAGGCGGGATGCAGCACGCGCGCGATCTGCGGCTGGCGCGCCAACCAAGCGGCCAGCGTGCGCGTGGCCGCATCGTGCGCGGCATAGCGCAACGCGAGCGTGTGCAGCCCCCGCAGCACCAACTCAGCATCGTTGCCCCCCACCCCCAAGCCCAGCCTCATGTGCGCGTTTTGGATGCGAGCATGAATGGCCGCATCCACCGAGGACACCGAGCCCATCAACACGTCGCCACCGCCCGAGGGATATTTGGTGAGCGCATGCACCGACACATCCACCGCCAACCCTTGCGGCAGATCGAAGGGGCAAAACGCCAGCCCTGCGCCCCAGGTGTTATCCAACGCCAGCACGGCACGCTCGCTGCGCCGCGCCTCGCGGATCAGCCCCAGCAGATTTGGAAACTCCAGCGTCACCGAACCCGCCGCCTCAAGCCACACGAGCCGAGTGCGTTCGTTGAGCTGCGCCGCCAATGAGTTGGCATCAAGCGGATCGTAGGTGCGGCTAACAATGCCCCACCCGGCCAACTCATGCCGCGCCAGATCCTTGCTGGGGCCATAAGCGTTATCGGGCAGCAGCACCTCGTCGCCCTGACGCAAAAAGGCCGCGTTCGCCATGGCAATGGCAGCAAGCCCGCTGGGGGCCAGCTGCACATGGCGCGCGCCCTCGAGCGTGGCCAAACGCTCTTCGAGCGTGAACGTGGTGGGTGTGCCGTGCAGGCCGTAGGTGTAGCCTGATTTGTCTTTCCAGGTTTGACGCCGCAGTGCCGCCACGCTCTCGAAAATCACCGTCGAGGCTTTAAAAACCCCTGGCATCGGCGCTTCAAAGCCTGCAGGCGCGCGATATGGGTGGTGAATCAGCGTGGTGCCGATGGCGGCGAGATCAGGTTTGGCAGGATCGCTCATGGCCGTATTTTGTGGCGCAGATTCGGGTTGCGTGCATCCGCTCAAAGCCTGCGCAACATCTGCTCAGATCGGCACGCCAATGAGATCGTGCCCCTGCGCTTGCACGATACGCGCGCGGGTGAACTCGCCAACCTTGATCGTCTTCGAGATCTTCTCGGGCGGCAGCAAACGCACGGTGCCATCGATCTCGGGCGCGTCGGCATAGCTGCGGCCCACGCCGCCTTTTTTACCCATCGCCGTGGCCGCATCCACCAACACCTGCATCTCGGCGCCAACGCGACGCTGCAACTTGGCCACCGATACGGCCTCGGCCACCGCCATGAAACGTGCACGCCGCTCTTCGCGCACGGCATCTGGCAGCGCACCAGGCAGCGCATTGGCCGTGGCGCCGCTCACGGGCGAGTAGGCAAAGCAACCTGCGCGATCGATCTGTGCCTCGCGCAGAAAATCGAGCAGATACTCAAACTCAGCATCGGTTTCACCCGGAAAGCCCGCGATAAACGTGCTGCGCACCACAAGCTGCGGACAGATCTCGCGCCAACGGGCCAACCGCTCAAGATTGCGCTCGCCATCGGCCGGACGCTTCATGCGCTTGAGCACATCCGGATGGGCATGCTGAAACGGCACATCGAGATACGGCAAGATCTTGCCCTCGGCCATCAATGGCACGATCTCATCGACATGCGGATATGGGTAGACGTAATGCAAGCGCACCCAGGCGCCGTGGCGCGCAGCGAGATCGCCCAGCGCCGACACCAGATCAAACATGCGCGTCTTGATCGGGCGCCCATCCCAAAAGCCCGTGCGGTATTTCACATCCACCCCATAGGCACTGGTGTCCTGGCTGATCACCAGCAACTCCTTCACGCCCGATTCAAACAGCGCGCGCGCCTCACTGAGCACCTCGCCCACCGGGCGCGACACCAGATCGCCGCGCAAACTGGGGATGATGCAAAACGTGCAGCGGTGATTACAGCCCTCGCTGATCTTGAGATAAGCGTAGTGCCGCGGCGTGAGCTTGACGCCGGTAGACGGCACCAAATCAACAAAAGGATCATGTGGCCGCGGCACATGCTGATGCACGGCATCCATCACCTCTTGCGTAGCGTGCGGCCCCGTTACGGCCAGCACCTTGGGATGCAGCTGCTGCACCATGTTGCCGCCATCATCGCCCTTGCGTGCGCCCAGGCAGCCCGTTACCACAACACGACCGTTTTCGGTGAGCGCCTCGCCGATAGCGTCGAGGCTTTCCTTCACTGCGTCATCGATGAAACCGCAGGTATTGACGATCACCAGATCGGCCCCTTGCATCGTCTTGGCCGTGTGATAGCCCTCGGCCTGCAATTGCGTGAGGATCAGCTCAGAATCGGTCAGCGCCTTGGCGCAGCCCAGCGACACGAAACCGATTTTTGGCACTGAAGTTTGGTGGGTGCTCATGGCGATGATGGAATCAATGCATCAAAGAAAAACGCCCCAAGGAGGTTTTCCAAGGGGCGTTTCATTTTGGCGGAGACGGAGGGATTCGAACCCTCGATGGAGTTTTTGACCCCATACTCCCTTAGCAGGGGAGCACCTTCGGCCTCTCGGTCACGTCTCCAGCAACGACGCGCATTCTACCCCGGAACTCTGTGAAGAGTTCGCAGTGCTGGCGCCTCTTTTTTATGGATCAGGCCTTGGCCTGATCGAGATCGAAGGCCTTGTGCAAAGCGCGCACAGCCAGCTCCATGTATTTTTCGTCGATCACCACTGAGGTTTTGATTTCGCTCGTGGTGATCATCTGGATGTTGATACCCTCTGCGCTGAGCGTGCCGAACATCTTGCTGGCAATGCCCGCATGGCTGCGCATGCCGATACCCACAATGCTGACCTTGCAGATCTTGGGATCGCCAACCACATCGGCTGCACCCAGGGCCGGCAGCACCTTGCCTTTGAGCAGATCGATCGTTTTGGCGTAATCGTTGCGATGCACAGTGAACGAAAAATCGGTCTTGCCGTCGTGCGACACGTTTTGGATGATCACGTCGACATCGATATTGGCATCGGCCACGGCACCCAGAATTTGATAGGCGATGCCCGGCTTATCGGGCACACCAATCACGGTGATCTTGGCCTCATCGCGGTTGAACGCGATGCCAGAAACAACGGCTTGTTCCATTTTTTCGTCTTCCTCAAAGCTGATGAGCGTGCCCGATTTGGCCTCTTCGTCGATGTTGATGTCCCACGGCGTAAAACTCGACAGCACACGGGTGGGCACGCGGTATTTGCCGGCAAACTCAACCGAGCGAATCTGCAGCACTTTTGAGCCGAGCGATGCCATCTCGAGCATTTCTTCAAAGCTGATCGCATTGAGCCGACGCGCCTCAGGAACCACGCGCGGGTCGGTGGTATAGACGCCATCCACATCGGTATAAATCAGGCATTCGTCGGCCTTGAGCGCTGCCGCCACAGCCACGGCAGAGGTGTCTGAGCCGCCACGGCCCAGCGTGGTGATGTTGCCGTTGGGATCAACACCCTGAAAGCCCGTGATCACTACCACCTTGCCAGCAGCCAGATCGGCACGCACGCGAACATCGTCGATGCTCTCGATACGAGCTTTGGTGAACGCACTGTTGGTTTTAACGGGCACCTGCCACCCGGCGTAGCTCACGGCCTCAAGCCCTTCTGCCTGCAGCGCAATCGACAGCAAACCAACGGACACCTGCTCGCCGGTTGAAGCGATCATGTCGAGCTCACGCAAATGGCCGTCAGAGTGCGCATCGGGGGCAAGCTCTTTGGCCAGGCCCAGCAGGCGATTGGTTTCGCCGCTCATGGCCGACGGAACAACCACCAATTGGTGGCCCGCCCGCGCCCATTTGGCGACGCGCTTGGCGACGTTTTTGATGCGCTCGGTTGAGCCCATCGACGTGCCGCCGTATTTATGAACGATCAGTGCCATGAGAAGTTGCGGCGGACAGCTTATGCGCGCCGTGTTTCAGAAAACCGGTTATTTTATTCGGTCTCTTGCGCGGCCTCGTTGGGCGCCCAGGTGATCCGCACCTGAGCCTGCCCGGCAGGTGCCCACACACGCGCATCAACGCCAAGCCCCGGCACGAAGATCAGGCGATCCTGCACAAACAACAAAGGCCCCTGCCGCGCCCAGGCTGGCACCCCCTGGGCCTGAAATTGCTTTTTGAGGCTGCGCGCCGGGCGATCGGGCGCGAGCTGAAACTGCTCGCCGCCACTGCGCACACGCACCTGCAACGTCTGCAGCATCGATAAGGCCACCCCGGCTTCGCGCACGCGCTCGATGTGCAACACACCAGCCCAGCCCGGCACAGCGTAGCGCCCCGCGCGGGTGATCGACAACACACATGCGCTGGCGGACGGCACAGGTGCCACGCCATCACTGCCCCCCGCGCCTTGCTCGAATCGCATTTGCCCTCGATAGCATCGCAGCGCACCCGCTGGGGCGGCCCAACTCGCTCCACCAGTGGGCGTCCATTCATTCATCACGCGCCGCAACAAAGCAGATGGCATAGGCACACCTGCCTCGCGCAAAAACCACGCCCGCAAGGCATTGCGCGCACGCGCTTGCCCCAACGCACACAGTGCCGGCATGGCCACGCCTTGCGGTGTCTGCACCGCCATGAGATCGGCTTGCGCCACATCAAGCAGCACCGCCTGTGCCTCGGCTGCCCACGCCGCAGCGGCAGACAGCGTCGTTTCGGCATCGGCAAAGGCCTCGGCCAGCACCGGCCACACGGCGAGCCGCAGCCGGTTGCGCGCAAAACGTGCATCGCTGTTGCTGTCGTCGTCCACATAGCGCAAACGATGCCGCCGCACATAGGCCTCGATAGCCTCTCGCGGTTGCGCCAGCCATGGCCGTGCCCAGGTAATGCCTTCGCGTTCGATGCAAGCCGGCATGCCCGCCAGCCCCGCCACGCCAGCGCCTCGCAGCGCTTGCAGCACAAAAGTTTCGGCCTGATCCCGGCGATGGTGGCCCAGCAGCACGATAGATGCGCCGGCCTCGCGCGCCATCTCGGCCAGCGCGTCGTAGCGGCCCTGCCGGGCCACTGCCTCAATGCTCTGCCCGCGTGCAATGCGCAAATCGAGCTTGCGTGCCATGAAGATCAGCGGATCGCCCCGGCGCGCCCACATGCGGCATTGCCGTTCACAATGCGCCAGCCAGGCATCGGCCTGCGAATTGAGCCCGTGATGAACATGCAAAGCCACCACGCGCAACCCCTGCGCGCGCGCTGCCGCCACCGTAGCGTGCAGCAATGCGGTTGAATCGCGCCCGCCGCTGTAGGCAAGCGCAACCACGCCATCGGCTGCTGTCAACGTTCCTTGGTGTCGTTGAACCGACCGTAGCTCTGCAGCCGGTCGTAGCGCTGCTGCAGCAAATCGCGCACCTTGAGATCGCTCACGGAGCGGAAGGCATCGTTAAGCGCACGTTTGAGATACGCCGCCATCTGTTTGGGATCGCGGTGCGCGCCCCCCACCGGCTCACTCACGATTTTGTCGACCAAACCCAGCGCTTTGAGGCGATGCGCCGTGATACCCAAGGCCTCAGCCGCATCCTCGGCGCGCTCGGCGGTCTTCCACAAAATCGACGCGCAGCCTTCGGGCGAGATCACTGAGTACACCGAATACTGCAGCATCAGCACCTGATCGGCCACGCTGATAGCCAGCGCACCGCCCGACCCCCCCTCACCAATGATGGTGGTGATGATCGGCACCTCAAGCCGGGCCATCTCAAAAATGTTGCGGCCAATGGCTTCAGACTGCCCGCGCTCTTCGGCGCCGATGCCCGGGTAGGCACCGGGTGTATCGACAAAAG
>CAZUCW010000085.1:0-11291 GCA_964618825.1 uncultured Aquabacterium sp.
TGTAGCCGCGCCGGCGCAGGCCCACGATGGTGGGCATGCGGGGGTCGTCCCAGCCAGACACCACGCCTTCATCCACCAATTGTTTGAGCTTGCGCTTGCTGGTGATCACATAGGTGAGATTGAGCCGCGCGAATTCGTATTGCCGGGGCGTGGGATGTTTAAGCAGGCCCAACGTGGCGAGTTTGTCGAGCAGCCAATCGTAAAAGGGGCGCTGATCTTCGAACTCAAGCGTGCAGATGCTGTGGGTGATCTGCTCGAGCGCGTCTTCGATGGGGTGCGCAAAGGTGTACATCGGGTAGATGCACCAGGCGTCCCCCGTGTTGTGGTGAGTGGCACGGCGGATGCGATAGATGGCCGGATCCCGCATATTGATGTTGGGGCTGGCCATGTCGATCTTGGCGCGCAGCACGGCGGCGCCGTCGGGCAGCTGGCCATCGCGCATCTGGCGAAAGCGTGCAAGGTTGTCGTCGGGCGTGCGGGTGCGAAACGGGCTGTCGGTGCCGGGGGTGCCAAAGTCGCCCCGGTTGGCGCGCATCTCATCGGGCGTTTGTTCATCTACATAGGCCCAACCGGCAGCGATGAGCGCCTCGGCTGCGCGGTACATGAAATCAAAATAATTGCTCGCGTAGTAGAGATGGCTCTCAAGCTGGCCATTGAAGCTGGATTGCCAGTTGAAGCCCAGCCACTCGACGGCATCGAGGATGGCGTCGACGTATTCTTTTTCTTCTTTCTCGGGGTTGGTGTCATCAAAGCGCATGTGGCAGACGCCACCGTAATCGCGTGCGAGGCCAAAGTTAAGGCAGATGCTCTTGGCATGGCCCACATGCAGATAACCGTTGGGCTCGGGCGGAAAGCGCGTGCGAATCTTGGCCGGATCGGGGACGCCAGCCTCATGATGGGCTGCATCACCCGGCGAACCGCCCCAGCGGCGGCTGGCATAGGCGCCCTGCTCAAGATCGCGGTCGATGATGCCGCGCAAAAAGTGGGTGGGCTTGGTGTCGGGGGTGTCTGACAAAACGTCAGAGGCGATGTGATCGTGATCGGCAGGCGTGCTCATCGCTCGATTTTATCGACGCACACCGGCGCATCGAACACCAGACGCGCCTCATGCAACGGCCTGGCGTGCCAGATGCGCAAAGCCAGCGCGAGCGGCTGCGCACCCACCTCGGCGCACGCAGCGAGCACAAAACCACGTGGATCCAGCCACTGTGCGCAACACCAGCGCCCCGCCTCGTGGGCCAGCGATGGATCCAGCTCAAGGGGCACGCCGCGTGGCGCCGCACCGTGAGCACGCGCGCCCTGCAGCGCAAAGGCAAAGCGGCTCAGGCCCAGCGACACCCCCTGGCCCACGCCCTTGGCAAAACTCTCTTTGAGCGTCCAGTAGCGCAAAAAGCGCTCTGAGGCCTGCAACTCATCGCTGCACGCCTGCACGGCCTGGGCCTCGTCGGCCCTGAAATACCGCGTGGCCAACGCCCCGGCGCGAGGCATCACACGCAGCGGTTCAACATCCACCCCCACGCGCGCGGCATGGCGGCTAACGGCACACACGGCCATCCCGGCTGTGTGCGAGAGGTTGAACGCCAGCCCCGCTGCCTCAACCGGCAACCCCGCGCCCTCCGCCAGCCCCGGCTTGCCATGTGCATCGGCCTCAAACCGCCACTGCTGCGGCGCACACCCCGGCACCGCCGCCGACAGCGCCGTGCGCAGCAACACCCGCGCAGCCACAAACGCACGCCGCGCCGGGCCCGAAGCCATACGCTCTAACCGCAACCGCTCATCAACGCTCAACAGATCGAGGTAAGACGCTCCGTCGACATCGCCTGACACCGCATCGAAAGCAAAGCACCAGATATCGAGCCCTGCTGCCTTATCGCCGCCCCCCGCCACACGATCGGCATACCGGTTAAACCGCCATGCGCTGCCCTCAAGCGTGATGCGGCGCCACACGGCACGTTTGGCAGCGGGCGTCATCTCGGGCCAGCGCTGCACCTCATCGAACGTGCGGCCACAGCCTTTGCAAAGATCGTCGCCCTGGCTCGTCGAGCAAATGGCGATGCAGGGCGTATCGGGCGTGGTGGCATACCAGGCCAGCCAGGCCTGCCGCGCTGCAGCGGGCAGTGTGTTTTCATCGCACAGGGCTTCGTGGCGATAGCTCATCTGCGCATACACCTGCGCCAACGCGCGCACGGGCTCGCAAGCCTCGATGCCATCGGGCGAAGGCTCGCGCTCGCGCCACCAATTGATGGCGGCTTCGATATCGGTGATGTGAATGCCGGCCACGGTCGGCGCCACCCAAGGCTCAGGCCTTGGCCGCCTTGGCTGCAGCCTGCTCGGCCTCGTGGGCCACCAGCGTGCTCAACGCTGCGCACACCCGCGCGTGATCAGCGCCCAGCGTTACGGGCGCGCCATCGAGCGCCGCAGCACCTTCGGCCTTAAAGCGCTTCACCCACTGCCCGGCCTCACGCCCTTCAGCAAAAGCTGCGCTTTGCAGCAGCACACTGCCATCGTCCGCCGTGAGCTTGAAATAAAACTGCCCATCGGCTTCGCGGTATTGCTTAAACACCGGCAACTCGTGGCGAGCGTCAACGGTTTTGTGGGACACAGCCTGAGGCAGCGCCACCATCGTGCGCAAACCCACCGCCTGGCGCAACTCGGCCAACAACGGCGTGGCCAGCGAGCGCGCCTTGCGTGCACCGTCTTGCAACACGGATTCGATCTCTTGCGGACGCGCCATCAGCTCGGCGTAGCGCTCACGCATTGGCCCCACATGCGCCTCGATCACATCCACCACCCGTTGCTTGGCCTCGCCCCAGCCCAGCCCGCTGATCAAATCAGCACGGAACGCCTCTCGCTGCACCGCGCTGGCAAAAGCATCGTGAAGAACAACGAGATGCGCGCCTTCGGGATCTTTGGGCTCGCCGGGCAGCTTCGAATCCGTCACCACGCGGGCAATGGCTTCTTTGAGCGCCTTGGCGCCGCCCTCAAACAGCGGCACGGTGTTGTCGTAGCTCTTGCTCATCTTGCGGCCATCGAGCCCGGGCAGCGTCGCCACGCCTTCTTCGATCTCGGCATGGGGCAGCACAAACAGCTCGCGGCCCTGGCCGTAGAGGTGATTGAAACGCTGCGCCACATCGCGCGCCATCTCGATGTGTTGCACCTGATCGCGCCCCACGGGCACGCGATGCGCGTTGAACAACAAAATATCAGCCGCCATCAAGATGGGGTAGCAATACAGCCCCATCGTTACACCGGCATCGGGATCTTCGCCCGCTGCCACGTTCACATCCACCGAAGCCTTGTAGGCGTGCGCACGGTTCATCTGGCCCTTGGCGGTAACACAGGTGAGCAGCCAATTGAGCTCAGTGATCTCGGGGATGTCGCTCTGCCGATAAAAGGTGACGCGCGCCGTATCAAGCCCGGCTGCCAGCCACGTGGCGGCGATTTCGAGACGCGAGCGCGCAATGCGTGCGGGATCGTCGCACTTGATGAGTGCGTGGTAATCGGCCAGAAAGAAAAAACTCTCAACGCCCGGCTCGCGGCTGGCCGCAATGGCCGGGCGGATGGCGCCAACGTAGTTGCCGAGATGGGGAGTGCCGGTGGTGGTGATGCCGGTGAGAACGCGTGCTGTCATGCACGGAATTATCGCCGTCGCGCTCAAACCGCACGGCTACACTGTCCGCCCCATGAAGAACATCGTCATCCTGATCTCGGGCCGTGGCTCCAACATGGAAGCCATCGTGCGCGCCTGCACCGCGCAAGGCTGGCCCGCACGTGTGGCCGCCGTGATCAGCAACAAGCCCGACGCCTCGGGCTTGGCCTTTGCCGCCACGCATGGCATCGCCACGGCGGTGGTCGATCACAAAACGTTCGACAGCCGCGAGGCCTTTGATGCCGAGCTCGCCCGCGTGATCGACGGCTTCGCCCCCGATGTGGTGGTGCTCGCCGGCTTCATGCGCATCCTCACAGCCGGTTTTGTGCAGCGCTATGCGGGGCGCCTCATCAACATCCACCCCTCGTTGTTGCCGGCGTTTGCGGGCCTGCACACACACCAACGCGCCATCGAGGCCGGCTGCAAACTTGCCGGCGCTACGGTGCACCTGGTAACCCCCGAACTCGATCACGGCCCCATCCTCATCCAGGCTGTCGTGCCGATATTGCCCACCGACAGCGAATCCGATCTGGCCGCGCGCGTGCTCAAGCAAGAACACCACATCTACCCGCTCGCCGTGCGCTGGCTCATCGAAGACGCACTGCGCATTGAGGGCGACCGCGTCACCCATCTCGGCGGCGAAGCCCAGCTCGTGTTTTGCGCCAACGCCAACTGATCGCCCAATGATCGATCCCTGAACCCACGACCCATGCATCCCAAGGCCCTTCTCGATCTCGCCACCACGCTGCTGCGTGAGGTGCTCAAGCTCGACGCCCCGGCCGACGCCGTGGTGTCAGGATTTTTTCGGCAGCACCGCACACTGGGCCCACGCGAGCGCGCCACGCTGGCCGAAACCGTCTATGCCGTGCTGCGCGAGCGCACGCTACTGCAAAACCTCGCGCAAAGCGGCTCAGGCCCACTTGAGCGTCGCTTGGCCATCCTGGCCTGGCACGGCAACGTCGGCTTCTTGCGCGGCGCTCTGAGTGCCCCCGAACAGGCGTGGCTCGACAACTGCGCCCAAATCGATCGACAAACCCTGCCCGATGCGCAACGCCATAACCTGCCCGAGTGGCTGGCACAGGCCCTGCGCAACGCACTGGGCGACGACTTCTGGCCGCTGGTGGGCAGCCTCAACCAAAGCGCCGCACTCGATCTGCGCGTCAACACGCTCAAAACCGACCGCAATAGCGCCCTGGCCGCCCTGCAGGCCGCCGGCCTCGAAGCCGCTCTCACGCCCTACTCGCCCTGGGGGTTGAGGTTCGCCGGCAAACCCTCGATCAACAAACTCGACGTGTTCACTCGCGGCGAGGTTGAAGTGCAAGACGAAGGCAGCCAGCTGCTCGCCCTGCTCACACAAGCCAAGCGCGGCGAGATGGTGGTTGATTTCTGCGCCGGCGCCGGCGGCAAAACCCTGGCCCTGGGCGCCATGATGCGCAACACCGGGCGGCTGTATGCCTTTGATGTATCGGGCCACCGGCTCGATGCGCTCAAACCCCGGCTGGCGCGCAGCGGGCTGTCCAACGTCTACCCTGCGCAGATCGCACACGAGCGCGACGACCGCATCAAACGCCTGAGCGGCAAGGTCGATCGCGTGCTCGTCGATGCCCCCTGCTCAGGCCTGGGCACGTTGCGGCGCAATCCCGATCTCAAATGGCGCCAATCGCCCAAGGCCATCACTGAGCTGCAAGCCAAGCAAAGCGCCATCCTTGACAGCGCAGCCCGGCTGCTCAAACCCGGCGGACGGCTGGTTTACGCCACCTGCAGCCTGCTGGCCGACGAAAACGAAACCATCGCGCAAGCCTTCACAACGGCCCACCCCGACTTTGCCCCGCTGCCTGCGCAAGAGATCCTGCAGCGTGCGGGCGTTGAGCGCGCCGCTGAGCTGGTGCAGGGCGATGCGCTGCGCCTGTGGCCGCACCGCCATGGCACCGACGGCTTCTTTGCCGCCGTGTGGGAGCGCCACTGACACGCCTGCGGCCTCACAGCCACTCTTGAGCTCAGCGCGCCAGCCAGCTCGACAACGCACTCACCAGCCGTGCGCGCCCCGCCGTGTAGGGCGGAAAAAACATCTTGATCGTATTGAGCCACCCGCTGCGCAACACACCGCGCTCGTGCGAAAACGCCTTAAAGCCAAAGATGCCGTGCGCGCTCCCCAGCCCCGAGTTGTTGACACCGCCAAACGGCAGGTTGCCGTGTGCCACATGCACCATGCAGTGGTTCACGCACACCCCGCCCGAGCTGGTGTCGGTAAGCACGCGATCAATGGTGGGCTGACGCCGGCTCCAGAGATACAGCGCCAGCGGCTTGGGCTGGGCGTTGATCTGGGCCAGCACCTGATCGAGCTGCGTATAGCCGATGATCGGCAGCAGCGGCCCAAAAATCTCTTCGCCCATGATCTCAGCCTCAGCCGGCACCCCGGCCAGCAGCGTAGGTGCGATGTAGTTCATTGATGCATCCACCTCACCGCCCACCAGCACCTCGGCGCCACGCGCCACGGCGTCCGACAACAACTGGCTGACGCGATGCGTGTGCCGCGCATTGATCACGTGCGTGAAATCGCGGCTGGCCTTGCGCGCCTCAGGTGTTTTGCCATAGCGCTCATCGAGCACCCGCTTGCATGCAGCCAAAAAATCAGCCTTCACCGATTCGTGCACATACAGATGATCGGGCGCCACACACGTCTGGCCGCTGTTCAAAAATTTGCCCCACATGATTGTTTCGGCAGCCTTTTGCACATCGGCTGTTTCATCAACGATGGTGGGCGATTTGCCGCCCAGCTCAAGCGTCACGCTGGCCAGATGTTTGGCCGCAGCGGCCATCACGATCTTGCCCACAGCAGGTGAGCCCGTAAAAAAAATGTGATCAAAAGGCTTGGACAGCAACTCTTGCGATGTTTGCAACGCGCCCTCAAACAACGCCACCTCTTCGCGCGCAAACGCCTCGCTCACGATACGCGCCATCACCGCCGACACCCGGGGCGCCAGCTCAGAGGGCTTGAGGATCACCGGATTGCCCGCCGCCAGCGCCGAGATCAGTGGCCCGAACAACAGATACAGCGGATAGTTCCAGGGCGCAATGATCAGGCTGCGTCCGCGCGGCTGGTATTGCACCCAGGCCGAATTGCCCAGGGTGAGCTGCGTGGCCCGCACCCGCACCGGCCGCATCCAGCGCTTGAGATGCGAGATGGTGTGGCGTGCCTCATCAAGCGTCGGGATGATCTCGGTGCCATCCACCTCGACGCGTGGCTTATGAAAATCTTGCGCAAACGCCTCGTACAGCGCCTCGCGATGCGCCAGCAGGCGCTCGCGCAGCCGCTCGATGCGTGCAATGCGCTCAGACGCCGCCGATCGACGCCAAGCCAGTGCCGTGGCCTGTTGCGCATCAAACACGCGCTGCATCAGCGTCGGATCGGCCTCAGCCACCCCGCCCCCCTGGGCCACCTCGGTGGTCGACACCACACTCATCAACGGACGGTTCATGCGCTGCTCCTGGCTCTGCCGCTGCCCCACACGGCATCCCCGATGCCCACCGCACCCGGGCAGCTCCGACAGCGCGATCCGCCAAGGATGCCGCGAGCACCCCGGCAGCGTCAATCAGGGGCACACACCGACAGCGCCTCTCCCGCCCCCACTCTGCGGCAGGGCAATCAACGCACCCACAGCCTGCGTCAACCCCGGCGACATCCACAAAAGAAAAAAGCCACCGCACCAATAAAAAAAGCGCCTCTCAAAAAAGAGAAGCGCCTCTCGATACAGCCGGGCCGCACGCGGCCCGCGCTGCCATCAGACCGAACGGCGACGGCGCGAAGCCACCCAGCCCAGCACACCCAACCCTGCGAGGCTCAAGGCCACCGACGAAGGCTCAGGCACCGCCGGCATGGCCGTGATCTCAAACGAATACGAGCCATGGTTGATCGACGTGCCAATGGCATTGCCCGTGATCGTGAGGTAGAACACCGGCACATCGACACGGAAGGTGTCGACGCTCAGGTGATCCGCCGGCCAAGCACCCGAAGTGGGCGTGCCCGACCACAACACGCTCGTGCCCGCAAAATCGCGCGAGAACACAACGCCCGGCACGCTTTCTCTGCCGAAATTGATATCGATTGCCGACCCCAGCTTCAACTCGGTCAACGCAAACGCCACATCAGCCAGGTTGTTATCGAAATCGCGCCCATCGAGCACGTACATGTATTTTTCGACGAACGAACCCGCGCGGGTGAGCGTGGTTTGCTCTTTGTCGATGTCGTAGGGCCGCAGCGTGGCTGCCGACGCCGCCAGCGGCGCCAGTGCCAGGGCCGCAACGCCCGCAGCAAACAGTTTTGCGAAGGGTTTCATAAGGACTCCCGACCTGTGTGTATTGATAAAAATCCTGGAACAAAAATGTGACACACGAAAGCACAAGCGCACAAACGGAGCCACGTTCACATATTCAACATTTTTTGTGTGACAAACCAGTGATGTTTCATTTAGAAAGGCCACCCCCCCCTTGGCTTAGGGGAGTGTTTACCCTCCATCACCCTTCAAGCCCGCTCATCATGCTCCACGCTGAGGGCAAACGGCGGGTAAACAGGGCATGTGCCGCAGCCTCATCCAGCGTCAACACGGGGGTGACGCACGCATCAAGCGGCTCAAAGCGCTCACGCCACACGGCCAGCGGCTGCGACGCCACGAGCTGCGCCACGGCATCGATCAGGGCGGCGCTGCCTGCCGAGCCTGGCAACAACCCGCGTTGCCAATGCTGAGCAGCCCAATCGGGGTGCTCAAAGCCCTGGCAGGCCAGCGCCCAAAATTTGTGCTCAAGCGCTCCCACAGCGAGATGGCGCGCATCGGCAGTGCGATACAGCCGGTAGCAGGGCAGCACGCCTGAGAGCATGTCTTCGCCCGGGCCGGGATGCCGTCCCAGCAGCGCCGCCATCATCGGCCCGGTGGCCTGAGGCATCACCAAGAGGCTGTGCAGGCCGTGGGCCATGCTGGTGTCGAGATGCACGCCGCGCCCGGTGCGCTGCGCGTGCAGCACACCCGAGAGCACTGCAATGCAGGCCAGCGCGCTGCCGCCGGCCAGATCACCCCACTGCACGTTGGGCATGGGCAATTCGCCGCCGGGCAAACGCATTTGATCAAGCGCGCCCGACATCGCCATGAAGTTGAGATCGTGCCCAGCCCGCTGCGCCCAAGGGCCGCTTTGCCCGTAGCCGGTGATCGAGCACATCACGAGCCGGGGCTGCTGCACAACGAGGCTGGCGAAATCGAGCCCCAACGCAGCAAGCACCCCGGGGCGAAAGCTGTCGATCACCACATCGGCAGTGCGTATCCACTCGCGCAGCGTGGTGCGATCGGCCTCGCTCTTGAAATCGATGCGACGGCTTTCTTTGCCGTGGTTGAGCGAGGCGAACAGCGTGCCCAGCGCCCGGGCCGGGTCCCCCTCGGGGGGCTCGATCTTGATGATCTCAGCGCCCAGATCGGCCAGCATGCGCGTGGCAAAGGGGCCAGGCAGGTTGCGGCTGAGATCGATGATGCGCACACCGCCCAACAGGCCAGACAACGGTGTGGGCAGATCAGACGAAGGCGCAGCGCTCATCACAGGCCGATCTGCTTGGCGATGATCTCGTTCATGATCTCGTGTGTGCCGCCGCCGATTGAGAGGATGCGGCTGTCGCGATACAAGCGCTCAACCACTGATTCGCGCATGTAGCCCATGCCGCCAAAGATCTGCACGGCCTCGTGGGTAACGTAATCGCAAACACTGGTGGCCGTGTTTTTAGCCATCGATACCTCGCGGATGGCCTCTTTGCCCGCCGCCATGCGTGCGGCGCAGCGGTAGGTGTACTCGCGCGCCACATCCACCCGCGTGGCCATTTCGGCGAGTTTGTGGCGAATCACCTGATGCTTGGACAGCGGCTTGCCGAAGGTTTCGCGCACCTTCACGTAATCGAGGCACTGCTCGAGCGCGATCTGCGCTGTCATGTAGGCCATGATGGCCAGGCTGAGTCGTTCGGCCTGGAAGTTCATCATGATCGTGAAGAAGCCCGAGTTTTCGGGCCCCAGCAGGTTGGCCGCCGGCACACGGCAATCTTCAAAAAACAGCTCGGCGGTATCGCTGGCCCACCAGCCCATTTTTTTGAGATTGCGCCCCACGCTGAAACCCGGCGTGCCGCGCTCGACGAGCAGCAGCGACACCCCCATGTAGCCCGGCTCGCCTGTGCGCACGGCCACGGTAACGTAATCGGCGCGCGTGCCCGAGGTGATGAACGTTTTTGCACCGTTGACAACGTAGTGATCGCCATCGCGCACGGCGCGCGTTTTGAGGTTGGCGACATCTGATCCCCCACTGGGCTCGGTGATGGCCAGCGAGATGATTTTTTCGCCCGCCAGCACACCCGGAATCACCTTGTTTTTGATGGCCTCGGCGCCCACACGCCACACCGGAGGCAGGCCGATATCGAGCGAACCCAGGCTGGCCACGAAGCCTCCCGAGGTGCTGCGCATGAGCTCTTCGCTGAGAGCCACCTTGAGAAAGATGTCGGCCTCGCCCGCGCCGCCCACGGCCTCGGGATGGCCCACGCCCAGCAAGCCGGTGGCGGCGGCCCGTGTGTAGATGTCGCGCGGAAAACTGCCTGCTTCTTCCCACTCGGCAATGTGCGGCAGCACCTCGCTGGTGATGAAACGCCGGGCGGTCTGGCGCGCGATGTTGTGGGTTTCGTTGAAATACTCAACAAACCCCGAGGTATTGCTGATCTCGCTCATCGCACATCCTTAAAACACCCGCCTTCAGCGGCTTGTTTCACCACAACCTCTGCTGGCTCAAAACGAGCGCCATAGCGCTTCGCCAGCTCGCGTGAACGCTCAACAAACGCCTTGGCGCCCATCGCGTTGATGAACTGCAGCGCGCCCCCTTGGTGCGGTGCAAAGCCCCAGCCAAAGATCGAGCCGATGTTGGTGTCGGCCACCGAGCGCACCACCTGCTCTTGGTAGCAGCGCGCGGCCTCGTTGGCTTGGATGAACATCATGCGATCCATCAGCTCTTGCTGAGCGGGCTGCTCGGCTTTGGGCGGATACAGCTGCGTCAACTCGGGCCACAGCGACTTCTCTTTGCCGTTGTAATCGTAAAAACCTTTGCCGGCTTTTTTGCCAACGCGGCCGTGTGTGGCGCCCACGTTCACCAGCACGGCAAAGCCGGGGTGATCGGGCATTGTTTTGCCCTCGGCAGCGAGGTCTTTGCGCGTTTGCTCGCCGATATGCAGCGATAGGCTCAGCGATACCTCATCTTGCAGCGCCAGCGGCGGCATAGGCATGCCGGCCTTGAGGCCTGCCACTTCGATCGAGCGCGGGTGCACGCCTTCGGCCAACATGGCGATGCCTTCCATCACATAGGTGGCGAACACGCGCGAAGTGTAAAAACCCCGGCTGTCGTTGACGACGATGGGCGTCTTGCCGATCTGCAGCACATAGTCGAAGCCGCGCGCCAGCGTCTCGTCGGACGTTTCCTTGCCGACGATGATCTCCACCAGCGGCATCTTGTCCACCGGGCTGAAGAAGTGCAGGCCGATGAAGTTCCTAGGCCGGCTGCTGGCCTGCGCCAGGCCTCTGATCGGCAGCGTCGAGGTGTTGGTCGCAAAGACCTTGTCCGCGCCGAGCACGGC
>CAZUCW010000086.1:0-11017 GCA_964618825.1 uncultured Aquabacterium sp.
CTGCGAAGGATGGCGCAACACCCCGCCATCTTGCGCCTGCGGAAACACCATCGCCCACGGCAGTGAGGCCTCGGCGGCCCGCCCCCACAGCTCGCCGTTGATGAAGTTGCCCAACCGCCCCATCGCCAGCCCCAGCGGCACACATGGCGCCACCAGATCGGCCACATCAAAAAAATGGCGTTTGCGCAGCACGGCGAACACCGCCATGGCTGCAATCACCCCCAGCAGCCCGCCATGAAACGCCATGCCGCCCTGCCACACCGCAAAGATCTCGGCCGGGTGCGACAAAAAATGCGCCGGCTTGTAAAACAGCACATAGCCCAATCGACCGCCCAACACCACGCCGAGCACGCCAAAAAACAGCAGATCTTCGAGATCACGCGGCTGCCACCCCCGGCTGGCAAAAGGCGCTTGCCGCAAACGCCGGTTGCCCAGCCACAAAAACAGCACAAAGCCGATCAGATACATCAGCCCATACCAGTGCACAGCCAGCGGGCCAACTTTGAGGGCAACCGGATCGAATTGGGGGTGAATCAACATGAGGCGAGGCAAAGAAAAAGGGCCGGCGCATCAGCCACCGGCCCGATACAACCGTGCGACCGAATGCGGTCTATTGGATCAGCGTCGCCCACTTGCCGTTGAGCAAGGCATTGACGTAGCTGCCGCCTGGGTAAGCGGTGGGCATTTTTACACCGTTGGCCAGATCGAAGGCCCATTGGCTCGACAGATCGCGCAGATAGCCGGTGTTGTAGCTCTTGGGCGGGCTTTGCAGGCAAGCGGCATAGCCGATGAGGTTGGTGTTGTTGCCCTCTGAATCAACGTGGGTCGACCACGATTTGAGCTGCAAACCGACGAAGCCATCACGCCCGCTGGCAAGGGCAGCAGATCGAATCTGCCGCAATGCGCCATAAGCGTTGTTGAACTGGTTGCACAGGCTGCTGTTTGAGGTGATGGCATACACGGGGCGCGCGCCCGCGCCAGAGATCGCCACGAGGTTATCGGTGAAGCCCCCCGCTGCCACGGGATCGAACAAGATTGCACCCAGCAAACGATGGGGCGCGATCTGATTGAGCTTCCAGCCCAGCCGCGTGGCAAAGTGCCCGCCCGCCGAATGCCCCCCCACGATGATGCGATCCGGAAGCTGGCGCCCATCGGGCGTCGTGATCTGGCCGCCCACCAAGGCGTTGCCCAGGGTTTCGGCCAAAGCAGGTGCGCCGCCCGACATATCTGCATTGATGCACAGCACCATCAGGCCATTGGCCATCATGCGTTTTGAGGTGTCTCGCAAATTGCCGCACCCGCGCGAGAACCCGTGCTGCACATTGATCAGGGCACTGGCGGTGCCGCTGGGCAAATACCAATCAACGCTGTAGCTGGTGCCGCCCACGCTGAGCGCCGAGTTCACGACTTTGCCGGTCGAATCTTCAAACACCACCGTATCGGCATGAGCCAGCGCGCCGCCGGCCAGCAGCGCGGCGCCCAACATCCAGCGGTTGATGCGGCGACACACCGCGTTCGACAGTTTTTTCATTGGCCACTCCTTGTCTGGAGAAAAAACACCACAGGGATAAGACAGCGGCCAAACCATAGCGGGGCGCCAAACGGGTGGCTTGCGAAAACTGGCTGCGGCAGACAGCGAGGACAGCGCAGACGGGGCAGACTTTCCCTTGCAGGATTTCCCGATGGGCACCGCGCGGGCTGCGTCATCCAATGGGCGCATGCCAGCCTCTTGCCCGATGCATGGCGCCCGCCCCGAAGCGGTAGCGCGCAAGCTTTTGTTGATGGATGCCGATCGCGTGCTCTACTGCGGTCGGCTGGGGCGCCCACGCGAGCGCCGGCTGGGCAGCATCACGCTGTATGCCTCGCCATCGGCATCGATCACGGTGAGCGCGGCTGGGCACGGCTCGATGAGTGCGCCATTGGTGGTGGTGCCGGCCTATGCGCCACACACGGTGTATTGCAGCAACGATTGGATCTGCTGCCTGCTGATCGAGCCCGAATACCTCGATCTGGCCCACTGGCCGCAAGCCCAGCGTTTGGCGGCGCTGGTGCCCGAGCAATTGCCGTGGGGGTGGCTCAGGCAGCTGGGCAACGCCCTGGCTGGCGATGAAGACGGCACCCTCTCACTGGATCGCCGCGACGCGTTTTATGCCGCCTGCACACTGCCCCGACGACGCCTTGATGAGCGCATCCACCATCTGGTTTCGGCTCTGCGCCACGATGCGTCTGCCGAATGGTCGGCTGCCGAGGCCGCCCGCCACTGTGGTTTGTCGCTCTCGCGTTTTTTGCATCTCTTCAAGGCCGAGGCGCGGGCGAGCTACCGCCACTTTCGGATCTGGAAACGTGCCCGGCTGATGCTCACACACGCCGCCAGCCACGACAGCCTGACCCACATTGCGCACAGCCTGGGCTATCCCGATTCGAGCTATTTCAGCCACTCGATCCGGCAGGTGTATGGATTGCGCCCCACTGACATCCTCACCGGATCACGCGGCATCGCATGCGGGCCGCTGCTGCCGCACTGAGCGCGCATCGTTCAGCGCCGGCGACCTTTGTGATCCATGCCGAGTGCGTCGAGGTTTTTGGTGCGCCGCTCAACGCGCTTGGCATCGAGTTTTTCCATCGTTTTGCGCTGGTAGTAGCCGGTTGAATCGGCCCAGGCCCACCAGGCCACGGCACCACCAAAGGGGGCCAGCACCCAGCCCCACGACAATCCGGCAACGGGGCCGAATTCGAGCAATTTCAGCACGAGCAACAACACGCCCAGCCCGACAAACCACATGGCAGCATCCTCACGTTGTGAACGGGGTAAACAAGCGGCCTCATCGACCGATATCGTGATATCGGCAGCGCAGACCGCATCTATAGAATCTGCGCGGCACCGCGCCGCGTGGCCGGCCGCCGATTGCGGTTCATTGTGAACCACTCCCCTCGCTGAAAGGACATCATGAAAACCCTTCTGACTCTTGTTGCTGCTGCTTTGCTCGCGGCTCCCGCGTTCGCCAACCAAGAGCTGGCCCAAAAGAAGAGCTGCCTGGGCTGCCACGGCATCGACAAAAAATTGGTGGGCCCGGCGTTCCAGGACGTTGCGGCCAAATACGCCGGCCAAAAAGATGCCGCCGACAAGCTGGCCCAGAAGGTCATCAAAGGCGGCGTAGGCGCCTGGGGCCAAGTGCCGATGCCGCCCAATGGCGTTACCGAGGCCGAAGCCAAACAGTTGGTGAGCTGGGTGCTGTCGCTCAAGAAAAAGTGATCGCAGCGGGCGCTCAATGCCCGCTCACAATCGCCCGGGTTGATGCGTGATACCGCTCACGCACCGCCCGGGTTTTTTATTTTTGGGCGACGCTGCCTTTGCCGATCATCCAAAGCATCGGTGCGGTGCCCAGGTATTTGCGCAGCGCAGCGCTGGCCTGCTCGGCGCTCACCTGTGCGATGCGCGCGTCGTAAGCAGCCAGCCAGGCGTAATCACGCCCTGAGTAGAGCCCGTGCGCCAAGCTGCCGGCATAGCCCTCTTCGGCGCGCAGGCTGTTTTTGCGCTCTTGCAGCCAAGCGCGTTTAACACGCTCGATCTCGGCGCTGTCAAACCCCTTATTGAGGGCGCGCTGCCATTCGTCTTGCAGGCTGGCCAGCGCCACTTCGGCTTGGCCAGATGCCGCCGTGGCCGATAACGCAACGGCGCTGCGCGCCTCGAAGGTGCTGCCCATCAGGCTGACTCCGGCGCCATAGGCCAGGCCTTCTTTTTCGCGCAGACGCTGCCAGATGCGGCTGTCGGCATCCCCGCCCAAAGCCTTGATGGCCAGCCGCAGCGCCGGAAAATCGGGGTGATCGTCGCGCAGCGCAATCAGCGTCATGCCGCTGACGGTGGCGTTGGGTTTGTCGGGCAGCGCCACGGTGATGGGTTGGGTGTCGACCGCCATGGGCGCATCGGGCACGCGCACACGTTCGTAGGGGATGCGGGCGGCGGGCTGGCGGGCCAGCTTGGCCCAGGTGGCACGCACATCGTCGGGCGTAAAGCGCCCCACGTGCGCCAACCGCACTTGCGATACACCCAAAAAATCACGCACACAGGCTTGCACATCGTCGAGGCTGACAGCACGCGCCTGAGCGAGTTGCTGCTCGAGCGAGCGCGGCTTGGCGGGATGGCCGTCGGGGTAGTTGTCAAAGCGCTGCGCCGCCTCGGCACTGGCCACGGCGGCGGGCTCTTTCATGGCGCGCTCGATGCCCGCTACCGCAGCCGCTTTGAGCCGATCGAACTCAGCCGGCGGCAGAGCCGGCGCTGCCCAGGCTGCAAGCAGCACATCCCACGCGGTGTCGATGGTGTCGCGCGGGGCTTCAAGCTGGATACCGCCCAGGCTCATCGACCACTCGGCTTTGAGCTCGGCCATGCGGGCGCTGAGCTGATCGCGCGAGAGCCCGCCACCACCGTAGGCCATCAGGCTGCTGGCGATGCCGCAGGCCACGTTGCGCCCGCGCAAGGCGGTTTCGTTGCCGTAATCGTTGGCAAATTCAATCCATCCCAGATCGCCCTGGGTGCGACGGCTGATCAGGCGCGCCCGGGCCCGCGCATCGCCCAGCGCCACCTCTTGCGTGGCACGCGCGAGCTCGCTGGCCGAGGTGGGGATGGGATCGCTGAGTTTGGCCACGGGCGGCCATTGCTGATCGGCCACCAACGCAGCTGCGTTGCCCACGGTGCGAGGCAGCACGGGCGCGCTCACGCCATCGGCATGGCGCAGCAGCACATCGCTGCGGTTGGGGGCGACGATCCAGGTGCGCAATGCGGCGTTGGCCTCATCAACGGTAATGCTGTTCACCAGATCGCGGCGCCAAAAATACAGCCGCCAATCGCCCGCCACCTCAGCCGATGAGAGCTGCGCGGCCAGCGCTTCGTGATCGTTTTCGATGCGCTCATGGGCGGTGCGCTCTTCTTGCCGCGCCCGATCGAGTTGCGCAGCGGTGATGCCCTGGCGCGCAGCAGCTTCGAGGTGCGCGTGCAGCGTCTGCGACAGTGCCTGCGCATCGGCCGCCTTGTCGGCGGCTGCCATGGCGATGAAGAGGCCGTAATCGCGGTGGATATCCGCGCCACAAAAGGCGCTGATCGCCTGTTTGCGCTCGATCACGAGATCTTTGCGCAGCGAGCCCCAATCGCCCGCACAGATGGCGTTGGCACCCAGATCAAGCGCGTAGGTTTGGCGGTCGAGCGCGCCGGGCAGCTTCCAGCCGCTGGCCACCAGCGTGCGGCTGGCGGACAGCACCAGCTCGCTGCGGTTGGTGATGGGGCGCGATTCTTCGCGCGTCCAGCTCGCAATGGGTGCATCTGCCGGGCTGCGGGCCGAGGCAAACAAGCGGCTGGCCAACTGCAACACGCGGCGGGCATCGAAGCGCCCTGTAACGATGAGGGCCGCGTTGTCGGGGCGGTAGTGTTTGCGATGAAAGGCCTGCAGCGCCGCGAAGGGCGCGTCTTCGATATCGCTGCGCGCGCCGATGGTGGGGCGGCCATAGCCGTGCCAAAACCAACTCTGCCGCTGCAGGGCGCGCATCACCACGCTGTCGGGGTTGGAGTCGTTGCGCTCCAACTCGTTGCGCACCACGGTCATCTCGCTTTTGAGATCTTGCGCCGTAAAGCGGGCGCGCAAAAAACGGTCGGCCTCGATCGCCACCGCCGCATCGATTTTGTCGGGCTCGGCAGCCACCACCTCGAAGTAGTTGGTGCGATCAGCCGTGGTGGTGCCGTTCCAGCTCGCGCCCAGCGCAGTGAGATCGCTCTTGATGCTGGCGCGCGCGCCCGCGCCCTTAAAGAGCATGTGTTCGAGCAGATGCGCCATGCCGGTTTCGCCATAGCCTTCGAGCTTGCTGCCTGTTTTAACGAGCAGCTCGATGCGCGCGGTGGCCGCCGAGGGATAGGGGGCAAGGATGATCTTGAAGCCGTTGGGCAGCCGGTAACTGCTGATGCCGCCGGTGTGTGCATCAAGCTGTGCCAGCGGCGCTTGGGACGCGGCCAGCACGGACGGCCCCGACAGCGCCATCACCATCGGCCACAACAGCACGGCGCAGCGCCGCAAAAGCACCCCACGGGCAAGCACAGCAGGCATCACGAATCCTCATAAAAAAGGCCCAGGGGCCGAATGCGTCGCGCCCACTATAAAAGCCCCGCTGATCCTCTGCTGATCCTCGTTGATGTCTGCCCTGCAAAAAGGTCAAGCCGCTCTTAGGGATGGGATCTCGCACACGCATCGTTACCCTAGCATCGCCACCCGCCACCCGCCACACATACACACCCACGGACACCCACCATGCGCCATCTGCCCACTCTGCCCACCCGGTTTTCGTTGGCCCTGCTTGCTGTTGTGATGGCGTTGCCGGCTGCATCGCAACCCATGCCCAATCCGCAGCCCAGCGAGCCGCCACCCATGGTGGGGCGCGAGGGGCTGGGCAGCACGCTGTGGATGCAAACCGCGCACGAATACCGCTTCAACACCGCGCTGATCTTTCGGATGGCGCACGAGCATCTCAAGCCCGCCCTGGCCACGCCGGGCAGCGCCTCGCTCGAGCAGCAGCAGGCCGGCGGCTACGCGCAACGTCCGCCGGCGGTGATCGTCGATCTCGACGAAACAATGATCGACAACAGCGCCTTTCAGGCCTATCTGGTGCAACAGGGGCAGCCCTTCAGCGAAGCCCTATGGCGCCAATGGCTGGCCTTGCGCGAGGCGCGAGCCGTGCCGGGCGCCCTGGCGTTTGCGCGAGCGGTGAGCCAATCGGGCGCCAAGATTTTTTATATCAGCAACCGCGCCTGCGAAACGCCCCTCACCGCATCCACCCCCTGCCCGGCCAAAGCGGCCACGATGAGCAACCTCAAGGCGCTGGGGTTTCCGCGCGGCGCTGATCCACAAGCCGTTTTGCTGCGCAACGAAAGACCCGAGTGGGCAGGCGACAAAACAACGCGCCGACAAGCCGTGGCGCAGCGCTATCGCATCGTGATGATGCTGGGCGACGATCTGCAAGATTTCATGCCGGCCCAGCAGGCCCAGGCCTTGCGCGCCGGCACGGATGCGGCCCTGAGTGCAGCCAGCGCCAAACTGCTGGGGCAGCGCTGGTTCGTGCTGCCCAACCCGATGTATGGCTCATGGGATCGCGCCCTGCCCGCCGGGCTGGCCGGGCACTATGGTGCGCTGCGGGCGGCCACTTTGGCACTGGCTGATCCGGCCACACCGCCCGTGCCGCCCACCCCGCCGCAACCGGCCACCGCACGCGATCTCACGCTCGCCAGCTGGAACCTCGAATGGCTCATGACGCCACAAACCTACGATGCGTTGCTGCCGCACTGCAACCGCGCACACCAGCCACGCAGCAACGAGCGCGCCATCCCCTGCACCCCCGGACACGCTCCCGTGCCACGCCGCACCGCCGCTGATCTCGACGCCCTGGCACGCGTGGCCGAGCGCATCGAGGCCGACGTGGTGGCGCTGCAAGAGGTCGACGGCCCCGACGCTGCCGCCCTGGTTTTTCGCCAAGGCTGGGCGCTCGATTGCTTTGTGAGCCGCGCCCACCCGCAAAAAGTCGGCTTTGCCATCCGCAGCGGCATCCCCTATCGCTGCAACGCCGAGCTGGCAGCGCTTGATCCCGACGGCACTTCGCGCGCCGGGGCCGATCTCACGCTCTACCCCGACACCCCGCAAGCCGTGCGCCTGCTCGCCGTGCACCTCAAAAGCGGGTGCTCCACCGGCGCGCTGCAAAACAGCCGCTACGCCCCCTGCATCAAACTGCGCCAGCAAGTGCCCGTGCTGGCGCGCTGGGTCGATGAGCGCGCACAAGAGGGCACGGCCTACGCCATCCTGGGCGATTTCAACCGACGGCTCGAACGCGACGCCCTGCTGCCTGCCGGCACCGATCCGGCGCAGCCCAACGCCGTGTTCAACGCCATCAGCGATGGCGTGCCCGTGGGTGCGACCCTCCAGCGCGGCTCGCAAGGGCAAACGCACATCAAGTGTTCAGCCACCGACACCCAGCCCCGCGAGCCCATCGACAATGTGCTCATCGGCGCGGGCCTCGCCACACGCAGCACCGGCCAAACGTGGCAGCGCATCACCTACGACAACGATGAAGCTGCCCGGCTGCAACTCTCGGATCACTGCCCCGTGCAACTGCGGCTGCAACACGCACTGCACTGATCTGATCGCATCCCCCAAAACAAACAGCCCCACGCGGGGGCTGTTTAAGTGGTTGAGCGGTTAAAAGCTAAGCGATCACACAATCAACCTCAATCGGCGTGGAAGATATCCACATCTTTTGTTTCGCGCACAAACAGCACGCCGATCACCAACGTGAGCACCGCAATACCGATCGGATACCACAGGCCGTAGTAGATATTGCCGTTTTGCGCCACCATCGCAAAAGCAATCGTGGGCATCAGGCCGCCAAACCAGCCGTTACCGATGTGATACGGCAGGCTCATTGAGGTGTAGCGGATGCGGGTCGGGAACATTTCAACCAGCATCGCCGCAATCGGGCCGTAGACCATCGTTACGTAGATCACCAGCACCGAAAGAATGGCCACGATCAGCGGCTTGTTCATCTTCTCGGGGTCGGCCTTGGCTGGATAGCCTGCCGCCTTCATCGCGCCGGCCACATCCTTCTTAAAGGCTGCAATCTTGTCGGCGCTGTCTTTCTCAAACTTGTGCCCGCCCGCCATCAGCGTGGCGTTGAGCGCAAGGATCTCTTTATCGCCGATCTTCACGCTGGCCACGCTGCCGGCGGGCGCATCCACCGTGGTGTAGCTGGCCGACGCCTGTGCCAGCGTGCGCTTGACGATATCGCACGAGGTAAAGAAATCCACCTCGCGCGCCACCGGGTTGCCCTGGAACGAGCACTGCGCCGGATCAGCCGACACCACGATCTGCGCACTGGCCTGAGCCCGCGCCATATCGGGGTTGGCCGCTTCGGTGAGCAGCTTGAACAACGGCATATACGTGAGTGCCGCCAGCAGCAGCCCCACCATAATGATGGGCTTACGGCCGATCTTGTCCGACAGCGTGCCAAACACCACGAAGAACGGTGTGCCGATCAACAAACTGAGCGCAATCAGGATGTTGGCCGTTGAGCCATCCACCTTGAGCACGCTCTGCAAGAAAAACAGCGCATAAAACTGGCCCGAATACCACACCACCGCCTGGCCAGCCACCAAGCCAAACAGGGCCAGAATCACCACCTTGAGGTTCTTCCACTGGCCAAAGGATTCGGTGAGCGGCGCCTTCGAGGTTTTGCCCTCTTCCTTCATCTTCTTGAAGGCCGGCGATTCGTTCATGCTCATGCGAATCCACACGCTCACGCCCAACAGCGCAATCGAGAGGATGAACGGCACGCGCCAATATGTGGCGGCAAATTCAGCCTCACCAAACAGCGTGCGTGTGCCCAGAATCACCAGCAGCGACAAAAACAAACCCATCGTCGCCGTGGTTTGAATCCATGAGGTGTAGGCCCCGCGTTTACCGTGTGGCGCATGCTCAGCCACATAGGTGGCAGCGCCGCCATATTCGCCCCCCAGCGCCAAACCTTGCAGCAAACGCAAGACGATGAGCGTCACCGGCGCGGCCATGCCGATGCTTTCGTAGTTTGGCAAAATGCCGACGATAAAGGTCGACAAACCCATGATCAAAATCGTCACCAAAAATGTGTATTTGCGACCGATCATGTCGCCCAAGCGCCCGAAAACCAGTGCACCAAAGGGCCGAACAATAAAACCTGCCGCAAAAGCCAGCAGGGCAAAAATAAATGCAGCGCTCGGATCCAACCCCGAGAAAAACTGTTTTGCAATGATGGCTGCCAACGACCCGTAGAGATAAAAGTCGTACCACTCAAAAACCGTACCCAAACTCGAAGCAAAAATAACTTTCTTTTCTTCGCGCGTCATGGGTGATGGTGCTGCGGGCGCCACCTGCTTCTTTGCCGAGGCGTTGCCGCCTGACGATACCGAGCTGCTCATTGATGTCTCCTGTAAGAACAAGGAAGGCACACAGATCAAAAAACTCCGGTGCGATGAAAGCTCCCTACGCCATCATTTATACGCACCCCCCTCAAACAAGGGGATAGGTAAATTCGCTGAGTTCACCCCGGAGAAACCAGACATTTGCCACATTCGTGGCCCATGCCATAACCGGAATCTAAAAACGCATCCGGTTGATTCAAAACGCGCAAGCCGAAGCCATACCCGACACCCCCGTGGGGCATCAGGCATTGCACGCAATATGTGGCCGAAGCCGTTCAGTTATTTCTTGAGAGCTGATCGAGAATCGCCGGATTCTCGAGCGTAGAGGTATCCTGGGTGATCGATTCACCCTTGGCTACCGAGCGCAGCAGGCGCCGCATGATCTTGCCCGAGCGGGTTTTGGGCAGGTTGTCGCCAAACCGAATATCTCGGGGTTTGGCAATCGGGCCGATTTCTTTGCCCACGTGGTTGCGCAACTCGTTGGCCAACGCTTTGGCCGCCTCGCCATCAGGGCGCGGACACTTGAGCACCACAAAAGCCACCACGGCCTCGCCAGTGAGATCGTCGGGGCGCCCAACCACCGCCGCCTCAGCCACCAGCGGATGCGACACCAGCGCCGACTCAACCTCCATCGTGCCCATGCGGTGGCCCGATACGTTGAGCACATCGTCGATGCGCCCGGTGATCGTGAAATAGCCGGTTTCGGCATCACGGATCGCGCCGTCGCCCGCGAGGTAATAGCGCCCATGAAAATCCGCCGGGAAGTAGCTCTTTTTAAAGCGCTCGGGATCGCCCCAGATGTTGCGGATCATGGCCGGCCATGGGCGCTTAACCACCAAGATGCCGCCCTGCCCCCAAGGCACGTCTTTGCCGGTTTCGTCAACCACCGCGGCCTGAATGCCCGGAAAAGGCAGTGTGCATGAGCCCGGCACCAGCGGCGTGGCCCCGGGCAGCGGCGTGATCATGTGGCCACCGGTCTCGGTCTGCCAGAAGGTGTCGACGATCGGGCAACGCCCCCCGCCGACCTGGTTGTAGTAC
>CAZUCW010000087.1:0-10822 GCA_964618825.1 uncultured Aquabacterium sp.
CCACCGTATCCGATATGGGCCCACTGCTGCTGGCGCGCATGCTCAACCTCAACGACACGCAAGAGGGTGTGCTGCAGCTCGTGTTCAAGATCGCCGACGACAACGGCCTGCTGCTGCTCGATCTCAAAGATCTGCGCGCCATGCTGCAGCATGTGGGCGACAACGCCAAAACATTCACCACCGCCTACGGCAACATCAGCGCGGCCTCGGTGGGCGCCATTCAGCGTGGCCTGCTGCAAATCGAGGCACAAGGCGGCGATCAATTCTTTGGCGAGCCCATGCTCGACATCGCTGATTTCATGCAAACGGTCGATGTGGGCGGACAGCAGCGCGGCGTGATCAACATCCTCGCCGCCGACCGGCTGCTCAACGCGCCGCGCCTGTATGCCACTTTCTTGCTGTGGCTGCTGGCCGAGCTTTACGAGCGCCTGCCCGAAGTGGGCGATCTCGATCAACCCAAGCTGGTGTTCTTTTTCGACGAAGCCCACCTGCTGTTCAACGATGCCCCCAAAGCCCTGCTCGAGCGCATCGAACTCGTCGTGCGCCTGGTGCGATCCAAAGGCGTGGGTGTTTATTTCGTCACCCAAAACCCGCTCGACGTGCCCGACAGCGTGCTGGCCCAACTCGGCAACCGCGTGCAACACGCGCTACGCGCCTTCACGCCGCGCGATCAAAAAGCCGTCAAGGCCGCCGCCGACACGATGCGCGCCAAGCCCGGGCTCGATATCGCCACCGCCATCACCGAGTTGGCCGTGGGCGAGGCGCTGGTGAGCTGCCTCGACGACAAAGGCCGCCCCAGCATCACCGAGCGCGTGTTCGTGCTGCCCCCGGGCAGCCAGATCGGGCCGATCACACCTGAGCAACGCCAAGCGCTCATCGCGCAATCGCTGGTGGCTGGCGTCTACGAAAAAACCGTCGACCGCGAATCGGCCCACGAAAAGCTCACCGGCCGCGCCGCGCCGGCAACATCCCCACAAGCACCCACTCAAACACCACCGCCCCCTGCAGCCGAAACACCCTCGAGCGGCTGGATGGATGAGGCCCTGGGCGGGTTAGGCGGCCTGCTCAAAGGCTCGGGCCGCAAAGATTCGCTGGCCGAAACGCTGGCCAAATCGGCGGCGCGCACCATCGGCTCAACGGTGGGGCGCGAGCTCATCCGGGGCGTGCTGGGCAGCCTGCTGGGCGGCGGCAGCAAGCGCCGCTGAGCGCACCGTGCGGCACAATTTGGGGTTTGATCGCGAAAGCCCGCCCATGACCGCCTCACTGCACACCTCCACCATCAGCACCCTGCCCCTGCTGGCGCGCGGCAAGGTGCGCGACAACTACGCCGTCGGCCCCGACCGCATCCTCATGGTGGCCTCAGACCGCATCTCGGCGTTCGATGTGATCATGGGCGAGCCCATCCCGGGCAAAGGTGCGCTGCTCACGCGCATGGCGCTGTTCTGGTTCGATCTGCTCAAGGGCGTGGTGCCCAACCACCTCACGGGCGACGATCCGCTGTCGGTGGTCACCCCCGAAGAGCAGGCCCAGGTAAAAGACCGCGCGATGCTCGTCAAGCGCCTCAAGCCCCTGCCCGTTGAGGCCGTGGTGCGCGGCTATCTGGCCGGTAGCGGCTGGAAGGAATACCAACAAAATCAATCGGTGTGCGGCGTGGCGCTGCCTGCTGGCTTGCGCAACGCGAGCAAGCTGCCCGAGCCGATCTTTACGCCCGCCACCAAGGCCGAGGTGGGCGAGCACGACGAAAACATCTCGTTCGAGCACACCGTGGCCCTGATTGGCCGCGAGCTGGCCGAGCAGGTGCGCGATGTGTCGATCAAGCTGTACCAAACCGCCGCCGACTTCGCCCTCACCAAAGGCATCATCATTGCCGACACCAAATTCGAGTTCGGCCTCGATGCCCACGGCACGCTCACGCTGATGGACGAAGTGCTCACCCCGGATTCATCGCGCTTTTGGCCCATTGAGGGCTATCAGGCCGCGTTTGACGCTGGCGCCAATCCGCCCAGCTACGACAAACAATTCGTGCGCGATTGGCTCGAGCAGGCCACGGTGAACGGCAAGCCTTGGGACAAAACCGCGCCCTCGCCCGCCCTGCCGCAAGCCGTGATCGAAAAAACCGCCGCCAAATACCGCGAGGCGCTCGAGCGCCTCACTGGCACAGTGGCCTGATCCGGCCCTCAAAACCCAGGCGTTAAAACAGCGCCATGCTGAGCTTGCGGCGGTATTGATCGATCAGCGGATCGGCGCTCACCACCGCCGCCTTGCCGGCGATTTCGAGGCTGGGCTTGGCCTCGGCGGCGGCTCCTGGTTTGGGCGCCGCCTTGGGCTGCGGGCGCGTCATCACCTCAAGAATGGCCACGTAGGTTTTGCGCGCAAGCTCGTTGCTCCAGGCTTTGTCGCGCATGATGATTTCGAGCAGCTCATCCATGGCCTGGGTGAACTGCCCGGCAGCAAAAGCCAGCTGCGCACGCTCGAAGCGGGCAGCAAAGTTGCGCCGATCGGCGGCGATGGCGGCATCGAGATCGGCCAGCGTACGCCCTTGCGCTGCCGCTTGGGCTGCGGTTTCGCAGGCCTGCAGATAGGCCGCAAACGCTGCCACACGCGCATGCGCCAGCGGGCCGCTGGCCTGATCAGCCACGGGGGCGAACACCTCGTGCGCCGCGCCCACGCTGCCGCGCTCGATCAGCAGTTTCACCAGCTCGAGCCGCGCCTCGAGGTTGGCCGGATCCCGCGCCAGCGCTTGCTCAAGCTTGCCCAGCGCATGATCGGCGTCGCCTTGCTCAACAAGCGCTTCGGCCTCATCCAGATCGTGTTCGGCTTCGAGCACGGCCTCGCTGGCCACGTGCTTATCAAGAAAGGCGCGGATTTTTTCGGGCGGCAATGCACCCACAAAACCGTCCACCGGCTGGCCGCCGACAAACATCACACAAAACGGAATGCTGCGCACACCAAAGAGCTGCGAGAGCTGGCCGGTGATCTCGGGCTCGGCATCGGCATCGACCTTGGCCAGCGTAAAGCGCCCACCGTATTCGAGCTCAAGCTGCTCAAGCACCGGGCCCAGCTGCTTGCACGGGCCACACCATTCGGCCCAGATGTCGAGCAACACCGGGGTGGTGAGCGACGCGGCAATCAGATCGCTCTCGAAGTTTTGCAAGGTGATGGTGATCATGGGGATACGGTGGTGCAAGAAAAAAAGACGGGCGATGGGCGAACGCTGCCGCAGCAGCTCATGTGCCACGCTGCGAGCCAGCGCCTAAAATTCGGGGTTTTGCGCAGGAGCCCGCCGTGACGAACACGCCCCCCGACAACCGCACGCCGCTCATCGGCGTGGTGATGGGATCCAACAGCGATTGGGAGGTGATGCGCCAAGCGGCTGACATTCTCGCCGAGTTCGGCGTGCCCTTCGAGGCGCGCGTGGTGTCGGCCCACCGCATGCCCGACGACATGTTCCGCTACGCCGAGGCCGCACACAGCAGGGGGTTGCGGGCCATCATCGCCGGCGCTGGCGGCGCAGCTCACTTGCCGGGCATGCTGGCGGCCAAAACCACGGTGCCGGTGCTGGGGGTGCCGGTGCCGTCCAAACATTTGAGCGGCGTTGATTCACTGCATTCGATCGTGCAAATGCCCAAAGGCGTGCCGGTGGCCACGTTTGCCATCGGCGCAGCCGGCGCAGCCAACGCGGCGCTGTTTGCCGTGGCCATGCTGGCCCACCCAGATCCCGCGCTGCACGCCAAGCTCGAAGCCTTTCGCACCCGCCAAACCGAAGCCGCCCGCGCGATGACGCTGGGCTGAGGCGCCACGCCGCCACACGGCGGATTGTTTTTGCCTGTTCTCTTGTTTTTTGCTCGATCTTTGCAGACACCGATGACGCAACACGTGATCCAGCCCGGCGCAACACTGGGCGTTCTGGGCGGCGGCCAGCTGGGCCGCATGTTCGTGCACGCGGCCCAAGCCCTGGGCTACCGCACCGCCGTGCTCGATCCTGATCCGCACAGCCCTGCCGGAGCGGTGTCGCACGTGCACATCCCCACCGATTACCTCGACGCCAAGGGGCTGCAGCAACTCGGCGCGGTGTCTGCGGCCATCACCACCGAATTCGAAAACGTGCCCGCCACGGCATTGGCTGCGCTGGCCACGCAACGCCCGGTGGCGCCCGGGGCGGCGGCAGTGTCGATCTGCCAGGATCGCGCCAAAGAAAAAGCCCATTTCGTGGCCTGCGGTGTGCCCTGCGCACCGCACGCCGTGATCGCGTCAGCCAGCGAGCTGGCGGCCATCGACCCCGCACTGCTGCCCGGCATTCTCAAAACCGCGCAGATGGGCTACGACGGCAAAGGCCAGATCCGTGTCGATACCCCCGAGCAGCTGGCCACCGCCTGGGCCAGCCTCAAGAGCGTGCCTTGCGTGCTCGAAAAAATGCTGCCGCTCAAATTTGAGGTGAGCGTGATCGTGGCGCGCAACGCAGCGGGCGAGGTGGTGAACTTTCCGCTGCAGCAAAACCTGCACCGCAATGGCGTGCTGGCGATCACCACCGTGCCCGCGCCGCAGCTCACGCCCGACATCGAACAGCAGGCCTGCGCCGCCGCGCGCACCATCGCCGCGCGGCTGCACTACGTGGGCGTGCTGTGCGTCGAATTCTTTATCCTGCAAGACGGCTCGCTGGTGGCCAACGAGATGGCACCGCGTCCGCACAACTCGGGCCACTACACGATCGACGCCTGCGATCTCTCGCAATTCGATTTGCAGGTGCGCGCCATGGCCGGCCTGCCGCTGGTGGCGCCGCGCCTGCACTCGTGCGCCGTGATGATCAATCTGCTGGGTGATCTGTGGTTCGACGCGGCGGGCAAAGCGCGCGAACCCAACTGGCCCGGCGTGCTCTTGCTGCCGGGCGCGCATCTGCACCTCTACGGCAAAGCCGAACCACGCCGGGGCCGCAAGATGGGCCACCTCACCATCACTGGCGCCACGGCCGACGATGCCCGATCCAACGCCCTGCTGGCGGCTGCCCTGCTCGGCCTGCCGATGTGGTGAACAGCTCATCCCGCCATGCCTTTGCTGCTTGATGGACACCACAACAGTGCGCTCGCCGAGGCGGCGCGGCGCTGGGCGGCAGGCGGCCTCGTGGCGCTGCCCACCGAAACCGTCTACGGCCTGGGGGCACGCGCCGACGACGATGCCGCCGTCGCACGCATCTTTGCGGCCAAAGGCCGCCCCAGCGATCACCCGCTGATCGTGCACGTGGCCGACGCCGCAGCCGCATCCACCTTTGCTGCAGCGCTGCCCGAGGCCGCCCAACGGTTGATGCAAGCCTTTTGGCCCGGCCCGCTCACGGTGATCGTGCCGCGCCGATCTGGCGTGGCCAGCGCAGCAGCCGGCGGGCAAGACACCATCGGCTTGCGCTGCCCCGCCCACCCGGTGGCCCAAGCCCTGCTGCAACACGCCGCACAAGCCGGCGTGGCAGGCATTGCCGCCCCCAGCGCCAACCGCTTTGGCCGCATCAGCCCCACACAGGCAGCGCATGTGATCGACGAATTCGCCACCTTGAACGATGCCGAACTGGCCGTGGTAGATGGCGGAACGTGCGACGTCGGCATCGAATCGAGCATCATCGACTGCTGCCCCGCGCGCCCTGTGTTGCTGCGCCCCGGCGTGCTCACGCGCGAGGCTATCGAGGCCGTGGTGGGGCCGTTGGGCGAGCGCACCGCCCATTCGCCGCGCGCCTCGGGCACGCTCGAAGCGCACTACGCGCCACGCGCCACGCTGCGGCTCATGCGCACCGAAGCACTGCGCACGGCGCTGTCGATGCTGGGCCCCGAGTTAACACGCGAGCAAGATGCGGGCAACACGCTGGCGGTATATTCCCGCAGTTCGCTGTCGAGCCTGTGGCCTGATGCGCCGCGCGAGCATCGCATCAGGCCGGGGTTTACGCACCGCCTCATGCCCACCCAGGCCCGCCTGGCCGCTCACCAACTCTTTGCCGCGCTACGCGAGCTCGACGCCACCGGCGCCACGCTGATTTGGGTTGAAGCACCGCCCGACACCCCCGAGTGGGACGGCGTGCGCGACCGCTTGCAACGCGCAGCTGCTGCGGCCTGAACCGCCCCCGCGCGCGCCTTTTCGTTTTACCCCGTGCTGGAGAAAAGCTTGAACTCGAAGATCCGTTGGCAAACCGCCCTGCGCAGCAGCCTTGCCGTGTTGAGCCTGTCCCTGCTGGCCAGCTGCGGCGGCGGCAAGCGCGAAGCGTTTCAACCCGGGCACATGTATATGTTTGGCGATGAATACAGCTACATCGACATCAACCAGGCCGACAGCAACGACAACACTTACGAGCGCTATTCGGTGAACTGGGTTGCATCACTGTCGCCCACCAAATACTCGTCAATCTACCCGGCTACCTGGGCGCAATACGTATCGTCGCACTACATCAAAGGAGCCTCGCCTTGTGCCAACACGGCATCCGATCAAATGAGCCTGTGCAGCGCCCCCGGGCAAACCGTGGCCGATACGATCAACACGATCAACACCAAAAGCTTTCAAAAAGATGAGCTGGTGCTGATCATGGCGGGCACGCACGACATCCTCAACCAATACCGCAATTTCAAGGCAGACCCCGGCAACATTGGCACCTACGCCAACAACGCCCGCCAAGCCGGCATCAGCCTGGCGCAAAAGATCAACGCCATCATCACCACGGGGGCTCGCGTGGCTGTGGCCACCATCCCCGATATCGGGCTGTCGCCCTATGCGGCGGGTGAGGGCACGCTGCGCGATCACACCCAGGCCATGGATTGCTCCTCGAGCTACCAACCCGGCTCGGGCGAATACTCGAAGGCGCTGAGCTACCTCACGGCTTGCTTCAACCAGGGCTTGCGCGGCAGCGACGGCATCACCAACGATGGCCGCAAGATCGCCCTGATCAGCACCTTCGATTGGAGCGTGCTGATTGCGCGCAGCCCCAGCAGCTACGGCATTACCTACCCGTTTGCAGCGCAGTGCGCCTCGGTTACCCACACCACGGCAGCCACTTACGACCCCACCACTTGCAACTACGACCCCGACAACCCCACCACCACGGCCAATGTGAACGCTACCCACCTGTGGAGCTTTGGCCCCTGGCTGGGCGTGGCCGGACATCAATTGCTGGGCGCGCGAGCCATCAGCCAGATCGATAACAACTGGGGCGAATAAAGCGCTTCCGGCGCGCTCAGGCGGGCTGGCTGTAGCGCAGTTTCATCAGCAAGATCGACAGCGCCAGCGCCAGCGTGATCACGTTGGCCAGCACAATGGGCCAAGCGCCTAGCGCAAGGCCGTAGAGCAGCCATAGCGCCACACCCAGCGTGAAGACGCTGTACATGCCCAGCGAAATGCCACTCACGTTGCGGGTGCGCCACGTGAGCCAGGCTTGCGGCACAAAAGCCGCCGTGGTGAGCGTGGCTGCGAGGTAGCCGATGCCATCGGTGGCCGACCCCAAGAGCGGGACGAGCCAGGTGTGCAAGGTGTCGATCATGGCGAGGTGTCTTCTGCGCTCCAGCGCAACAGGGCATCGAGTGCAGCACGCGCTGCTGCCGCCTGGATGGGGGTAGCCGGATGGTGGATGAGGCCCACCACCGCGTAACGCCGGCCCGATGCGGCCAACACCACGCCCGCTGCGGCGGCCACGTTGTCGAGTGAGCCGGTTTTGATGTGCGCCCGCCCTGCTGCCGCGCCCACCGCCTCGGGCGAGCGCCGGGCGGCGGTGCCATCCACACTCAACACAGGCAATGAGGCAATGAGTTCGGCACCCGTAGGGCTGGCCCAGACGGCCTGCAGCACTCGGGCCAAACATGCCGCGCTGGCGCGCTCGGTGCGCGATAGGCCTGAGCCGTTGTCGAGCACCAGCGCGTGGGCATCGCACCCGGCACGGCGCTGCGCCCAATCGGCCACCACGCTGCGGGCGTGCGTCAGGGTGCCAGCGCCCTGGTGCAAGCCCAGCGTTAAAAAGAGCTGGCGCGCCATCAGGTTGTTGCTGAATTTGTTGATGTCGCGCACCACTTCAGCCAGCGGTGGCGACACGGCCTCAAAGGCCACCGTGGGCATCCGCTCTTGATCGGGCGTTGGCACGGCCTCATCACGGCGCTCGATCACGTGGCCGTGCAGGCGCCCCCCCAGCTGCCGCCACAGCGCGGCAATGGCGCGCACAGCGAGATCGGGGCCAGATGTGGCCGCAGCGGCTGAAGCCTCTGTGGGCCATGCCACGGGCCACTCACGCTCGCCGCAGCTGGCGGGATAGCGCCCGGCCACACGCGGGCGGCTGGGCACGCTGAGATCGAGCTGCAGAGCGCGGCGCCAATCACCACAGGGGCCGGGCTGCAAGGCCACGCGCTCGGGCCAGCGCACGCCAGCCAGCGTGGGCAGCACACTCAAGCGGGCAAAGCGCCCATCGGGTGCCGGGCGCAACTGCAGCATCACGCTTTGGTGGTTGACGGTGAACGCCTGGGGCAGCGCGTTGTAGGGCTCGAGCGGTTCACCATCAAAATCGCCCGGCTGCGCGGCGTTGGGCTCGAAGGCCCGCTGATCGAGCACGATGTCGCCAGCGATCTCACGCACCCCCAGCGCCCGCACACGCTGCAGCAGCAGCCACAGGCGCTCGATCACGAGGCTGGGGTCGCCGCGTCCACGGATCACCAGCGAGCCATGCAGCACGCCGCGCGCATCGAGGGCCCCGTGCAGCTCTACCGGGGTGCGCCACACCCATGCCGGGCCCAGCAGATCGAGCGCCGCAGCGGTGGTGATGAGTTTCATCACCGAGGCTGGCGGCATCGCCCGATCGGGCTGCACGCTCAGGCGCGGCGGCAGGGGCTCGCCCGCAGCGCCCAACGGCACCACCATGGCGGCCAACGCATCTTCGGGCAGCCCGGCCCGGGCCAGCGCCATCCGCACAGGGGCGGGCACCGGCATGGCATCCACCGCACGCGCCGCACCCGCGCTCTCTGGCTGCGCCGCCGTTGCCCCCATCCACAAAGATAAAGCCACGCCAGCCAGCCGCCTCGGCAGCCCCGAGATCGGGGCCGGTGGCAGGGCGCGTCGCAAGGCAGCGAGGCGTGGGGTGAGTGTCGTCGTCATCACCCGCGATGATGCCAGCCGCGCATGGGCTCTCGGTACACTGCGCGGCATGCCGTCTGCCCCAACCTTGCTGGCCCTCGATACCGCCACCGACACCCTGCATCTGGCCCTGCTGGCTGGGCGCGTGGCGCGCGTGCGGCAGGGCGAAGGTGGCGCCCGCGCCTCGGCCACGCTGGTGCCGCTGTTGCAAGAGCTGCTCGACGAAGCCGAGCTGCCATGGGCAGCCCTTGATGCCGTGGCTTTCGGACGCGGCCCGGGCGCGTTCACCGGCTTGCGCACCGCCGCAGCGGTGGCCCAGGGCCTGGCTTTGGGTGCAAACAAACCCGTGATCGCGATCGACACCCTGCTGGCCGTGGCCGAAGACGCCCGCCAAAGCGCGTCGTCCCCATCTGCCCTCCCCCTCGCAGCCTCGCCCTCTCTCGTGTGGGCCGCCACCGATGCGCGCATGGGCGAGCTCTACGCCGCCGCCTACCGCTGGTGCGGCACACACTGGCACAGCCACACCGCCCCGCAGCTGCTGCATCCCCAAGCATGGGTCGAACACGTGCAGCGCAGCGCCGAAGCCGCCCCCGACACCCCGCTCACCGTAGCTGGCAATGCCCTGCTGGCCCACGCCGACGCCCTGCACGCCTTACCCGCACACGCCACGCGCCGCCCGCTGGCCGCCCCACGCGGCACCGCCTTGCTCGCGCTGGCCCAAGCCGCATGGCAGGCCGGCGACGTGCTCGATGCCGCCCAGGCCTTGCCGCTGTATGTGCGCGACAAAGTGGCCCAAACCACTGCCGAGCGCGAAGCCGCGCGTGCGCGCGCCTGAGCCGCATCCCCATGAACGCCGTGCCCCGCCCCCCGGCCCCGCCCGCGCAACCCGATGCCGTGCCCGCCCACACCCGCCTGCGCGCCATGCTGCCCACCGATCTCACCGAGGTGATGGCCATCGAGGTGCAGGCCTACGACTTTCCGTGGACGCACGACAACTTCGCCAGCTCGCTGGCCTCGGGCTACCTCGCCGAGTGCCTGTTCGACGCCACCAGCGGTGCCCTGCTCGGCTACTACGTGGCCATGTTGGGCTTCGAAGAAATGCACCTGCTCAACCTGGCCGTGGTGCCTTCGGCACAAAAGGGGGGACTCGGCCGTGCCCTGCTCAACGTGCTGCGTTTGCGCAGCCAGCAGCACGGCGCGCGCAAGGTGTGGCTCGAAGTGCGCATGAGCAACCCCCGCGCCCAACGTCTCTACACCGCCTTCGGCTTCGAAACCGTGGGCACACGGCGCAGCTACTACCCCGCGCATGGCGGGCGTGAAGACGCCATCGTTATGGGCCTGAGCCTCACCTCATGAGCTGGACACCGCGCCACATCGCCATGCTGCGCGAAATGGGCATCACCCTGTGGTGGCCCGGCGCCACCGCACGTGCGCCACACGCGCCCACCCCCTTGAGCGAAGCAGCTCATGCGCCGCCCCCAGCGCCCACACCGACACCGCCCCCCACACCAACACCCACACCGCCTGCGCCACGGCCCAGCCCCACACCGCGCCCCACCGGCACCAGCGCCCTCGATTGGCCCGCGTTGCGCGACGCCGTGGCCACCTGCCAAGCCTGTGCGCTGTGCGCCAGCCGCAAACAAACGGTGTTCGGCGTGGGCAACGTGCACGCCCACTGGATGCTCATCGGCGAGGCCCCCGGCGAGCAAGAAGATCAGCAAGGCGAGCCCTTCGTGGGCAAGGC
>CAZUCW010000088.1:0-10798 GCA_964618825.1 uncultured Aquabacterium sp.
TGTAACGCCGTGTTTCAGTGCTCGCTCAATAGGCGCCGAGCACGCCGCGAATAGGTTGCGAATCAAAGCCTCGGTGCGAGGCTTACCGAATATCTGCAGAGAACTTGTAGACATCCCCTGGTTCCGCAAAGGTGATGGAGCGCACGGCGCCTGTTGCAATGAACTTGCTATTCTGAATGCTGTGCTCAGAAAAGGTGACCCCCTCAGTGCGATCGGTAATGCCCACTAGCGACTGGATGGGGTTGCGATGGGCTCAGGCGCCTGCTCTGCCCAGTAGTAGACCTTGATGTCGTTGAACTCTTCACCCAGCGTCATAAGCTGTAGCCAAGACGCACCTTTGCGGTAGTAAAAAACGCAGACGGGTTTATCCGTCGGGCACCCCTCAAGCTCAATAACACCACGTCGGTGGAGTGTGCATTCCAGCAACTCGCAGGCGGGCGTTTCGTCAGCAGGCCATGTCCGCTTCAAGTCAAGCGGGTGCCAGCCGCTTTTCATGATGGCCCGCCTGGCAGACAGGAAGGGCATGCCTTGCTTCAGCCCTTTGACGACGCGCGGCAGCTTGCTGGCATCCACCGTATCGGGGTCTGGTGGGTAGAACCGTCGATCAATGACTTTGTCGTCGGGAGATGCAGACGCCATCGCGCCGGTCGCCGCCAAGCACAACAGAACAATAAATTTCATTTCGCTATGTGCCCACCGGCTTGTGCGTACCAGCGTTCAAGGTCTTCGTAAGAGTGAACCTGGAACGACACCCATTCGTTTTTCTTGAGCTTTGCTATTGCTTCTTTCAGGTCGCCGGAGACAACGTCGTCAATGGCTTTTCTGTAGCGTATGGCCTGAACAGCGATCAAATCTTGTGTCTCGGGGGAAAAATCTGACAGCCCCTGGGCTTTGACACCGTGTTCCTGCCAGCAGGCCCTGTTGATCTGATAAAGCCCGGACGCCGATGACAACCCTTTGTAGCCAAAGCCTGGGTGAGTGGATTCGTCGGAAAACATCCACTCCGCGCTACCTGGGTGCCAGCCATACTTGGCGTGGTAATCACCCCCCTCGGACTTGCCGATCATGGTCAGGAACGCTTTGACATTGGCGTTCTTGAGGTACTCGCGATTCTCGTCAACGCGCTTCTGCTGAGCCATGCTCACGCGGATGATCTTGGCTTCAACGCTTTCTTTGGGCGTGGTTGTGTGCGTGGCGCGGCGATGCAGTGTTTTGCCGGTGGGCGAGGTAACGGTGCTGGTCATGGCGCGCTCTCGGACAACGTGATCAACGGCTTGCCTACATCAGACATAAATTTCTACCGATTCAGATTCCACGGTTGCAGACAGCATGTGGGTGTGGCCGTTTTCGTCGGTTGAGCCGAACTCCAACTGGCCGCTAGGCCGACGGATCGCGTACTCGATGTTTGAGAGTGGGCGGCCCGTTGCGTCGTCGACAAGAAGCAACTTGTCGTTGTACTGTGATGCTTGCCTGCCTGCCTGCCTGCCTGCCGCCGGCCTCGTCCTTGCCGGCTGCTGCACCGCCAGCCCTTTGGCGATTTCGGTCTCTACATTCGGACGTTGCGGTGCGGCGGGGGCGGCTGCTGTGCCGGCGCCGGCAACGCCTTGGCTGGCGATGAGGGTGGCGCCGCAGGCGCATTTGTCGCCGTGGCGGGCCACGGGTTGGCCGTCGACGATCATGGTGGGATCGCCCGTGACGATCACGGTGGTGTGGCCGTGGCCGTGTTTGGGGCAGGTGACTTTGTCGCCCACGCGCGCCATGCGGCGGCCGTGCACGAAGCTCATGCCTGAAGCTTCAATGACTTGGCCGCCGTGATCGGTTTGATCGCCGAGCACGATGAATGGGCGACCCATGGCCGCGTCCTCCTGAGATTTGTTTGGTTTTGTGTGGCGCCCCTGTGCGTTGACACAGCGCGGGTGCGCTGGCGGGGCGGTCAATGAGTCTAGCGGAGGGTACTGTGGCGACGGCCCGCCCGAACGAGGGTGCCCCAGGGTGGCGGTGTAACGCGGTGTTTCGGTGGCGCTTTAGCGGGTGCCGAGTACGCCGGGGCGGCGTTGCTCGACGTGGCCGAAATCCATGAGCTTCCAGCGTCCACCCCAGGTGAGGCCGAGGGATTCGGCAACTTCGCCCCATTTTTCGTAGCCGCGCATGGCCCAGGGGTCGCGCTCGCTGATGATGAGTTTGCCGTCGCGCAAAAAGGCGCAATCGGCGGCCAGGCCGTATTGGTGGTAGCTCTGGAAGGCGCCGGCATTGGTGACGCTGGTGCCCAGGCTTTGCAGCAGGGCTTGTCTCTCGGGGCTGCGGTAGCCTTCGAGCAGGGCCATTTCGTAGCCGTGGCGCTCGCGCATGAGCTTGAAGGCGAGCAGCAGACGCTGGCGGAAGTCGGCGTCGAGTAGCTCCCATTTGCGGTCGGCGCTGGCCAGTTGCGGGCGCACGAGTTCGACTTCGGCGGTGGTGAACACTTCGGGCGGCAGTGGCGGTGGGGGCACGAGTTGCTCGCCGTGCAGCAAGGTGGCGATGAGGGTGTCGGGTGCGGCGGCGGGGTCTTCGTCGAAGGCGTCGAGGTTGTGCCGGCCGCGCAGGCTGAAGGCAATGAGCGGAGGCAGCGTGAGCAGGGCGATGCCGGCGGCGGCGATGAGGGCGTGGCGGCGTGCCGAGTGGCCCAGGCGTTGCGTGGCTTGGCGCAACCAGTGGCGCGGGGCGTCAAACATGATCAGGCCGATCAGGGCCACGGCCACGACGAAATACAGGGCAATGAGCCACGCCAGCATGGTGTGTGTTTGGTGGGGGGGCGCGAGGGGGGCTACGACTGGACACCGTTTCGAGGGACGCGATCATGGCACGAGCGGGGCGGGGGTCTCTAGAATCGCGCGCGGCTGGTTTCGCACACATAAACACATATGGCTGACGCGAGCGGCGCCCGGATGGCGCAGCGTGGGCCCAGGGAGTTGTCTTTTGAATCCGTCTTCGTTGTCTGGCGCGATGGCTGCGGCTGCTTCGGTGCGCCCGAGTTTGTTTCCGATGCCCGGGGCGGTGCCCACGGCGATGGCTGATCCGTCTGATGCCTTGCGCATCTTGTCGAGCGTGTCGGCGCCATCGGCGGCACGCCCTGCTTTGCGTTGGGGGTGGATGGCCGCCGGCGCGTTGGCGGCGCTGGGCCTGTTGGCGACGCTGGCGGGGGTGATACCCACCGCTCGTGAGGGGCGGCATGAGGCGGTTGCTGCTGCACAGCCGACGCCGCCGGCCCGCTCGAACACGGTTGGCGCTGCGGCGCCGGCCACGGTTGCGGTGGCAACGTTGGCCGAGGCTTCACAAGCGGGGGGGGATTCTTCAGCGGCGCGGATTGAAACCGCGCCGGCAGGGGCGGCCATGCGCGATCCGTTCTCGGCGCTTGAGCCGTCGCTGGGTGGCAAGGGGGTGGCCGCAGCATCCACGGCGCCGGCTGCTTCGGCGGCCCCTTCTGTGCAGGCGGCAGTGCCAACAACGGCCTCAGCAATGGCTCCAACGACGACCCCACCGGCATCGGCTCACTCGCCACGCGCCTCGGCGCGTTCGGCAGACGATGCGGGGCGCAAGAGCCGCTCGGTTGAGGGTGAGGGGGTGGCACGCGCCAACGGCAAAGCGTTGACAACGGCAGCGCGGCCCGACGACCGCGATGTTGATTTGCTCGAGGCCATGGTGGCCCGCGTGGCCGGCAAGCCGGTGGCGCCGGCCAACAGCCGCAGCGCAGGCACGCCGCCAGACGCATCCCTCAAAACCGCTGCCGCCGACAAAAAAAGTGCGGATAAAAAGGCTTCGAAATCGGGCGACAAATCAAACGACAAACCAACCGATAAAGCCGCCGGCGCAACGTCTCGCAAGGCTGCGTTGGCCGATCAGGTGCAGCATTGCCGCGAGGTGGGCGGGCTCGAAGGCTGGCTGTGTCGCAACCGCGTGTGCGATGGCCATTGGGGCACCGATGCGGCGTGTCCGCTGAGCTCACCCAACAAGCCGCAAGAGCCTTGATCGATCAGCCCCGGCGCGGCTGCGGTAGCGCCGGGGGGGGCTTGCCGGGGTTATGGGCGAGGCAAAAAACTTTGCCAGCTCAAGCCCGCACCGCTGGGTGGGGTGCATTGATACGGCAGGGGCTCGCCGGGCGGGGTGTCGTTGCATACGGCCAAAAACGGCTCGTTGCCAAAGCGGCGAAACTCTCTCAGCCGCGCCACCACGTAGCGTGCTTTGTCGACCTCGCCGTGGGCATTGAGCGCATTGGCGTAGGCGATCATCAAGCGCGTATCGATCAGGTTGTGCAGCGGGCGCCTGAAGGCCGCCATCACCTGTGCCGGATCATCTGCCGTGGTAACCGCTGCGTAATCGGCCTGATAGCCAAACAGCACGCTCTTTTGCCCCCGCGCGATGCGCTGCTCAAGCGGCGCGGCGTTTTTTGGGGGCGCAAAAATGCTCACCACCGTGAGGTAATCAGCCACCGCCGCCAGCGTGCCCACGGCCAGCAGCACCGAGGCGGTTTGCAACCCGGTGCGCAGCGCCGAGGGCCGGGCAGAAGCGCTCATCAAGGGGGATGTGGCCGTGCCGGATCTCGCCCGAGGCGCCCGAGCCAGCCCCAGCCCCCATGCAAACACCGTGGGCAGCAAAAAATAGGCGTACCACAGCGGATATTCAAGTTGGCTGTGGATGCCCACCAGCAACACCATCACCAGCGTGGCGCGAGCCGCATCCGGGCCCAGGGCCGCGTGGGATCGCTGGCCCCGTGCGTGGGCCACCAGCCCCCACAAGCCCCAGCCCAACAGCCCCAGCAACAGCGCGGCCAGCGGTAGGCCCAGCTCAACGGCCAACTGCAGCGCCAAGTTGTGGGTGTGATCGAAAAACGCCACCGGACGGTTCGGAAACGGCGTAAGCGACCACGCAAAGTTGAAATCTCCAAAGCCCACGCCTGTGAGCGGGTGCATGCGGATCAGCGCCAGCGTATCGGCCCAAATCTTGAAACGCGAGCTTGAGATATCGCTGCCATCGTGCAGCCGCGCCTCGGCGCCAAAACTCACCGCGCCAACGTGCGCCAGCACCGCCATAACGGCCCAGCACGCGGCATACATCAACGGCAAGGCCCACAAGCTGCGGCGCAGCCCGCCCGACAGCCGGCGATCCGCCAGCCCCCAAAGCACCATCACGCCCAGGCCCAAATACGCCGTGCGTGAGGCCGTGAGCACCATGGCAAACACAAACGACAGCAGCAGCGCGGCGGCCCATCGCACCCGCAAATGCCCCGCCTGGGCCAGCCACACGGCGCCCACGCAGCCCCACATCAACAGCGTGTTGAGATGATTGGGCTGGCGCAGATTGCCCACCGCACAGCCCGTGCGGTTGCTGATGGCAATCAGCTGGCCATCGCCCAGCTTGCCCGGCCACGATGGGGCAAACACTTGCACCACGCCCAACAGCGTGCCCAGCAGGGCGGTTGCCACCAGAGCCACCGCAAAACCCTTGAACACCGCTGTTGCCTGATCCTGCCCGGCCACCCACAGGCCCATGCCAAACACCAGCGCTGCTGCCAGCAACAGGCCTACGGCGCCCAACGCCAGATCCCACGGCTGCGCGCCCCATTGCGCCGAGGCCACGGCGCAAACCACCAACACCGCAACGGCAGCCCCCATCGCCCAGACACCCGGCGACGCGCCCCCCGCTGCAGGGGGGCCCGGCAAGCGCTGCGCCAACACCGCGCACCACACCCCCCAACCCAGCAGCGACAACGCCTGGTTAAAAAACGTGGCCGAAGGCGGCTCGTTGAACGCCAGCAACGTAGGCACACAAACGGCCAGCAGCGCCGGCCAGAGCGGCAGCGGCGTGGCCAACAATGAAGGGGTGGGGGGGATGGGCGACGTTGCGGTGGCGGAGCTCATCGCGGGATTGTCGCTGGGCGAGGGGTGGCGGACGGAACTGCCCAACAGCTATTCGTAAAATCAAGCGCAACAGCACCAGGAGCTATTCATGCTCACGCACCAAGCGCTTGATGAGTGCAGCAAGGCCATGCTTGTTCGATCAAGCCATAGTTCGCTTGCGGTGGCGTACAACGGTATGCGTGGCATCTCAACCGTATCTTGATGAATGGGCGCTGCTCATGAGCCAAGGCGCTGGGATCGCAGCCATGCGGCGTAAAGAGATTGAGCATCTGATTCGGGTCGCGGCGGCGATCACCGTCTGCTTCCATTCTGGGTATTGAAGATGCCCCAAAAATAAAAAGCGGCCCGCAGGCCGCTTTGAAATTAAGGGGTACCAGCTCTGGCTTATAGGCCGCCCAGCACCGCTTGACGACAACCGGCCGGGAAGTATTTGTAATTTGTAGCAGCAGCATTTGTGCCGCAAGACCAACCGGCGATTGGAGTGGCTGCGGTTGCCAGAGCAGTAGTGCGGGCATTATCGGAAGTGGGCTGCAGGATCAAGGTCGCAGTATCGGCTGCAGAATTCGTACCCTGAATTGTCACGGTGATGGCACCCGTTGCGGCAGCGACAGTCAAGCCGGTCACGTACTTCGTGGCGGCTGTGCTGCAGCCAGCGGCATTCGCATCTGCCGGAAATGCACCGTTCGACTGAAGGAATTCAGCAACACCCGTTTTACAGGCGCTCAGTGTGGTCATGGCTTCCGTGATTTTCGCGCGAACCGTGTAATCCTGATAAGCCGGCAGGGCCACGGCGGCCAGGATGCCGATGATCGCCACGACGATCATCAATTCGATCAGGGTGAAACCTTTTTGCAGAGTGCGCTTCATGGTGATGGCTCCTAAAAAATCGATCCCGGTGAATGGTTTGGAAGGACATCTTCCGGTCGGGGTGCCGGGATAAGTGCAGATGGCATGCCAGCGGCGCGGGGGGCGCCAGGTGAGACATCTTTCGCGTTTGCCCGGTGTGGCTGTGTTTGGGTGCGACGTTTTTGGTCAGGTGGCAGGGCGATGTGCTGACAAGTTTTGTCAGGGCCTGCCTGGGTGACGTTTTGCGCCTGTAACGGCGCGTTTCTGGCGGGCCGGCGCCGTTGGCCCGCGTCAGAGCTCAAACACCTGCCCGTTGCGCAGCGGCTCGATGCGATGCCGCGTATCAATGGCACGGATCTGGGCGATCACGGCGGCCATTTCGCCAGGTTTGGTGTGGGTGATGTGCACGCTGACGCTGCCGTCGAGCTGTTGCAACTCGGCTGCCAGGGTGTGCGGCGCGAGGTGGCCGCTGATGTGGGCAAGGTGCTGTTCGTCGTCGCCAAAGGCGGTTTCGATCACGAGATGGGCGATGGGGCGTCCGTTGAGGGTCTCCCATAGCGCGGGGTTGGGGCCGGTGTCGCCGCTGTATACCCACCACGGTGTGGGGGGGACGGTGGGCGCGCCACGCGTGGGGCAGCAGCAACTTTGCACGGCAAAACCGACGCCGGGCACGGTGTGGGCGGCGGGCAGCACTTCGATGCGGCGTTCGGTGCCGCCGCGCCCGGGCAGGGTGAGGGTCTGGCCGACATCAAAGGGGTGAAACACCAGCAGCGGTTCGATGGCGCTGGGCAGCCGCGTGAAATCAGGCCAGATCACACCGTTAAAGATGTGCTGGCGCAACGCATCGAGCGTGGCGGGCAGGGCGTGGACGTGGATGGGGCGCAGGCCGTCGCGCGTGTGGCGCAGGCGGATCACGCTGTCGGCCATGAGGGGCAGGCCGAGCACGTGGTCGAGATGCGAGTGGCTCAGTACGATGTGCTCGATGCAGGCGAGTTCGTCGAGCCGCAGCTCGCCCACGCCGGTGCCGGCATCGATGAGGATGTCGTCGTCGAGCAAAAAGGCCGTGGTGTGGCAGCGTGCGGCGATCGAGCCTGAGCAGCCGAGCACGCGCACATGGGCGCGCGCGCCAGCGCGTGGGTCGGGACGATCGGTTGGTCGATCCATGATGAGGAGATTGTCGGGCGTGGCGCGCGAATGTAAACCGGCACCGGGCCAGCCGGGCGGCTCGTTTGCGGATTAGTTGGCGCTTGCTCAGCGCAGCGGCGTGAAGACGGTCACCGGCTCATCGCGCCCACGCACCTGCGCCCGCTCAACGCTGCGCCACGGCAGATCGGGGGTGTCGGCCTGGGCCGCGCGGTAGGTGGCCTCGCCCACGAGCAGATCAACGCCCAGCCGGCGCGTCAGGCCCTCGATGCGGGCAGCGAGGTTGACGGCGTCGCCGATCACGCTGTAGCTGCGCCGGGTGTCGGCCCCCAGCTCGCCCACGCACACCAGCCCGGTGTTGAGCCCGATGCCCATTTGCAGCTCAGGCAGATCGCGGCGGCGCAACTCGGCGTTGAGCGGGCCCAGCGCAGCCAGCATATCGAGCGCGGCGCGCACGGCTTGCGCTGCGTGGTGGGGGGATTCGATTGGCGCGCCCCAAAACGCCATGATCGCGTCGCCGATATATTTATCGAGCGTGCCGCCGTGCTGGGCGATCACTGCGCTCATGCGCGAAAAAAACAGGTTAACGACCTCACGCAGCTGCTCAGGTTGCAGCCGCTCGGCAGTGCGGGTGAAATCACGCAGATCACAAAACATCACCGTGAGCTCGCGGTTGCCTGCGCCCAGGCCGGCGCGTGTGTAGCGCTCGGGATCGTGTGCCATCTGTGCCACCAACTCGGGCGGCACATAGGCGCCAAACAGGCGTGCCAGCGCGCGGCGCGAGCGCCCCTCGGCCAGATAGCCCAGCACGATGGCCAGTGTGGCCGTGGCCAGCGCCCCCAGCAGCGGCAGCGCCAGCGGCAACACCCAGCCCTGGCGGTGCAGCAACAGCAAATTGAGCCCCAGCCACGCCAGCAAACCTGCTGTCGCGCCGGCAATGGCCCAGGCGGCATGCAGACGCGGCAGCACCCAAGCCAGCGCCAGACACCCCGCCATCAGGCTGGCCACCTCGAAGCCACGCGCCCAATCGGGCCGTGTCGGCACCTGGCCATCGAGCAGCCCGGCGATCAGGCTGGCCTGAATCACCACCCCTGGCGTGGCCGCGCCCACCGGCGTGGCGTGCAGATCGGCCAGCCCCAGCGCCGTGGTGCCCACCAGCGCCAAACGCCCGCGCAACACGCCCTCGGGCAGGCGCCCGGCCAGCACATCGGCGGCTGACACCACGCTGAAGTGGCGAGGATCGCGATATGGCACGCGCACGGCGCCGCGTTCATCAAGCGCAATATCGAGCACGCGCGCACCCTGCTTCAGACGCACCCCGCTCAAGCTGGGTGCAGCGCCCGACACGCGATGCACGATCGGCTCGACCCCGGGATCGCCCAGCACGGCGCGCAGCAAGGCCAGCGAAAACGCCGGATGCACGCCGTGGCGATCGGGCGCTGCGCCATCCAGCGCGCCTGTGGGGTTGTGGGCCTCTGGCACAAACGCCGCCAGCAGCGGCACCGATCGCACCACGCCATCGGCATCCGGCAGCACATTAAAAAACCCCGCGCGCGGCGCTGCCTGTGCCAGCAGCGGCAAGTTGGCGCCGTGATCGCTCCAGCGCGTCAGCCCTGGCAGGCCGCCCTCGGGCAGAGCAAACAGCGCCGGCGGCAACTGCCCGATGCGTGTGTGCGGTGAGCGTGCGGTGAGATAAAAACCCAGCACCACACGCTGGCCCTCAAGCGCGCGCGCAAACTGCGTGTCGTGATCGAGCGTTGGGCGCAGGCGCTCGGCCGCGTCGACAAAAGTGGGATCAGCCCGCAGCGGCCCATGCGCGAGCGCGTCGAGCACGCGCAGCCCCTCGGCGGGGTCGGGCTCTGAGAACACGATATTGAACCCCACTGCTTGCGCGCCCTGCTGCTGCAGCAGCGCGGTGGTGAGTTCGGCCAAACGCGCGCGGCTCCAGGGCCAGCGGCCAATCTCGGCCAGGCTTTTTTCGTCGACATCGACGATCACGATACGTGGATCGTGCGCCGTGCCCAGCAACGCGCGCTGGCGCGTATCGTCGAGAAAATGATCGAAGGATTCGATCGCCTCAAACCGCCACGCCCCGGCCCAGTGCAGCAGGCCCAGCAACAGCGGCAGCAGCAATGCCAGCCGGCGCAGCGCCGGAAACCGTGCAACAGGGGGCAGGCGGCGCATGGCGGTGCCTGCCGGACGCGGGGTTTATTGCTGCACGAACTGCATTTGCGTGCCGGCCAGCTCGATCACATCGCCCGTGCGCAAATGCACCGGATCACCGCCCACCGGATTGCCATTGATCGTGGGGCGTGCCGAGCCTTCGACGTGTGCAAACACAAAGCCCCCCGGGCGCTTGGTGATCGATGCCACTTGCACGCCGGGCTTGCCCACGGTGGTTACCACCTTGGTGAGCGCCACCTCGCGGCCTGCGGCGGCGCCGTTGAGCACCTTGATCGATGCGGTGGTGGTGTTGGCCGATTGCAGCCCGCCAAAACCCGACGTCAGGCCGCCGGTGATGGTGTTCGAAAAATTGCCCCCGTGGCCCGAATGCACCGGCGGTGTGGCCGGAGAGGCCGGCGCCGGGCGCATGATCATGGTTTTTTCGTAATCGTTGCCGTCTTCGACCAAATATTTGATCTTGTACTTGCCGATCTCAACCGTGTCGTTGTGCTGCAGCAGCTGCTTCTTGACGGCCTTGCCGTTGATGTAGGTGCCGTTGGTGCTGTTGAGGTCTTCGATGAAGACGTCGGCGCCCACCATCTGCAGCACGGCGTGCTCGCCGCTGACCGCCAGGTTGTCGATGACGATGTCGTTGTAGGGGCGCCGACCGAGCGTGGTCTTGTCCTTGGTGACCTGCACTTCCTTGATCACCACGCCGTCGAGCGAAACCACCAGCTTGCCCATTGTTGACC
>CAZUCW010000089.1:0-10433 GCA_964618825.1 uncultured Aquabacterium sp.
GCATTGTGGCCATACCACCACTGCACCATGGCGTCTTGCACGCCGGCGTAGGCCGAGTAGCTTTTCCAGAGTGTCACGGGGATCTCGGCGCTGTTAACCACGTGCAACAGGGCCACGGCCAAGATGAAGCCACCGTAGAACCAGTTGGCCACGTAAATGTGACGCACCTTGCGGATACCGATCGTGCCAAAAAACACAATGGCGTAGGCCACCCAAACCAACGTGATGGCGATATCGATGGGCCACTCGAGCTCAGCATATTCTTTGCCCGTGGTGTAGCCCAGCGGCAGCGTGATGGCCGCTGCCACGATGATCGCCTGCCAACCCCAGAAGGTAAAAGCAGCGAGCTTGTCTGAGATCAGCCGCACACCACAGGTGCGCTGCACCACGTAATACGACGTGCCGAACAGCGCACAGCCGCCAAACGCAAAGATCACCGCATTGGTGTTCATCGGACGAATCCGGCCAAAGCTGATGTAGGGGATGCCGAAGTTGAGCTCAGGCCAGGCGAGCTGCGCCGCAGCGATCACCCCAACCAGCATCCCCACAATGCCCCACAAAACGGCCGCCACGGTGAACTGGCGAACCACTTTGTCGTTGTAGGCGACAGCCGAGGTGTTTATAGCGGCCCCTCCGCTTGCGGTACCCATGCCGGGTATGGCTCCGCTGCTTGCCTGCGCTGCTGCTGACATGCGCTACCTCCAAGTAAGAGAACAAACGAAAAAACGAGAAAACCGTACTTCAAACGACGCTGCAATCTATGAAGCAGCCCGCCGTTGTGCTGCTTCTGGTGGCGGCTCATCGGATTCGAGAATCCGCCAGCCCTCGCGCTCAAGATCATCAAACTGCCCTGATCGAAGCGCCCAGGCAAAAACGCCCAGGATGATCAAGGCCAGACCGACCGACAAGGGGACAAGCAAGTAGAGGATTTCCACTGAGGCCTCCGGTATCAGACGACCGCCATTTGTGCCTGAGCAGCGCCAAGCGGTGCGTCTGCGGCATCGCGACGCTCACCCAAAAACCGACTCAGGCGCAGCGCATTGAGCACCACAAGCAAAGAGCTGCACGCCATGCCCAGGCCGGCGAGCCAAGGCGGCAACCACCCCAACACGGCCAGTGGCACAAACGCCAGGTTGTACAGCGCTGCCCACACAAGATTTTGGTGAACGATGCGCATCGTGCGCCGCGCGAGCAAGAGGGTTTGCACAACATCACCGGGGCGGCTGCCCAGCACGATGAAATCAGCACGCGCCTGTGCCAGCGCCGCACCATGGCCCATGGCAAACGACACATCGGCCCGCGCCAGCACGGGCGCATCGTTGATGCCATCGCCCACCACCACCACATGCCGCCCTTGGGATTGCGCCTGAGCCACCAACGTCAATTTATCTTCAGGCGAAGCCTGTGCATGCGCCGCACCGATGTGCAATGTTTGAGCCAGTTGCTGCACACGCTCGCGCACATCGCCCGACAGCAGCACCACATCAAGCCCGGCCGATTGCAAATCGCGCACTGCCACAGCAGCATCGGGGCGCAACACCTCATCAAACACAAAACCCGCCAGCTGATTGCCTGGGCCACGCAGCCACACGCGTGCCGATTCAGCCGACGACAACGACGCGCCCAACTGTGCCGCCTCATCGGTGGTGATACCCACCCACTGCGCCGAACCGAGGCGCCAGCATCCACCCTGATCATCAAACGCCTCAAGGCCCGCACCCGGCACTTCGCTGATCTGTTGCCACCCGGGTGCCACCCCCCCATCCTGGCCCAGCGCACCCGCTGCGAGCGCCAGCGCCTGCGACAGCGGATGCCTCGAATGCGATGCCAGCGCCGCCGCGCGGGCGGTCAGGCCTGCGGTATCGCCGTGCGAAAACACCCGCACCAACTGCAGCTGATCACTCGTGAGCGTGCCCGTTTTATCAAACACCACCACCTCAGCACGCGCCAGCGCCTCAAACGCATCAAAACGCTGCACCAACACACCGCGCCGCGCCAACGCACCCGCTGCCGCCACCATGGCCGACGGCGCCGCGAGCGATAAAGCGCACGGGCAGGTAACGATCAGCACCGCCACCGCCACCCACACGGCCCGTGCGGGATCCATCAGCCACCAGCCGGCGGCAGCCAGCACAGCCAGCAACAACACCGCCCACAAAAACGGCACGGCCATGCGATCCGCCAAACGCACCCAAGAAGGCCGCTCAGACATCGCCCCCTGCATCAACGCCACGATGCGCTCATAGCGGGTATCAGCGCCCAACCGCTCGACACGCACCAGCACCGGATTGCCCAGGTTATGGCTGCCAGCCATCACGCGATCACCCACGCCACGCACCACGGCACGCGATTCGCCAGTGAGCAACGCCTCATCCACCTGGGTATGCCCCTCGATCACCACACCATCAGCGGCAAAGGCCTGCCCCGCAGCCACGCGCACCACATCCCCCGCCCGCAGCCGCGCGGGCACCACCAGCTCGGTGCGGCCATCAGCCACACGCTCAACGCTCTCGGGCAGGCGATGCAAAACGCCCTCGAGCGCCTGTGCCGCCTGACGCCGCGCCCGCTCTTCGAGCGCACGCCCGGCCAGCAAAAAAGTGACAAACATCGTCAGCGAATCGAAATAAACATCGTGCCCCCACACCGACACGCCCCCCGGCGCCACGGCATCAAACGTGGCCCCCGTGCTTGCGATGAACGTCACCATGATCCCTAGCGCCACTGGCACATCCATGCCCACGCGCCCCTGCCTGATCGCGCGCCATGCGCCGGCATAAAACGGCGTGGCCGCAAACAGCACCACCGGCAGGCTGAGCAACCAGCTCGCCCAGCGCAACAGCCGCACCGCATCTGGCCCGATATCGGCCAAGCTCGACACATACATCGGCGTGGCATACATCATCACTTGCATCATGCAAAAGGCTGCCACGAACAGCCGCCACAGCGAGCGCCGCGATTCAAATGTGGCCCGTGCGCGCTGCTCGCTGGCGGTATCGGGATACGCCTGATAGCCGGCAGCCCGCACCGCCGCAATCAAAGCTGAAGCCCGCGTGCGAGCCGGATCCCAACCCACCTGCGCCCGCCGGCTTGCCGACTGCACCTGCGCATCAAACACCCCATCGACACGGCGCAGCGCCTGCTCGATCAGCCCAGCGCACGCGGCACAATGCAAGCCATCAAGCACCAAGCGCGAACAGGCCCGACGCGCACCGCCATCGATCGACGTGAATGTAGTGAACCTGGCCAGCTCGATTTCGTCATCCAACGCCGCAGCTTCTGGCGCACTCAAAGCAGGGCCAGAAACCGACGAAAGGGTGGAGGATCGTGACATGCGTGGATCAAACCCCGAGAATCGCCAGGCCCGTTGCGCGGCTGGCCTCGCATCCAGCGAGGGGGCTTGTTTTGATGCTTGAAAATCTCTGAGGATTTTAATCTATCTCAGAAGAAACGACGACAAATGATGACCTGCCTCAAGTCGAAGAATCTAACAAATCCCCCCACGAATTTGCCCCACAAAACCAAGCGCGATGCCCGGGATTGGATGCTCTCGCACGGGCTGGCCTGTGCGCTGCTGTGTTTGGCCTGTGCGCCCCAGGGCGCAGCAGCCACTGAGGGGCCTCAGCATCTGCCCGCAATCACGCTGGGGGCAGGCATGTTCAATATTCAAGCCGAAGTGGCTCGAACACCACAGCAACGCCAAATCGGATTGATGAATCGCAATGATCTAAGCCCTCATCAGGGGATGCTGTTCATCTTTGATGCGCCAGCCAAACAGTGCTTTTGGATGAAAAACACCCTGCTGCCGCTTTCGGCTGCCTTCATTGCCGACGACGGCACGATCATCAATATCGAAAACATGAAGCCGCAAACGCTCGAGCCGCACTGCTCAAGCAAGCCCGTGCGTTTTGTGCTCGAGATGAATCAGGGCTGGTTTGCCAAGCGTGGGCTCAAGCCAGGCAACAAACTCACGGGCGAGCCCTTCGCCACACAGCGCCGATGAGTGAGGCGCTCTTCGACATCAGCGGGTTTTGGCAGCGATACGCTCTTTGAGTTGCGGCAGCACTGTCAGCATCGCCTCGCGCCCGGCCAGCACCGACAACCGCCGCGCCGCAAAATCAGCGCTCGATACCCCAGCCAGCTTGGGCAACACCACCACATCGGCGTCTTTGAGCTCGAAGCGGTTGATGCTGCGGCCCATGATCGAAAAGGTCTGCAGCAGCATCTTCATGGCGTCGCCGGTGGGCGCCCCCTCGGGTGAGGCCGAGATGTCAACCGCAATCACCACATCGGCCCCCATCTGGCGCGCAAAGCTCACGGGCACCGGCGCCACCAAGCCGCCATCCACATATTCGTGTCCGCCGATCTTCACCGGCTCAAACACGGCCGGCACCGCGCTCGATGCCCGCACCGCCGCGCCCGGATCCCCTCGCCTGAACAAAATCGGCTGTCCGCTACCCAAATCGGTAGCAACAATGCCCAGCGGCAGCCTCATCGCCTCGATGCTCAGGCCGCTGGTTTGCTGCCTCACATAGCGCGCCAGCGCTTCGCCCCGCATGAGCGCGCGGCCCGGAAACGTCCAATCCGTGAGGGTGGATTCGTCCATGCGCTCGGCCATCCGCCCCAGCTCGACACCCCCCTTGCCGCTGGCGTAGAGCGTAGCCACCAGGCTGCCAGCAGATGTGCCCACCACCAAATCGGGCTTGATGCCCTGCTCTTCGAGCACCTGAATGACGCCAATGTGCGCAAATCCCCGCGCCGCACCCCCTCCCAGCGCCAAACCGATGCGCGGCAGACGCGGCGCCGGCTTGGGTGTCACCACAGAGGGCATCGTGGGGGCAGCTACCACGGGCGGCGTCGGCTCGGGCTTTTGGGGCAACAACGAGCAGGCAGACAGCCCCAGTGTCAGCCCAAGCCCCACGCCTACCGAGAGCCCGCACCTTGCCATGCGCCGCCACAAACCCCTCGCTAATTTCTTAATCTTATAAACACAAAGAAAATATGTAGTTTTCATATCTATAGAGCCTCTATAGAGTTCGGCCCTCTGCGGAATCGACAAAACGCAAGGCGAATTTCATGGATCTGAGTGTGGTGGCCATTGTGGCGGGTGCGGGTGTGGGGCTGATTGTGGGCCTCACCGGCGTGGGCGGCGGCTCGCTCATGACGCCGCTGCTGGTGTCGGTTTTTCATCTTGATAAAGCCGTGGCCATCGGCACCGATTTGTGGTTTGCCGGGCTCACCAAGGTGTCGGGCTCGGTGGCGCACCACCGCGAACACCACGTCGATTACCACATCATGAACAAGCTGTTGTGGGGCAGCATCCCGGCCACAGTGGGCACGCTGGCGTTCATGCACGTGAGCGGCATCCACAAAGCCAACAACAGCACGCTCACCTATGCGCTGGCCACGGCGCTGGTGCTCACAGCCATCACGGTGGCATTTCGCCCGGTGTGGTTCAGGGTGGGGATGTGGCTGGAGCGCTTTATCACCCGCGAGCGGCGCGGTGTGCTCACGGTGCTGTGCGGCGCCGTGCTGGGGGTGTTGGTGTCGTTGAGCTCGATCGGCGCAGGCGCGCTGGGTGCGACGCTGATTTTGCTGCTGTATCCGCGCCTCGATATGAAGCGTCTGGTAGGCACCGACATCGCCCACGCCGTGCCGCTCACCATCGTGGCCGGCATCGGGCATGCCTCACTGGGCAATGTGCACTGGCCCTTGCTGATCGAGTTGTTGCTGGGCTCGATCCCCGGGATCTGGGTGGGTGCCAAGCTCACCAAGCACTTGCCTGAGAAAATCACGCGTTTTGCACTGTGCCTGTGTCTGCTGTTTGCCGCGTTCAAGATGGCCTCGACGGTTGTCTGATCGCCTGATGCCGATTCGTTTCTGATCTCGCCCTTTTTTGCTTTCGCCCGGCGCTGGCAGCCGGAGAACCGCCATGTATCAATACACCGATTTCGACAAACAGTTTGTTCATCAGCGCGCCGCGCAGTTTCGTGATCAGCTCGAGCGCCATCTCAACGGCCAGCTGGCCGACGAAGAGTTTCGCCCGCTGCGTCTGCAAAACGGCTGGTATATCCAACGCCATGCGCCGATGACCCGCGTGGCCGTGCCCTACGGCGAGCTGTCGACCCGGCAGATGCGCCAGCTGGCACGCATTGCGCGCGAGTTCGACCGCGGCTACGCGCACTTCACCACGCGCCACAACTGCCAATACAACTGGATTGCGCTTGAGCGCGCTGCCGATGTGATGGATCTGCTGGCCGATGTCGATATGCACGGCATCCAAACGTCGGGCAACTGCATTCGCAATGTCTCGACGGATTACCTCGCGGGCATCGCGCCCGATGAGATCGTCGATCCGCGCCCCTATTGCGAGGTGATCCGCCAGTGGTCGAGCCTGCACCCTGAGTTTGTTTTCTTGCCGCGCAAATTCAAGATTGCCGTTACGGGCGCCACCGAAGATCGCGTGGCTTCGGGCTGGTACGACATCGGGCTGCACATGCGCAAGAACGATGCTGGCGAGGTGGGCTTTCGGGTGTTTGTGGGCGGCGGCATGGGGCGCACACCGATCATCGGCACGCTGGTGCGCGATTTCTTGCCGTGGCAGCAGATCCTCGTCTACATCGAGGCGATCATGCGGGTTTACAACCGCCACGGCCGGCGCGACAACTCGTTCAAGGCTCGCATCAAGATTTTGGTCAAGGCGCTGGGCGAGCAGTTTGCTAAAGATGTCGAGGCCGAGTTCGATGCCATCCTCAATCGCGATGCGGGCGGCGCCAGCCATTTGATTCCGCAAGCCGAGTTTGATCGCGTGGCCGCATGCTTTGCGCATCCGCCCAGCGTGCAGCCCGTCGATGGCCCGGCCTGGGTGCCGCCGGCCGATGCGCCAACCGCTTTTTTGAAATGGCTCGAGCGCAACACGGTGGCGCATCGCATCAAGGGCTACCGTGCGGTTAATTTGTCGCTCAAGCGCGTGGGGCAAGCGCCCGGCGACGTCACCGCCGAGCAAATGGAGGCCGCTGCCGATCTGGCAGATCGCTTCAGCTGCGGCGAGCTGCGCGTGAAATACGACCAAAACCTTGTGCTGCCCTGGGTGCGCGAAACCGATCTGCTGGCCGTGTGGCAAGCGGCCAAGGCGGCCTCGTTTGCCGCGCCCAACATCGGGCTGCTCAGCGACATGATTTCGTGCCCCGGCGGCGATGTGTGCGCGCTGGCCAATGCGCGCTCGATCCCGATCGCCAATGCGTTGATCGAGCGCTACCAAGATCTCGATGAGCTCGAAGATATCGGCGATATCGATCTGCACATCAGCGGCTGCATCAACTCGTGCGGCCACCACCACAGCGGGCACAGTGGCATCCTGGGTGTCGATAAAGACGGCAGCGAGTGGTATCAGGTAACGCTGGGCGGCGCCGATGGCTCGCACGCATCACCCAACGCCACGCCGGGCAAGGTGATCGGCCCATCGTTCGCCTCTGATGAGGTGGTTGATGTGGTCGAGGCGCTGATCGATACCTACTGCAGCATCCGCGCGGCCAACGAAACTTTTCTCGAAACGGTGCGCCGTGTGGGCATCGATCCGTTCAAGGCGGCGGCCAATGCCGTGCGCCGCACCACGGCCAAGGCGGCCTGAGCCTCGTCCTGCACCCGTTTCAACCGATTGCACAAGCCCGATTGCACAAGCACACCATGCCCACCACACTCACGCTTGAATTCGTCGTTCCGCGCAACGATCCCTGGCGCAAGCTCGAAGGCGAAGATGGCCCGATCTCGCACCCCAAACCTGCCGCCCACCTGTTGCTGACGCTGGCGCAGTGGCACGCCGTGCGCGACACCTGGCCAGCCGATCTGGCAGTGGGTGTGCGCTTTCCGCACGATCACGACATCGAAGAGCTGGCCGACGATCTGCCGAGGCTGGCGCTTGTTGAGCTGCAGTTTCCGAAGTGGACGGACGGTCGCGCTTACAGCCAGGCGCACCTGCTGCGCGTGCGTTATCGCTTTGGCGGTGAAGTGCGCGCCCACGGCGACGTGGTGGCCGACATGATGCCGATGCTCGCGCGCACGGGCTTCAGCTCAGTGGTGTTGCGCGCTGATCAAAGCCGCGAGATCGCCGAGCGCGCACTCAACCTGTTTGCCAATGTGGGCCACTATCAGGGCGACGTGCGCGAGCCCCAGCCGCACTTCGTGCGCGCAGCCTGAGCGCACCCCGTGCCAGACGTCAGGATCTCACCATGAGCACATCCTCTTCGATCCACCTCTCATCGCCCATCGGCGGTGCAGCGCCCTCAGGATCGGCCATCGGTTTGTATGCCAAAGCCAGCCCCGGGTTCGACACCCAGCTCGCCGACACCCTGGCCTTGCTCAAAGCCGCCGCCGCCGAGCACCCGGGCAAAGTGGTGCAAGCCACCAGCCTGGGCGTTGAAGACATGATCGTCACCGACCTTATCGCTCGCCATGGCATCGGCATCGCAGTGGGCACGCTCGAAACCGGCGCCCTGCACCCCGAAACCGTGGCGCTGATCGACACCATCGAGCAGCACTACGCTGACGCATTTGATGGCCAAGGCATCAAGGTCGAGGTTTACAAGCCCGTGGCCCAAGCCGTCATCGAGTTCGTGCAGCACAACGGCGACAAAGCGATGTATGAAAGCATCGAGCTGCGCAAGGCCTGCTGCGCTATCCGCAAACTTGAGCCCTTGAGCCGCATGCTCGATGGCCGCAGCGCCTGGATCACCGGATTGCGCCGCGAACAAAGCAACAACCGCGGCGGCATGCTGGCGCGCGAACACGACGACAAAGGCCGCGCAAAATTCAACCCGCTGATCGAATGGACGTGGGGCGATGTATGGCACTACGTTAAAACCTTCAACGTGCCCTACAACCCACTGCACGATCAATTCATGCCCAGCATCGGCTGCGCGCCCTGCACACGGGCGATTGCCGTGGGTGAAGACTTCCGCGCCGGCCGCTGGTGGTGGGAAGACGAAAAAGCAAAAGAATGCGGCCTGCACGTTCACAAATGAACGATGGCCAACGGTTTCAAGAGCGAGATCAACATGAGTGATGTGAACCAATTGCTGGCGGATGTCGACCACCGCCACCTCGATGCGCTAGAAGAAGAAGCCATCTTCATCCTGCGCGAAGTCGCCGCCACCTTCGAGCGCCCCGGCCTGCTGTTTTCGAGCGGCAAGGATTCGTGCGTGGTGCTGCATCTGGCCGAAAAGGCCTTCAAGATGAAGAACACGGCCACAGGCAAGCTCGAGGGCAAGCTGCCCTTCCCGCTGCTGCACGTCGACACCGGCCACAACTTCCCCGAGGTGATCGAGTTCCGCGACCGGCGTGTCGCCGAGATGGGCGAGCGGCTGGTGGTGGGCCACCTGGAGGACTCCATCAAGCGCGGCACCGTGCGCCTCGCGCACCCGCTAGAATCGCGCAACGGTCACCAGACGGTGACGCTGCTCGAAGCCATCGAGGAGCACCGCTTCGACGTGCTGCTCGGCGGCGCGCGGCGCGACGAGGAGAAGGCGCGCGCCAAGGAGCGCATCTTCAGCCACCGCGACAGCTTCGGCCAGTGGCAGCCCAAGGAGCAGCGCCCCGAGCTGTGGAACCTGTTCAACACCCGCATCCGCCCGGGCGAGCACTTCCGCGCCTTCCCCATCAGCAACTGGACCGAGCTGGACGTGTGGCTGTACATCCAGCGCGAGAACATCCCGCTGCCGAACCTGTACTACGCCCACGAGCGCCAGGTGATCCGCCGCAAGGGCCTGCTGGTGCCGCTGACCGAGGTGACCCCGCCCGAGGCCGGCGAGACGGTGGAGACCGCCACCGTGCGCTTCCGCACCGTGGGCGACATGACCTGCACCTGCCCCGTGGAGAGCGACGCCGCCAGCGCCGCGGACATCGTGGCCGAGACCCTGACGGTGACGGTGAGCGAGCGTGGTGCCACGCGAATGGACGACCGCACTTCGGACGCCTCGATGGAGCGCCGAAAGAAAGAGGGCTACTTCTGACGCCAACCCGCGGCGCCCGGCGCTGCGACGAACCCGCCGGTCCGGCAAGACCTGACCCCGGCTTCACTCGATCAAAACGGATGACCCCATGAGTGCAGTTCCCCAATTCGAGACGGTCCACCAGCAGGACGTGGACACCCAGCACCGCGCCCTGCGCTTCCTGACGGCGGGCAGCGTGGACGACGGCAAGAGCACGCTGATCGGCCGCCTGCTGTTCGACAGCCGTGCCATCCTGGCCGACCAGCTGGACACGCTGGAGCGCCGCGCCGCGGGCCAGCCCATCGACCTCTCGCTGCTGACCGACGGCCTGGAGGCCGAGCGCGAGCAGGGCATCACCATCGACGTGGCGTACCAGTACTTCGCCACCAAGAAGCGCAAGTTCATCATCGCCGACGCCCCGGGCCACGAGCAGTACACCCGCAACATGGT
>CAZUCW010000090.1:0-10432 GCA_964618825.1 uncultured Aquabacterium sp.
TCACACAACGCCAGATCGAGATGCGCGGCCACGCCATTGAGTGCCGAATCAACGCCGAAGATCCCTACACCTTTGTGCCTTCGCCTGGCCGCATCAGCATGTGGCACCCACCAGGCGGCCCGGGGGTGCGTGTGGATTCGCACATCTACACCAACTACTTTGTGCCGCCCAACTACGATTCGATGGTCGGCAAGATCATCGTCTACGGCGACACGCGTGATCAGGCGCTGGCCCGCATGCGCACCGCGCTGTCCGAAACGCTTGTCGAAGGCATCAGCACCAACATTCCACTGCACCGCGAGTTGCTGGCCGACGCCAAATTCACCGAAGGCGGCACGAGCATCCACTACCTTGAAGGCTGGATGGCGGCGAGAAAACGATAGTTCTCGCTTGCCACATTGAATCGATATGCACGAACTCTTGCTGCTCGCCGCTGAGGCTCAGGTCGAAACGGTTTGCGATGCGCTGATCGAGTTAGAGGCGCTGTCGGTATCCGTCGAAGACGCCGACGCCGACACCCCCGCCGAAGAAGCACTATGGGGCGAGCCCGGCATGCCGCTGCCGCGCGAGGCCTGGCAGCGCTCAACGCTCAAGGCGCTGTTTCCCACCGAAGCCGCCGCCGTCGAAGCCGCCACGCTGGTGCTCGCGCAAGAGTGGGCCAGTGATGTGCACGTGCTGTCGATCCAACCACTGATCGAACAAGATTGGGTGCGCCTGACGCAATCGCAATTTCAGCCCGTGCCGATCACTGATACGTTTTTCATCGTACCCACTTGGCACGAGGTTCCCGCACAGGCCACCACCGTGATGCGGCTCGATCCGGGCCTGGCCTTCGGCACGGGCACGCACCCCACCACCCGCATGTGTCTGCGCTGGATCGCACAACACGCCCCGGCGCTGGGCCCCCGCTGGCACCGCGTGCTCGATTACGGCTGCGGCTCGGGCATCCTCGCCATCGGTGCTGCACTGCACGGCGCCAGCGCCATCGATGCGGTCGATATCGACCCGGCTGCCGTCGAGGCCACCCAGGCCAACGCCCAAGCCAACAACGTCACGCTCCACACCACCGGCCTGCCCGATCAGGTGGCCCCCGCTGCCGGCGCCTACCCGCTGGTGCTGGCCAACATCCTCGCCACACCGCTCAAGCTGCTGGCCCCGCTGCTCAGCCAACACGTCGCCCCCGGTGGCCACCTCGTGCTTGCCGGCATCCTTGATCGACAAGCCCAAGAGCTGCAAGAGGCCTACGCTCCGTGGCTGCAACTGGCCGTCGCCGACCGTGAAGAGGGCTGGATCCTCATGACGGCACAGCGCCCGCTCCCTTGAATCAACGATGAAAACTGGCGCCTGCTCATGGCATCATCCGGCGCCATGAGCCTCGCCACCCGTTGCACCTCTTGCGGCACCATCTTCAAGGTCGTTCAAGACCAACTGAAAGTGTCTGAAGGATGGGTGCGCTGCGGCCGCTGCAACGCCGTATTCAACGCGCTCGAAGGCCTGTTCGACCTCGAACGCGATCCGCCTCCGCAGCGCCCTGCGCATGCCCCAAGGCCCGAAGACACGGCCCCGCGCGCCCCCGCTGCAACAATCGCTGCGCCCACTTCAGCTGCCGCGCCGGCCGCATCTGCAGCCGATCGCTCAAACGCCCCCACCCAGCCCACGCCCCTCAACGAGCGCGCCACCACGCCCGAAGAGCCCCACGAGCCCGCCACACACGTATCCCCCGACGATTTTGAAGACGTACCCGCCACGCACGAAGACGACGCGCTCGACTCACGCTGGCTGCTGCGTTCATCGTCAGATGGCATCTCGGCCAGCGCCCACCGCTCGCGTCAGGCCCAGCGATCCGACTTTGCCGATGCACGCTTTCCGCAAGACGCCGAACTCGACATCGACGACGATGCGGCTTTCTTGATCGCGCCCGATGCCACCGCGCCGCCGTCGCACGCGCTACGCCCCATGCCCGAAATCAAAAACAAGGGTGATGGCAAAAGCAGCGGCAAGCGCAGCAAAGACACCCAAAAACGCACCGACAAACGCACGGCTGACGCCACCCGCCAGCGCACGGGCAAAAAAGCCGAAGAGCCCAGCTTCATCAAACGCGCCAACCGCCAAGCACAGTGGCGCCATCCGCTCGTTCGCACCACGCTGGGCGGCGTCGCGCTGGCCCTGATGGCCCTGCTTGGCGTGCAACTCGGCATCGCCTTTCGCGAACCGCTGGCCGCACGCTACCCAGCCATCCACCCCCTGCTGGCCCAGCTGTGCGACACCGCCGGCTGCCACATCGGCCCGTGGCGACACATCGACGATCTCACGGTAGACAGCGTCACCCTCGTACGCACCGGACGCCAAGCCACCACCAGCGCCACACCTGGCAGCACCGCCACCGAAACCACCTACACCCTGAGCGTCGCCATCCACAACCGTGCCGAAGCACCCGTGGCCACACCGCACGTCGAAATCCGTTTTACCGACACCACCGGCGCGCTGATCAGCCAGCGCGTGCTCAGCCCCACTGAATTCAGCCTGAGCGAAAACGCCACCCTGCCTCCGGCCAGCGACACCACACTGCACACTCGCCTGAGCAGCAGCAGCCCCCTCATCGCCGGCTACACCGTCGACCTGTTCTACCCCTGATCCCCCGGCGCCTGAGCGCCTCACCAGGAGCATCTTCCATGACCGTCTTGATCTGCGGCTCGCTCGCGTTCGACACCATCACCACGTTCACGGGGCGCTTTGCCCAGCAGATCCTGCCCGAGCAAATCCACATCCTGAACGTCTCTTTCTTGGTGCCCACGCTCAAACGCGAATTCGGCGGCTGTGCCGGCAACATCGCCTACACCCTCAAGCAGCTTGGCGGCGCCCCCCTCATCATGGCCACCCTCGGTGCCGACGGCGGCCCTTACCTCGAGCGGCTGCAATCGTGGGGCGTTGACACCTGCCACATCAAACAGCTCAACGACACCTACACCGCCCAAGCCATCATCATCACCGATCAAGACAACAACCAAATCACGGCCTTCCATCCTGGCGCGATGCAACAGGCCCACATCACCCCGGTTCAAGCCAACGACGGCATCCGCTTGGCCATCATCGCCCCCGATGGACGCGACGCCATGATCCAGCACGCCGAACAGCTTGCGGCGGCCAAAATCCCCTTCATCTTCGACCCCGGCCAAGGCCTGCCCATGTTCGACGGCGCCGAACTGCGCCGCTTCATTGATCTCGCCACCTGGGTGGCCGTTAACGATTACGAAGGCAAGATGCTCAGCGACCGCACAGGCCTGAGCCTCGCCGACATCTCGGCCCTGCCCCACCTCAACGGCCTGATCGAAACCCTCGGCGCCGACGGCTGCCGACTCTGGGTGCGCGGCCAACCGCAACACGTGCCCGGCGTAGTTGCCACCGCCGTGGTCGACCCCACTGGCTGCGGCGACGCCTTCCGTGGCGCCCTGCTCTACGGCCTGGCCCAAGGCTGGGATCTGCCCCGCTGCGCCCACCTCGCCAACCAAGCCGGCGCCATCAAAATCGCATGTGCCGGGCCGCAAAACCACCTGCTCGACACACTACGCCCGTAAGCCACACACAACTCACTGCGACACGCTCAGCCCAAGACATGCGCGTTATCAACCCGCAAAACGAGATACACACAAAAAAGCCCGGCCTCCTTAAGGAAACCGGGCTCACTGCCTGCCTCTCAGCCTAAAAGCGGGGGGTTACCGTCGAAAGGCCACGCCCCCAGCTTTTCAGACCAAAGCGACAATCACTTGGCTGCGCGACGGCGAGCCACAAAACCTGCAGCCACCAGACCCAGGCCCATCAGAGCATAGGTGCTGGGCTCCGGCACGGGCGGCGGGGTGTAGGCTTTGCCCGAGATGCCAAAGCGCAAAGCCGGCGTAATGTTGATATCGATAGCGCCGTAATCAAGCAGCGTCAGGGCGGGGCGGAGATAAGGCTTGATGTTCAGACCATTGGCAATCACATCAGCAGCAGCCTGTGTCATCGTCAGATGATCAAGCTTCATGGTCAAGCTCAGGCCGCCCTTGAGCGACACTTGCAACCCCTGAGCGATATTGAAGGTGTAGAGCGCAACGCTCGTTTTGTTGGCACCATTCACCCAGCTGTCGGCAGACACCGTTTTCTTGGTGAAGTCGATCGCCATATTGGCCAACGTCACCGTGTTCTTACCCAGCGTCAAGCCCAGGGCAGCACCCATCGATTCGCCCTTGGTCGGGGTGATTGACGGCGGCAACAGACCAATATTGAGCGTGTTGCTGGTCACCGGCAGATTGAACGACCGGCCATCAGTGCCAACAGCCGTCGTAGTACCCAATGCCGAGATCTTGGTGCCCTGGATCGTGAGCGCATCCATGGCATCGGTCGAGAAGGTCATCGTGGCATTGGCTTGCAGCGCCGAAGTGGGCAGCGTGAGCGACAAAGCCGAAGCGGGCAGCGCCGCAGCAGCCAGCAGTGCGACGGCACCCGACTTGAACAGAAGGCTTGCTTGCATGTTGAAAACTCCAAAATGTTGATCTGAAAAAGCCCTACGGGGCCTCATTCGCCTAAATATTGACTATCGCCAGGGCAGTCTAAGCAATGAGCCCGTTTGACGGGGTGTGGTTTCCCCGATAGCCCCCCCCGTACCTGAGGGGGCCGGTTGTCAGATGCCATGAAACCGCTCAGGTAAAGGGATCGTTTGGCGTCATGCGCGTGGCCACAGCACTCACCAATGCGCGCGAAAACCAAACAGCAAAAACAAAAAAAGGCCCCTGGTGGGGCCCTTCTTGCGAACATCTTCTGAACAGAACATCAGTTAGAAGTCGTACCCAATGCTCAGTGTCATGATGTAGGGATCGAGCTTGGTATCCTGCTTGCGCACATAAGTACCCAGAGATCCGCCGCGCCTGTTCTGAATGGCAGTCAGACCATCCAGAACAGCCTGCGGGTTGTAGTCCGGGCTTGCAGGGTCAAGCAAACCACGATTCGTCGCGCCAACGTAGCCTGAGAAATCAAGCAACACAGGCGAATTCACCAACGCTGCAGCGGTAGTGCGCGTCGTCATGGTTGCCGTGGTTTTGAGTTTGACATAGCCCAACTGCGCCGAGAGGTGGAGCTTGTCTGTCAAACGATACTGCAAACCTGCGAATGGGCCTGCACCGAAAGCGTTTTTGAGCTTAACCTCTGTCGGGCCACCCGAATACAGCTCCAGCGTCTCAGTAGCTTGCGTGTTGAAGAACATGGCATAGGTCACACCAAGCCCCAGAAATGGGCGGAAGGCGCTCTTTCTGTCGCCAAAATAGTAGCTGAACACCGCCGTTGGGGGCAATTGCTTGGTCTTGATGATTGATTTACCCGTGATGTAGTTCGACCGCACCCGAATCACACTACCATCGTTGTTATCAATCTCCGTCACCGACCCGCCGCCCTCCACCAAGTTATTGAAGGGCAACGCGAAAACGTAGAGCTCGGTCGACCATTTCTCTTCGGCATCCAAAAATGCCCCGGCGCTGATAGCCAAAGAGCCCGCGCCCTTGGCCTCAGCGGAGATGCCGTTGGGCAAACCTATACCCACAGATTGATTCGCCACTCCGTTTGGAGACGACGGATCAACCTCGAGATCCATAGCCGCACCCAGGCCTGCCGCGAAAATAAATTTGGCGTTGGTCGCCGCGGTCCCCGTTACACCGTATTGCGTTGCGCAAGTTCCGCTGGCGCCAGCGGTGCAAGAGGCAAGGGCAGCGACATCCTGCCGCGAAAGGAGTGCCCCCGTTATATCTTTGGTCGGGCTGGTTTTGGTGTTGGGCTTGATATAGATGTAGCTGAAGCGCATGAACTTGCGATGCGCTGGCTCAATATTGAGCGTCATGCCAGATTCGCCGGTTTTGGCGCCTGAGACATCGGCCGCATGCACGACTGAAGTGGCGAACAACGGTGCCAAGCCCACTACCAGAGCGGTCAGCTTAAGGCCAAATTTCAACTTCGATTCCATTTTGTCTCCTGCATCCATCCGGTTGTTTGAGTTGTTCGAACAGGCTCTGTACACAGACACAGAACATGCTCGCGCGCGATTGGCCCGAAACATCACACCGCTCGCCATTAGGGGCAAGCTACCAAGCAGCCAGCAAGTTGAGACATCTCAAGTTTGCGGATGCTTAGTGCCTCCATAAAAAGAAAGCACCCGCGAGTTTCCTCGCAGGTGCTTGATAAATTGCCTCGATAGCGCCTGCCGCAAGCAGCAAACGCTATGCGATCAACAATTTACTTGGCAGCGCGGCGGCGAGCCACGAAGCCCACAGCGGCCAGACCCAGGCCCATCAGAGCGTAGGTCGAGGGCTCAGGAACGGCCGGGGTGTTAGCCTGGAAAGTTGCCACGGTTGCCAGAGTGCCGTAGCTCTCAACGCCGTTCAGCACGCCTTGACCGATGCCGTTCAGGCCCAGACCCTGGATCAGAGCAGCCTTACCAGCAGCCGTCACGAAGAGGTTGTCAACTTTGGAGTTGAAGCTGGTGCCAGTGACAGCGGTGTCGCCGCTGATCGAGGTAGCCGTCCACATCAGGAAGTGGGTTTGCGTGGCCAAGCCGTTGGCGCCAGAGATGTCAACATAAACCTCTGCCGTGCCTGCAGCGTTGTTGATCACCACATCAAGGTTCTTGATGGTGACATTGCCGCCCTTGCCGGCGAAGTTTTTCGGGGCGGTTTGCAGAGCGCCACCCGACGAGAACACTTCGGTCACGGTGTTGGCGCCGTCGAGCGTGATGCCCGTCACGGTCGAGGTCACAGCACCAGCATCAGCATCGTAGGTTGCGCCTTCAGCGCCCGTCACCACGGTGCCACCAGCGCCCAGAGCGCCAATCAGGCTCTCGTCGAACGTAAGGATGCCCGAACCCGACACAAAGCTGTACGACTGAGCGAAAGCAGGAGCGGCAACCACAGCAGCAGCCAGAGCGGCCGACTTCAGAACTTGCGAAAATTTCATGTCTATCTCCACTAGATAGCAGACCTTTGTTTGCGATAGTCACTCCGCTGAGGGCGTCTACTTGCTCCCTCCGCGTAGCCAAGGCGCTTAGCCTTGAACTGCACCAGCTTCAAAACTCGCCACCAGAACTTTGCGTGAGCGCCGGTTTTGAGATTCGCTGAAGACTCTTGCCCCTGAGAGATCTGAGGCAGGTTTTCTGCAGCGGATGGAGCCATTCTAGGGAAACGCTTTTGCTTGCGGGGGCCTGTTTGCCCCCCTACCTAAAGGAAGGGGAAACCCCGGAAAAACAGCCCTTTCGTCACGGCCTGAGACGTTTCTCACACGCATGCAGGCAAGGCCTCACGCCCTGGCGTCAGCGGACACAAGTTGTTGCCCTCCTCGCCCAGTTGGGGAGCGTTGCCTGGGGCCGTTCCCTAGCCCTTGGGATGGGGACTCGAGCAGGGGCTGCCTAGACTGCAGCGGTCGTTTGGAGCGCAGGTTGTGTGGCGCGCCGGATGGCATCTGATCGTGAACGCCAGCAGCAATCTCATCGTCATCTGCAGAGGATTTTTCAACCATGCCCACACCTTCGTCTGTTCAGCTTGCCAGCGGCTTGGCCGGTGCGATTGGCTCGCACTTTCATGGGACGAGCAATCGGCTGTATTTTGTTGAGTACGGCGGCAAGCTGTCGCGCTTTGATTTCGTGCGGGCGCAAACGGGCGTGTTGCTCAACGCGGCCTCGGTGACGCACAAGGGGACGTGGTACGTTGATCTGGATACGGGCGCGGTGAATGTGAACGCGTCAGGCGATATCTGGTGGAACCAGCAAACGGCTGTGAAGCGGCGCATGGCGCCGGTTAACGGGGCACAGCTGGCGTATCTGGGGGTGATGACGCCGGCGGCGTTTAACGCACTGACAGCCACGGATTTGCAGGCGTTGAGTTATGGCAGCACCGAAATCGTGGGCGACGATAACGCGAGCAATCAGCTGGTGGCTGGCGCGGTGTTTGCGGTGCGCACGAATGCAGGCAATGTAGCTAAGGTGCGAGTGCTCACTTATGGCTATAACCTGAAGCTGTCGGTGTCGACGTTCCAGTTGGCTCCCGCCTATAAGGTGCTGGGCACGGGGTATGGCGAGCCCGAGGATGTGAAGGTAAGCGCCGATGGCAAAACGGCCTACATCACCGAGCGCGGTGGGCGGCTGCTGCGGGTGGCGCTGGATGCGGCCACGCCACCCAACCGCTCGGCGGCCACGGTGGTGGCCTCAGGCCTGACAGCGCCGCATCAGATCGCACTGGTTGAGTCTCAGGGGGTGGCATATGTGGTTGAGTACGCAGCGCTGGGGCATCTGGTGCGCGTCGATCTGGCCAGCGGCACCAAGACGAATATTGCGTTCAACCTCGATCACGCTATCGGTCTGGTGGTAACAGGCGATCAGCAATATGCCTACGTGAGCGAGCAGGCGGCGGGGGGCGGTCGGGTGCGGCGGGTGACGCTGGGCAGCGGTGCTGTCGAGCCGGTGGCTGGCGGCTTTACGGCACCGTTCATGCTGGCGTTTAACGATGCATCCGAGAGCGCGGTGCTGGTGGCTGAGCGTGATCCGGCCAATCGGGTGTCGCTGATCGATCTGGGCGTGCGCCCGATTGCGACGCGGCAGATCGCGCCCAGCGTGCCGTTTCGTCCGTCGAGCGTGGCGCTGGTGTCGGGTAGCAAGTTGCTCGTGTGCAGCAACGATGCGCTGACGGCACTGGATCTGGCCGGAGCAGCGCTCAGTGGCTCGGGCCCGCTGTTGCTGGGTGTGGGGTTGATTCCGGTCACCAAGATTGCCGGCGGGTATGCAGATACATCGGACGACGCGGGCTATTTGTTGGTTGTTAAGGATTGCCCGTTTGGCGGCACGCTGCCGATCATGTTTAACCACGAGCGGGCGCGTTTGCTGGGGGCAAAGTATTACCGCGTGCTGATCGATGGCGCTGCCACCACGGCACCGTTTGGCGACTATCGCTGGAGCAGTGCCGACAACGCTTTTAAATATGTGCCGATCGTGCCGGATGCAGCCGGTTTTTATCCGGTGCGTTCAGCGGGCGAGCTTTGGTACAACGCCTGGCTGGGGCTGGCACGTGATACGGGTGATCTGAGCCCGGGGCTGCATACGTTTGAGGTGCGGGTGTACAACGCCGCACACGCCGACATCACGCCCAGCGGGGTGATCCGCAGCACACAGTTGATGATCGACAACCAACGGCCCTTGGCGCGTATCAACACGATTCTTCAGGGCAACACGGTGGCATCGAGCGTGCCGGTGGGCGCGTGCGCAATCGTCAACAGTGGGCCAGATGCGTTCTTCTTTGATATCACGGCCAGCGATTCGCAGCAGCATTTGCTGAGCTGGCATTTGTATGCGCTGTGGGGTGATAACAAGAGTGCATCGATTGCGAGTGATCGCTACGGCAATCATGTGTCGGCCAGCAAGCAGTGGGCGGGCGTGAACGGCACGGTGCCGGGTGCGGCCTGGCACGCTGCGGTGGCTAACGATGCCACCTCAACGCGCTGTGCCCACACCTTTGTGCTTGAGGTGTGGGATCGCGTGATCAATGGCTATGGCTACATCCACGCTGCCAGCGCGCACAAATCGATCACGATCTGGCTGTAAGGCGCGCGCTCTGAGCAACGCCCACCAGAAACAAGAAGACTCGCCGCCGCGCCTGATCAGCCCAACGCAACGCGCGCAAACTTGCGCTTGCCCACCTGCACCACATAAACCCCGGCCTCGATCTTGAGGCCGCGGTCGCTGATGGTGGCGCCGTCAATCTTGACGCCGCCTTGCTCGATCATGCGATTGGCCTCGCTGGTGGAGGGCACCAGGTTGGCCTGCTTGAGCAGCGCACCAATGCCCAGCGGCGCACCCGAGAGCGCCACCTCAGGAATCTCATCGGGCACACCGCCCTTGGCACGGTGGTTGAAATCGGCCAGCGCCTCATCAGCGGCCTTTGCGCTGTGAAAACGCGCAACGATCTCTTGCGCCAACTGCACCTTGGCATCACGCGGATTGCGGCCTGCCACACACTCGGCCTTGAGCGCGGCGATGTCTTCGAGCGAGCAAAAACTCAACAACTCGTAGTAGCGCCACATCAGCTCATCCGAAATGCTCATCAGCTTGCCAAACATCTCGTTGGGCGCTTCAGCAATGCCGATGTAGTTGTGCTTCGATTTCGACATCTTTTCGACGCCATCGAGCCCCACCAGCAGCGGCATCGTCAAGATGCACTGAGCCTCTTGGCCGTATTCGGCTTGCAGATGTCGCCCCATCAGCAGGTTGAATTTTTGGTCGGTGCCGCCCAGCTCAAGATCGCTCTTGAGCGCCACCGAATCGTAGCCCTGCATCAACGGGTACAGAAATTCGTGCACGCTGATCGAGCTGCCCGAGTGAAATCGATCATGAAAATCGTTGCGCTCCATCATCCGCGCCACGGTGTAGCGG
>CAZUCW010000091.1:0-10314 GCA_964618825.1 uncultured Aquabacterium sp.
CCGCTACGCCGAAGACACCATGCCACGTGGCGTGCTGGGCATGAACGCATCAATGTTCAATGGCTACCTACGCTACATCGCCAACCGTCGCGCTACGCAAATCGGGCTTGAAGAACTCTTCCCGAACGAAGAGAACCCCTTCCCCTGGATGAGCGAAATGATTGACCTGAAAAAAGAACGCAACTTCTTCGAAACCCGCGTCATCGAGTACCAATCCGGCGGCGCACTCTCGTGGGATTAACACCTCACGCAACGACGATGAGATCAAGACACACGACACGAACCACACACAGCCACAGAAGCTGCGGGCTCGCGTCGTTTCCCCCATTCGCCGCACAACAGGCTTTCACTGATCAAGAAAGCACCGGCGGCGGATCCTGGTGCCACATCCGTGGCACTTTGCTCTTTGCAACTTGATCAAGGAGAAATGTGATGGCAACTGCAAAAAAAGTGGCTACCAAAAAGGCCGCCCCCGCCAAGAAGACCGCAGCTAAAAAAGCGGCACCCAAAAAAGTAGCTGTGAAAAAAGCTGCGCCAGCCAAAAAAGCAACCGTGAAAAAAGCGGTTGTGAAAAAAGCGGCGCCGGCCAAAAAAGCAGCCGTGAAAAAAGCTGCCGTAAAAAAGGCCGCACCGGCCAAAAAAGCAGCAGCTAAGAAAGCTCCCGCCAAGAAAGCCCCGGCCAAAAAAGCAGCCGTGAAAAAAGCTGCTGTCAAAAAAGCCCCGGCAAAAAAAGCAGCCGTCAAAAAACCCGCAGCTAAAAAGGCCGCAGCCAAAAAGCCTGCCGCCAAGCCCGCTGCGAAACCTGCTGCCAAGCCTGCAGCTGCCCCCAAAAAGGCCCCGGCAGCCAAAACCACGCTGAGCCCCCAAGCCGCGTGGCCTTTCCCGACCGGCAACAAGCCCTGAGCGAGCCTCGGCCCGCAACTGGCTTCACGTCTGTTGATCAAGCCCGGCACCGTCCGGGCTTTTTTCTTCCTGCCAGGCCTATCGCCTTAATCGCGCCAGCTGCACATGCCACCCCGCCGCCTCAGCCCCCAGCCCCCTATCGACGACACCAGCAGCACACCTTTGTGCATGCGCATCGACAAAAACGGCGTGGTGCTTGATATCAGCGTCTCCCCCAACGCGAAGCGCACCGAAGTGGCTGGCCTGCACGATGGCGCCCTGCGTGTCCGGCTTGCTTCACAACCCATTGATGGCCAAGCCAACGCCGCCTTGTTGCGCTGGCTCGCCGACGCGCTCGATCAACCTCGCCAATCGGTTGAACTGATCCGTGGCGACACCTCTCGACGCAAACAAGTGAGGGTTCAGCAATCACCCGAGCTCGTCAGCGCTTGGCTACATCAGATTCTGGGCACCACCCACCCCATGTGAAAGCAATCACCGCATCCATCACGTGCACCAAGATCTGCAACCTCCACCCTGAGCTACCATGCGCACACCCTGATCTGGCGCGGGTGGCGGAATAGGTAGACGCCCAAGACTTAAAATCTTGTATCCGAAAGGGTGTACGGGTTCGATTCCCGTCCCGCGCACCACCCCAACGCCCGCCAACGTTCGCGGGCGTTTGTTTTTGGTAATTGCCGACCGAGACGCCACCGAAAGAAGTGTGCATCCGTTAGACAAACCGCTCATACAAGACACAAACATCGAAAACTTGTAAGAAATCACATCCCCAAAGATGCACCCACATGATTGACGTTTGTCAAAAAGGTTGCGCCGGGAGAGGATGCGAGATGTCAACGCGCCACCAATTCCCGCATAGCCAAACATTTGCACCACAATGGCAAATAGATATTTGTCAAGAGAAAAATGCGATTGACAACCAACATCAGCAAAAAGATGCACCACCCTGGTTCGTTGCGACATTTTTAGGCGCCCCCCATCCACCAACCTCCCCAGCGGGGCCCCCTCATATCGGTATTTCCCCCCTGTTTAAAGGATGTGCCCAAGTCGGCTTCCTTCTCAAAATCGCAGCGCTGGGCACACCATTGGTGTTACACATCTAACGTTTACAAACAGCGATTGTTCAGGGGGAATGCCCTGAGCTTGGGGAAGTTGTCATGCTGCAGGTTTTTCAACAACAGGCACCGATCTCGCCACGCACCCAGATGCTGGCAGATGGCTTGCTCTGTTTTCTCGCCGTTCCCCTGGCTGCGGTGTCCATGCACGTGCTCCCGCTGGGCGATGCTGTATTCACAATGCTTCGCCCCGATGTGCTGCTGTCGGCCGTCGGGTTCGCGCTATTCATGTCCTTGCTGTATTCGTTTGTAGGCCTGTACCGCCAAGGCGCCATCACGGTCAGTGGTGCGGCCATGCTGGGGCGCGCCGCCATGGCTTTGGCAGTTGGCGTGTCGCTCACTTATGTTGCCGTCAAATCTTTTGCCGATGTCGCTTATGCGCGCGATCTCGTAGCTTACGTGTCGTTTTATCTGTCGCTGGGTTTGGTATCGGTGCGCGTTTTGATTTACGCAGCGACACAAGCTGGTGTTGAAGCACCTCGCGTGTTGATCATTGGCACAGGCCCTGAAGCCATGGGCGTGGCTCAAGACCTCAACAACCGCGGGCCTTCACAGCGCTCGGTTGTTGGCTTCTATCCATCGACGCGAGATGACGAACCCCACACACCCAACCCGTTGGTGTTTTCTTCTCAACTGTCACTCTCCGAAATCGTTCGCCGGCACAACGTCAATGAGGTGATCGTGGCCGTACGCGAGCAGCGCGGCGGTGGCGTGCCAATGGATCAGCTGCTGGATTGCCGCATCCGTGGCATCCCGGTGATGGATCTGGCTGGTTTTTATGAACGCACCAAGGGCGAAGTGCCTATCGATAGCCTGAAAGCGAGTTGGCTGGTTTACGGGCACGGTTTTGTGCAAGGTGCGCTGCGACAGTTCTCAAAGCGTGTTTTCGATGTACTGACGTCAACCACGCTGTTGATCTTGGCTGCACCGGTGATGCTGATCACGGCGCTGGCCATCAAGTTTGAGAGCCCAGGCCCGGTGATCTACAAGCAAGAGCGCGTCGGACGGGCTGGCCGCACGTTCATGTGCCTGAAGTTTCGCAGCATGCGCGCCGATGCTGAAAAAGACGGGGTTGCCCGCTGGGCCACCAAGAACGATTCAAGGATCACCCGGGTGGGCGCCATCATCCGCAAAACCCGAATCGACGAGCTGCCCCAGCTGATTAGCGTGTTGCGCGGCGAGATGAGCATGGTGGGCCCACGCCCCGAGCGCCCGTCGTTCGTTAAGCAGCTGCAAGAACAAATCCCTTTTTACGATGTGCGGCACAGCATCAAACCGGGCGTCACGGGCTGGGCTCAAGTGCGCTATCGCTACGGCTCGACCATTGACGATGCACGTAAGAAGCATCAGTTCGATCTCTATTACGTGAAGAACAACTCACTGTTGCTGGATTTCAAGATCTTGGTTGAAACAGTGAGTGTGGTGCTGTTCCGCGAAGGCGCTCAGTAAGCGAGCACACGCGCCTCGCCTCTCGCGTGCTGGGCTTCAACGCGACGTTTGCTCGTGCGAATAATGGGCCTGCTCACTGCAGCGGGTGTGTTGTGTGTGGACATGCATGCGCCAGGACGCGCATAACTCAAATCACAACCGGACAAATCCCCCGCGAATAAAGGTGCCAGCCAACGGAACTGGTTGGCACCTATCTTCTCAAAACCCCAGCTACACTGCGCCGGGGCATTTTGAGCAATGCCCGATTTGTCCAATCCACAGTGAGTGTCCGCAGAGTAGCCGCGTCAGACGGCATTACTCACCACCGCCTTTGAGCACCGAGGAGCATCTTTCTTATGTTTGGCACCAGCCTCACCCCGACCACTCATCAGCCCTGCCGTTCGACCCTTCGCGGCGTGCTAACCATCAGCCTCATTGCAAGCGCTGTCGCCTTAACCGCCTGCGGAGGTAGCGACAAAAAAGAAAAGGCAACTCAGGTTGCTGCAAAGGTCAATAAAGAAGAAATCTCCGTTCATCAGATCAATTTTTTGCTGTCTCAGGCACAAGGCATCAAGCCCGAGCAACGCGATGCTGCCAGCAAGGTTGTGCTTGAGCGCTTGATCGATCAAGAGCTCGCCTATCAAAAAGCACAAGAGCAAAAGCTCGACCGCGACCCGACCGTGCTGCAAGCGATTGAGGCGGCCAAGCGGCAGATCGTGGTGCAAAACTACATGGCCAAAGTGGCCAGCGCAGCCAAACAGCCCTCTGATACCGAGATCAAGCAGTACTACGACTCAAAGCCTGCTCTGTTCAGCGAGCGTCGTGTTTTCAGCATTCAAGAGCTTGCAGCCGAAGTGAAGGCCGATCAGGTTGCCGCCGTCAAGGCCAAGCTGGCAGAAGCCAAAAACCTGCAAGAAGTCGTGGCCGTGCTGCAAGCCGATGGCATCCGCTACAACGCCAACCAGGCCGTACGCTCAGCCGAGCAGCTTCCGCTGGCGCAGCTCGACACGATCCATCAGATGAAGGATGGGCAGGTGCTGGTTGAGGATATTCCGTCTGGCTTGCATGTGGTGATCCTTGCCGCGTCTGAATCCAAGCCCGTGGCCATGGCTCAAGCCAAACCGTTCATCGAACAGTTCATGCTCAACGAGCGCCGTCGCCAATTGATCGAAGGCGAAACCAAATCGCTGCGCAATGCTGCCAAGATCGACTACGTTGGTTCGTTCGCTAAAAACCCGGGGGCAGCCTCTGCACCGGCAGGCGCTGCTTCGGCTGTGGATGCCGCAGTACCAGCCCTACCCGGCGCCTCGCAATAACAGCCTCACCGACAAAACAAAAAGGCCGCTTCAAGCGGCCTTTCTTGTTAGCAACGAGAATGCGGCGTGGAACTTGTGCCCCGTCTCTGCCTTGACGGCAGGCATGCGCAAGATTGACATCGATAGCCCTTGTTGGCGGCTTTGGTCAGCTTTTCGACCTTGCGCGCCTCGATGGGGTCATGGCCCTCCGATTTTTGCAGCTTGGCGGCATCCCTTGCCATGCGCGCCGCCTTCAGGGGCACGGCTGGAAGCTGCCCAGGGCAAGACGGGTTTCCTTGCCGTCCTTGTACAGCTTGAGGAACCAACGCTTTGAGCCGCTGGGGCTCACCTCCAAGTACAGGCCCGCCGAATCGGTCAGGCGTGCGTGCTTCTTGTCTGGTGGGCAACTGGCGTTTTTGCAATCAGGATCAGTGAACACCGGGGAACAGGTGTTTTGTTCCCCGCTATGTGCCCCGGTCATGCTCTAGCTGTCAATGTATGCCGCTGTACACCACCGTAAGGAAAATCATTGATTTACCAATGAAAAAGGCCGCTAGATGTATGTTCTTAGCGGCCTTTGAAATACCTTTTGGAGCGGGCGATGGGAATCGAACCCACGTCTTGAGCTTGGGAAGCTCAGGTCCTACCATTGAACGACGCCCGCGTCGTTGAGGTTGGCGATTATACGGATGCTTTTGAAGCCGCTCTGCATCACCGACCTACAATCTGCGCCCCATGTCTGCATCGAACCACACGTCTTCTGGGGCCGCTCAGGCCAACACGCCTTTGGCTTCATCTCAAGATGTCGAAAGCGCGCCTCCTCGGCGCACGATCCGCAGCTACGTGAGACGCGCCGGACGCACCACCGAGGGACAGGCTCGCGCGCTGTCTGAGCTGGGACCGCGCTTCGTGCTGCCGTATCAAGAGCAGTTGCTTGATCTTGATGTTGTCTTCGGACGCCACGCACCCACAGTGCTGGAAATCGGCTTTGGCATGGGAGACGCCACAGCAAAGATCGCGCAGCTTCAATCCGACCACAATTTCATCGGCTGCGAGGTACATGAGCCGGGCGTGGGCGCGCTGCTCAAACACGTGGGCGATCTGCAACTCAGCAATGTGCGTATCGTGGCGCACGACGCTGTGCAGGTGCTGCAACACATGGTTCCTGAGGCGTCACTGGCGGGTGTGCATGTGTTTTTTCCTGATCCGTGGCACAAGAAAAAACACAATAAACGTCGACTGATTCAAGCGCCGTTTGTCGACACCCTGGTGCGATATTTGGCACCCGGTGGCTATTTGCATTGCGCCACAGATTGGGAGCCTTACGCACAACAGATGCTTGAGGTGCTCTCGGGCCACCCTGCTCTGCGCAATACAGCTGACGGCTTTGCGCCCAAGCCGGCCTACCGCCCGCTGACAAAATTTGAAAACCGCGGCCTGCGTTTGGGCCACGGGGTGTGGGATCTGGTGTTCAGCAAACGCTAAAACTATTCGGCCCAGCTCACCCATCCTGCCCAGTGCGTGATGAGCACGAGAATGCCGAAAATCAGGCGGTACCAGGCGAAGGGCACGAAGTTGTGGCTGGACACATAACGCAGCAACCAACGCACACAGGCCCAGGCCGATAAGAAAGACATCACCAAGCCAACGGCAAACAAGGGCAGATCGGCCGCCTGAAACAGCTCGCGATCTTTGTAGAGCGCGTAGGCCCCTGCGCCGATCAGGGTGGGCATGGCCAGAAAGAAACTGAATTCGGTTGCGGCCTGGCGCGACAGCCCGAGGAACATGCCGCCAATGATGGTGGCGCCCGAGCGGCTGGTGCCCGGAATCATGGCCACGCACTGCACCAATCCAACCTTGATCGCATCGGCAATCGTCATGTCGTCGACGCTGTGAATGCGCGGTTGCGCCTGGCGGCGTTCAGCCCAAAGGATGATGAAAGCACCAAGGATGAAGGTGATCGCCACAACGGTGGGCGTAAACAAATGCGCCTTGATGGCCTTGCCCGCCAACACGCCGATGATCGCGGCAGGCACAAAAGCCACCAGCACGTTGAGCGTGAAGCGGCGCGCCTGGGGGCTTGATCCCAGCCCTTGCACGGTTTCGATGAGCCGCCGGTAATACACCACCATCACAGCGAGGATGGCACCGGTTTGTATGGCAATGTCGAACACGCCGGCTTTGTCTTTGCCAATGTCGCCACCAAATCCCAGCAGCGAACCCGCTAGGATCAGATGCCCGGTGCTTGATATCGGCAAAAACTCGGTCAGGCCCTCAACCACGCCCATGATGGCGGCCTTGATCAGCAAAAGGATGTCCAAGTTAGCACTCGCGTCAGGTTGGCAAAGCCGCCGATCTTAAGCGGTGGCCATGACACGACACCGCCGTCGGCAGACCTTGCTTGATATTGCGCCGATGGCTACATTACTGACCCATTGGTCAGTATCAGACAGATGACGTTTCCACTTGCCCGACGCCAACGCCGCAAAGAAGCTCGCCCACACGAGTTGCTCGAAGCCGCGCTTGATTTGTTTGTCGAGAAGGGCTACGCGGCCACCCGCTCTGAAGAGGTTGCCAAACGGGCTGGCGTGTCAAAGGGCACGTTGTATTTGTATTACCCCAGCAAAGAAGAGCTGTTCAAGGCCGTTGTGCGCCAAAGCCTCATCCCAATCATCGCGGCAGGCTCAGATATCGTGGATGGGTTCACCGGCCATACGCCCGAGTTGTTGGTGCGGTTGATGGTGACTTGGTGGACAAGCGTGGGTGCCACGCGCGCCTCGGGCATCTTCAAGTTGATGTTGGCCGAGGCTTGCAACTTCCCTGATCTGACGCGCTTTTATCTCGACGAAGTGGTGATACCGTCGCGGCAGTTGCTTGCCCGCGCTTTGCAGCGCGGCATTGATCGCGGCGAATTCAGGGCGCTGAATGTCGACGAGGTGGCGCATGCGTTGATTGCGCCAGTGCAGTATCTGGTGCTGCATCACCACTCGGTCGGCGCTTGCGGCTTTCATGAGGTCGACCTGTCGCCGCGCCGTTTCATGATCACGCAGATTGATTTGTTGCTGCGCGGTTTGATGCGGCCTGATGCTTCGTGCGAGGTGAGCATGTCTGCGCTCGTGGCCCCTCTGACTCAACTATCTTCATCATGATTCAGTCTTCTCTTCGCCGCACCGTGCTGGCTTGTCTTTTGTCGCTGGCGGTGCCGCTTGTGCTCGATGGTTGCTCGCGCAAGGCCGAGGCGCCACGGCAAGAGGCGCGTGCAGCAGTGGCTCTTGAGCTGGGCCCGTCTGATTTGATCGAAGCGCGTCGGGTTGAGTTCACGCGCAGCATCGCCGTGTCGGGCGGGCTGAAGGCAGCCAATTCGGCGATCGTTAAGGCCAAGGTGGCAGCCGAGATCGAGAGCCTGAACGTGCGCGAGGGCAATGCCGTCAAGGCCGGGCAGGTGATTGGCAAGCTCGATGCACGCGAGGTGCGTTTCAAACTGGCTCAGGCACGCGAGCAGGCGGCAGCGGCCAAGGCGCAACTGGATATCGCGCAGCGTGCCCTAGAGAACAACAAGGCGCTGGTGGATAAGGGGTTCATCTCGAAGAATGCGCTCGATACTTCGGTGTCCAACCAAGCCAGTGCCTTGGCCAATTTGCAAGCCGCTCGAGCGGCTGTCGATCTGGCGCAAAAAGCGTTGGACGACACCTCGTTGCGCGCCCCGATCAGCGGCTTCGTTTCTCAGCGGCAGGCGCAAACCGGCGAGCGCGTCGCGGTGGATGCACGCATTGTCGAGATCGTTGATCTCTCACGCGTTGAGCTCGAAGCAGCGCTCACACCGCAAGATGTGGCCAGTGTGAAGCCGGGCGACCGCGCGTCTTTGCGCGTTGATGGCATTGCCTTGCCGATCAAGGCCACGGTGGCGCGCATCAACCCGGCAGCACAGGGCGGCAGTCGTTCGGTGATGGTCTACCTGGTGCTGGATGCTCATCCGGCACTGCGCCAGGGTTTGTTTGCAACAGGGCAAATTGATCTGGATCACCGCACCACACTGGCTGTGCCCGAGGCGCTGGTACGCACCGATCAGGCCACGCCGTATGTGCTCACGGTTGAAGCAAGCAGCGCCAACCAGCCCATGCGCGTGGCGCAGCGCCGCGTGCGTCTGGGCGAGCGCGGACGATCGGGTGAAGACAACGTGATCGAGATCATCGATGGCCTCAAGCCGGGCGCGCAATTGCTGGCCGCCAGCGTGGGGCTGGTGCGTGATGGCACGCTGGTGAGCGTGACAGCCTCCGCCTCACCTGCCAGCGGCGCTGCTCGGCGCTGAGCGGAGAACGGCACCATGTGGTTCACCCGCATCTCTATCCATAACCCGGTGATGGCCACCATGGCCATGCTGGCCTTGGTTGTGCTCGGTTTGTTTTCTTTTCAGCGGCTCAAAGTCGATCAGTTTCCTGACATTGAATTTCCGACCATCGTGGTGCAGATCGATTACCCCGGCGCAGCCCCCGAAATCGTCGAGTCGGAGGTCACCAAAAAGGTCGAAGAGGCCGTTAACACCATCGCTGGGATCAAGCAGCTGTATTCGCGCTCGTATGAGGGCTCGTCGGTGATCATCATCGAGTTCAATCTCGAGATGGACAGCCGACGCGCTGCCGATGATGTGCGCGAAAAAGTAGCCATCATCCGTCCGCAATTGCGCGATGAGGTGAAAGAGCCTCGCGTGATGCGCTTCGATCCAGCCAGCCGACCGATCTTCACGCTGGCGCTGCGATCACCCAACGGCACGCGCAGCCAGGTTGAGCTCACCACCTACGCTGATCAGATCATCAAGAAGCGGCTCGAAAACGTGCGCGGTGTCGGTTCGGTCGCCCTGGTTGGCGGGCTCAAGCGCGAGGTCAATGTGTATCTGCGCCCCGATGATCTCGAGGCCCAGGGGGTGACGGTTGATCAGGTGCGCGCCGCATTGGCCAGCGAAAACCAGGATCTGCCAGCCGGCACGCTGCGCTCGCGTCTGAATGATCGCGTGGTGCAAATCGACGCCCGAATCAAACGGCCTGAAGACTTTGCTCAGATCATCGTGGCGCGGCGGGGCAACACGGCAGTGCGGCTGTCGCAAGTGGCCAACGTGGTGGATGGCCCGCAAGAGATCGACAGCCTCGCGCTCTATAACGGCCAGCGCACTCTCGCACTTGATGTGCAAAAGGCCCAGGGCGAAAACACCATTGATGTGGTGAAGGGCCTGCAGCGCGTGATCGATGAGCTCAACCCCAAACTGCCCAGTGGCATGCAGCTCAGCGTGGTGCGCGACAACTCGCGGCCCATCGAGGTTTCGGTGAGCAACGTGCGCCGCACGCTCATCGAAGGTGCACTGCTCACCATCGCCATCGTGTTTTTGTTTCTCAACTCATGGCGCTCAACGGTGATCACCGGCCTGACGCTGCCCATTGCCCTGATTGGCACTTTTTTCTTCATGCAGGCTTTTGGCTTCTCGATCAACATGATCACGCTGATGGCACTGAGCCTGTGCGTGGGCCTGCTGATCGACGATGCCATCGTGGTGCGCGAGAACATCGTGCGCCATGTGCAGA
>CAZUCW010000092.1:0-3798 GCA_964618825.1 uncultured Aquabacterium sp.
GCGTTGTAGTTGCCCACGGCGCCGTTCATCTTGGCCAGCAGTTTGACGGCAGCGATGCGCTCGCGGGCGTGCTGCAGCCGGGCCACGACGTTGGCGATCTCTTTGCCCACGGTGGTGGGGCTGGCGGTTTGGCCGTGGGTGCGGCTGAGCATGGGCTGGGTGGCGAACTGATGCGCCATGCTGGCGAGCCGGGCGATGATGGCATCGAGCGCGGGCAGCAATACCTGCGCACGGGCTGCCTTGAGCATGAGGCCGTGGCTGGTGTTGTTGATGTCTTCACTGGTGCAAGCGAAATGCACAAACTCGCTGGCTTTTTCGAGCTCGGCTTGGCCAGCGAAGCGTTGTTTGATCCAGTATTCAACCGCCTTAACGTCGTGGTTGGTGGTTTTTTCGATGTCTTTGATGGCCTGTGCATCGGCTTCGCCAAAGCGAGCCACCAGGCCACGCAAGAAGCCGCGTGAGGCTTGAGAGAGCGGCGTAAATTCGGGCAGGCCGGCATCGGACAGTGCGATGAACCACTCGATTTCAACCTGCACGCGGCGGTGCATCAGCCCGAATTCGGACAGCAGTGGACGCAAGGCGGCCACTTTGCCGGCGTAGCGGCCATCGAGGGGAGACAAAGCAGTGAGTGCGGCGTGCGGCATGGTGAATCGGCGCAAAAAAACGAACCCGACATTGTAGGCAAGCCGGTTTTTGCCGGGGCGATTTTTGCTGCGCCGCCACCCTGCCCCGGGGGCGGGCGGGGGGTTACCAGCCGAGATCGAGCCCCAGCATTTGGGTGTCGACTTCGCTGGCGCGGCTGCCGCGTTGGGTTTGCATCGAGGCAATGAGATCGTCGGGCACGACCCGCGACACAACAGTGACGGCCTGCAGACGCAAACGCCGGCTGGCGATGGCCGCCCACGGCCAATAGGCCCCCAGGGTGAGCAGGATCAGCAAGGCGTTTTTGAGCTGCAATGCCACGTAAGGCCCCAGCGGCAGCTCACTGCGAAAGCGCACATAGCGGTTGCCGGTTTTTGTCCAGATGAGGTTTTGCAGCGCCACCGTGGCCCAGGCGCGAGCCACGAGGATGTCGATCAGCAGCAGGATTGCCGCGCATCCAAGCAACACGGCATTGCCTTGGGGGTTTTGCAGCACGCTGGTGACACTGCCGCCCACGCTCAGCGCCGCCACAACGAGCAGCGCAGCAATGAGCAGCAGGCCGCATCCCCACAACAGCGCGGCCTGGATCAGCGGCACGGCCACCATGGGCAGCGAGGCTTTGCACTGCGAGCGCAACGGGCCAAAACGCAGGTTGCCGTGCTGGTAGGTTTTGATCTGCCACACGCCCACGGGCAGCGCCAATAGGCTCATGAGCCACAGGCCCGAAACAACGCCATCGAGCGGATCGCGCCAATCGTCGTGTTGTGCCAGCCAAGCGGTTGCAGCCAGCGCCAGGCCAGACAACAGCAAGATGGGGGCGAGCGCCTGATAGGCACCACTGAGCCGCCCCGAAAAGCCAAACGGCAGGCCGTGCCAGCTGGTGTGGGCCAGCCGAAACTGCATCGCTGCCTGAAACAGCAGCGGCCAGGCAGACACGGCGATCAGCAGCCCCAAGGCACCCACCCAGGGCGCCCATTGCCCAGCAAAAACGTAGGCAAGCAACACGGCGGCACTGAGCAAAAAGCCGCGCAACATGTGGCGAGGCTGGCCATGGAAATCAAGGGCATGGCCGGCCACGCGGGTGTGGCGATAGAGATAGCGCAGCTTGCGCGCACGGGCCCAGGGGTAGCACAGGCCAAGAGTGAGCACGGTGAGCAGCCAGCCCAACGCCCACAGACGGGCGTATGCGCGCGGGTTGGCATCGAACCGCACGGCCCAGGCCTGCGCCTGCTCGGGGGCGCAACGTGCGAGCCCGAGATCATCGAGCTGGCGGCCCACGGGGTCGAGATCTTGTGCGCGAGCACCGCTGACGCGCTGGCCTTGCGAGGCTTCGGTATCGATCTGCTCGACGCCCAGCCACTCGCCGCCGATCACATGGCTGTCTTCAAACCCGGTGAGATCGGCTGCGGGCGGCAGCGGCGCAATCGGCGTTGCCACACCCCGCCGAACAAGCGCGTGCGGGATGGTGGTGTCGCCCACCGAGGGCTGGAAAGCAGGGTGCTTGACGCGCATGGGCAAAGGCGAAAAGGTCGGAGCGATCAGGGCCGGCGGCCCGGTGCCGAGCCCCGTTCAGCAGCCTGGATTATCGACCCCCTTCAGTAGAATGGCCTCGATCAAGCACATCACTACACCAATGAAACTCATCGGCTCACTGACCAGCCCATTCGTGCGCAAAGTGCGCATCGTGATGGCAGAGAAGAAGCTCGACTACAAGTTCGAGCTGGAGGACGTCTGGTCGCCCACCACCACCATTCAAACCGCCAACCCGCTGGGCAAGGTGCCTTGCCTGGTGATGGAGGGCGGCGAAGCAATTTTTGATTCGCGCGTGATCGTCGAGTATATCGACACGCTCTCGCCCGTGGGCAAGCTGATCCCGCTGTCGGGGCGCGAGCGCGTTGAGGTGCGCACCTGGGAGGCACTGGCCGATGGTCTGCTTGATGCCGCCGTGCTTGCCCGCATGGAAAACACCTGGGCCGCACGCCCTGAGGCACAGCGCTGCCCGGCGTGGGTTGAGCGGCAGATGGACAAAATCACCGCCACGCTGCGCGCGATGAGCCAGGGCCTGGGGGATCGCCCCTGGTGCGCGGGCACGCACTACACGCTGGCCGATATTGCTGTGGGTTGCGCGCTGGGTTATCTCGATCTGCGTTTTGCCCAGATCGATTGGCGCAGTGAGTATCCCAATCTGGCGCGGCTGGCCGCCAAGCTGGCGCTGCGCCAGGGCTTCATCGACACCCAACCGCCTGCGGCCTGAGGCCGAATCCCCTTTTGGCTTGTTTTTATGGGTGCGCGGGCGCAAACGAATCGGCCCGCGCCATCGGCCAGTAGAGCCGGTAAAGCTCATAAGGCCACGGCCCCTGCCCCTGATCGGCTGCCAGCAGCGCGCCAGGCTGCACCACCGGCAGCAGGTTGGCCAGCAGTTTCACTTGGTGATCCGACATGCGCCGCACGATGTGCGAGGCGGTGAGCTCGCACGGATGCTGCAGCCCCGCCGCCTGCACCAGCTCTTTGAGGGCATGCAGCGTGTGGTGATGAAAACGGTAGACGCGCTCGGCCTTATCAGGCACCACCAGCGCCCGCTGGCGCAACGGATCTTGCGTGGTAACGCCGGTGGGACATGCGCCGGTGTGGCAGGTTTGGGCCTGGATGCAGCCCAGCGCAAACATGAAGCCGCGCGCTGAGTTGCACCAATCGGCTCCCAGCGCAAGCATGCGGGCGATATCGAAAGCGCTCACCACTTTGCCAGCGCAGCCGATCTTGATGCGCTCGCGCAAATGGAGCCCCACCAAGGTGTTGTGCACCATCTGCAGGCCATCTTGCAGGGGCGAGCCCATGTGATCGCAAAACTCGACCGGCGCTGCCCCGGTGCCACCTTCGGCACCATCGACCACGATGAAATCGGGCGTGATGTCGGTGGCGAGCATGGCTTTGGCGATGGCAAACCACTCCCACGGGTGGCCGACGCACAGCTTGATGCCCACGGGTTTGTCGCCCGAGAGGGCACGCAGCCGGGCGATGAAATGCAGCATTTCGATGGGATTCGAAAAAGCGCTGTGTGTGGCTGGCGACACGCAATCTTGCCCCACGGGCACGCCGCGCGCCGAGGCAATCTCGGGCGTTACTTTGGGCGCGGGCAGCACGCCGCCGTGGCCGGGT
>CAZUCW010000092.1:3808-10153 GCA_964618825.1 uncultured Aquabacterium sp.
GCCGGGTTTGGCACCCTGGCTGAGCTTGAGCTCGATCATCTTGATCTGCGGATCGCTGGCTTGTTCGGCAAAGCGCGCCTCGCTAAAGCTGCCATCGGCGTTGCGGCAGCCAAAGTAGCCCGAGGCGATTTGCCAGATGAGATCGCCGCCGTGCTGTCGGTGGTAGCGGCTGATCGAGCCCTCGCCGGTGTCGTGCGCAAAGCCGCCACGCTTGGCACCGGCATTGAGCGCCAGCACGGCGTTGGGCGACAACGCACCAAAGCTCATGCCCGAGATGTTGAACACCGAGGCGCTGTAGGGTTGCGCGCGGGCGGCACCGATGGTGAGCCGAAAATCGTGCGAGGCAATGTGGCTGGGCGCCAGCGAGTGGTTCACCCATTCGTAGCCAGGCTTGAGCACATCGAGCTGGGTGCCGAAGGGCCGTTTGTCGGGCTCGCCTTTGGCGCGCTGATAAACGAGCGACCGCTGCTGGCGCGAAAAGGGCTCGGCCTCGTTGTCGCTCTCAATAAAGTATTGCCGGATCTCGGGGCGAATGAACTCGAAGAAAAAGCGCAAATGCCCGATCACCGGATAGTTGCGCAAGATGGCGTGGCGCGTTTGCAAGGTGTCGCGCACGCCGGTAACGAGCAGGGCCGCGCACACCACCGTGGCGATCTGCCCCTGCCCGGCGCTCACCCACGCCAGCGCACTCAGCAACAGGCCCGCCAGACACACCAGCAGCGTGATGTAGCGGATCGGAAAATGATCATCCAGCTTGAGCAGCCACTGCGGCATAACGAATCCCTCTCAAAAATGGGGTGGATGAGGCTGCGGCGCTGTTTCAGCAACCGGCGTCGCGCTCGGCAGCGCTCAACTCTTGTGCCTGCTGTTTGAAGCGATCCATTTCGATGCCGCTGGCACCACGGCGCATTGCATCGTTGAGGCCCCGAATGCGGTTGGCCAAGCTCGAACAGCGCAGTTTTTTGCTGACAGCATCAGATTCGGCCCGGCGGCGTGCGGCCTCATCGGCGGCAGCCGGCGCGACGTTGGCGGTGGGCGTCGCTGCAGGAGCCGCTGAGGGGGCCGCTGTGGGAGCAACGGGGGCTTTGGCAGACGCGGGCGCATCGCCCTGGCGCAACCGCGCGGCAGCCGATTCGAGCGCAGCAGCCTGGCTCTCGCGGTCTTTGGCCGCCATGCAGTTGGCCTCAACCGCCGAGCGAATCACCGCTGCCGTGCCGCGTTGGTTGTAGATCTCGTTGATAAGCCCGGCCTCGTGGGGCATGGCATCGAGCTGCTCTTGCTGGGTGCGCCCAGCCTCGCGGGCCCATGAGATTTTTTGCGACCGCACGCCGCGCGCCGAACAGGCCGCATCCACCGGCGTCGATGCCGCCAGCGTGGCGCCCGATTGCCCGATCACCTTGCTGGGCTGATCGCCGGCGCACGGGTGATCTTGATAAGACGAACCGCAGCGGTACATCTTCTTTTGCGCCTGCACCGCGCCCGTGGCCATCAACGCGGCCAGCGCAGCCCCCACCACCAGCGCTGTCCGCCCCCAGGCGTTGTAGCGTGGATTCAAGGTGAACATGAGCATTTTTATTGCCTCGTAACGTCGTAACGATTTGCCCAAGCGCCCCTTTGATGCCCGGACGCACCGGCGCCCCAACCCGGCTCCGGCACCTTCGATGCTAGGTGAGCACACACCCGGCAAACCCCCGTGAAGCGCCGGCTTGACGGGCCAATCTCGGCGAACCCCACGCGCTGATCGCCCGAGGGCTGGATCGGCGTGTGCCCTTGAGCGCATTTCATTGTTGGTAAACTTTTTCGAAAAGTTTTTACCACCTCTGGTTCTGCCGCGTTCATGTTCACCCACCGCCAACCCCCGGCCAAACACGCCACCGGCGAGCACACGCGCGCCGCGTTGATCGACGCAGCCACGACGGTTTTTATCGAAGAGGGCTTCAAGGCCGCTCGCGTGCACGACATTGCGGCCCGCGCCAAGGTGCGGTTGTCGGCCATCAACTACCACTTCGGCAGCAAAGCCGGGCTGTATCTGGCGGTGTTGCAACACCATGCCGCAGCCTCGCTGGCGCACGCACCGCTGCTGCACGCCAACCCGCGCGCACCGCTGCGTGAGCGTTTTGATTTTTTTGTGCACAGCCTGCTGACGCGGCTGATCGACCCCACCTCGCCTTCGCGCATCGCGTGGCTGGGCGTGCGCGAACTCAGCAGCCCGACCGACGCGCTTGATGTGATGGTTGAGCAGTTCAGCCGCCCACAGGCCGAGCTGGCCATGGGGCTGGTGCGCGAAATCGTGGGCCGGCGTGCCAGCGAAGCCGAGGTGTTTGCCGCCACAGCCAGCGTGCTGGGGCAGTGTCTGGTGTATCGCATCGGCCAGCCCATCGTCGAGCGGATGCAGCCCGGGCTGTATGCACAGCCCGATCTGATCGATCACCTCACACGGCAGATTGCCGATTTCTCATGGGCCGGGCTGCAGGCGCTGGCGCAATCCCACAAACAGGAGACCGCATGATGATCAAGCCGACGCCTTCGCGCGCCGCCATCCCCCTAACGCCAAGCCCCTGGCTGGCGCTGGCTGCGGCCGCACTGAGCACGCTCACCGCCTGCAACCCGCAGCGCAACGGCACGTTCAGCGGCTACGTTGAAACCGAGCCGGTGCGCGTGGCCTCGCCCATCGGCGGGCGGCTGGTGCGGCTGGCCGTGCACCGAGGCGATGCCGTCGCCCACGGAGCGCCCTTGTTTGCCCTCGAACAAGACAGCGAAAGCGCCGCGCTCGACGAAGCCCAGGCGCGGCTCAAACAGGCCCAGGCGCAGGCCAGCGATCTGGCCAAGGGCGCGCGCCCCGATGAGCTGGCCGCGCGCCACGCCGCGCTCGATCAGGCCCGCGCGGCGTTGGTGCAATCCAGCAGCGATCTGCAGCGCCAACGCGATCTGGCCGCTGCGCGCTTTGTGTCGCCGGCAGCGCTCACGGCCCTCGAAGCCCGGCGCAACGCCGACGCCGCGCGCGTGCAGCAGCTCGAATCCGAACTGCGTGTGGCCCGGCTGGGCGCGCGCGACGACACCCGCAGCGCCGCTGCCGCCCAGGCCGACGCTGCCCGCGCCGCCGTAGCGCAAAGCCAGTGGCGCCTGACGCAAAAAACGGTGCACGCACCACTGGCCGCGCGGATCGACGACACGCTCTACCGCGAAGGCGAGTGGGTGCCCGCCGGCGCGCCGGTGATCAGCCTGCTCACCCCAGCCTCAACCAAAGTGCGCTTTTACGTGCCCCAGGCCCAGCGTGCGCAGCTCGTGCCCGGCACCACCGTGCAGGTGCACTGCAGCGGCTGCGGCGCCCCGATTGCCGCCACGGTGCGCTACGTGGCCACGCAAGCCGAATACACGCCGCCCGTGATCTACAGCCAAGAAGAGCGCAGCAAGATGGTCTTCATGGCCGAGGCATGGCCCCAGCCCGCCGACGCCCCCCGGCTGCCGCCCGGCCTGCCTGTCGATGTGCGGCTGGCCCCCGCCAGCACGGAGCGCCGATGATGACCGCGCCCCCCGCCGCGCACGACATCGTGATCGACGTGGCCCGCCTCACCAAACGCTACGGCAGCAAAGTGGTGGTCGATGCGCTATCGATGCAAGTAAAGCGTGGTGAGATCTACGGCTTTTTGGGCCCCAACGGCTCAGGCAAAACTACCTCGATCCGCATGATGTGCGGCCTGCTCACCCCCGATGGCGGCGAAGGCCACACACTGGGCTACGACGTGGTGAGCGAAGCCCCGGCCATCCGCCGCCGCGTGGGCTACATGACGCAGCGTTTTGGCCTGTATGAAGACCTCAGCATCCGCGAGAACCTCGATTTCATCGGTCGCATGTACCGCATGGATCGACGCCACGAGCGCGTCGATGCGGCCCTCGAGCGGCTCAACCTCGTGGGCCGCCAAACCCAGCTCGCCGGCAGCCTCTCGGGCGGCTGGAAGCAACGCCTCGCGCTGGCCGCATGCATGCTGCACGAGCCCGAGGTGTTGCTGCTCGATGAGCCCACCGCCGGCGTCGACCCCACCGCGCGGCGTGATTTCTGGAACGAGATCCACACCCTCGCCGCGCAAGGCATCACGGTGCTCGTATCCACCCACTACATGGATGAGGCCGAGCGCTGCCACCGCCTGGGCTACATCGCCTATGGCCGCTTGCTGGCCAACGGCACCCCGCGCGATCTGGTGGACACCGCTCCGTTTGTCACCCACACGCTCGCCGGCCCCGGCACCGCCGTGCTCACCCGCGAAATCGAGGCCCGCCCTGGCGTGAGCATGGTGACGCGGCTGGCCGAAGGCTTGCGCATCTGCGGCCCCAGCCACGCCGCGCTCGACACGGCCCTGGCGCCTTGGCGCGGTCTGCCTCAATTTGTGTGTGGCCGCACCCCACCATCGCTCGAAGAAGTGTTCATCCACCTCTCAAAGCAGGCCACCGACAACTTCGCCACCGCATGAGCAACGCCCCACCCCTCAAAGACAACCGCCGCGAGCCGCTGTCGCTCGATCGGCTCATTGCCGTCATCATCAAAGAGTTCACCCAGCTCAGACGCGACCGCCTCACGCTGGGCATGCTCATCGGCATCCCGCTGATGCAGCTCATCATGTTTGGCTACGCCATCAACGGCGATCCCAAACACCTGCCCACGGCCCTGGTGGCGCACGAGCACACCACCCTCACCCGCAGCCTCAGCCACGCGCTCGAAAACTCGAGCTACTTTGTGCTCATCAAGCCCAACGCCAGCGAGCCCGAAGCCGATGCCCTGCTCGCACGCGGCGACGTGCAATTCGTGCTCACCATCCCGGCGGGCTTCACGCGCGCCCTGCTGCGTGGCGAGCGCCCTGCCCTGCTGCTCGAAGCCGATGCCACCGACCCCGCAGCCACCGGCAACGCCCTGGCCACGCTGGCGCAACTCACGCAAGCCGCGCTGGCACACGATCTCACCGGCAGCGCTGCCGCCAACCTCGGCACACCGGGGGGGACACCGTTCGAGTGGCGCATCCATCGGCGCTACAACCCCGAAGGCCGCACGCAGATGAACATCGTGCCCGGCCTCACCGGCGTGATCCTCACCATGACGATGATCATGATGACCTCGCTGGGCATCGCGCGCGAAGTCGAACGCGGCACCATGGAAAACCTGCTCGCCACCCCCGTGCGCCCGCTCGAAGTGATGGTGGGCAAGATCGCGCCCTACATCGTCATCGGCTACGTGCAAACCGCCATCATCTTGCTGGCTGCGCGCTACCTCTTTCATGTGCCCTTCGAAGGGCATCTCGTTACGCTGCTGGGCTGCGTGCTGGCCTTCATCATTGCCAGCCTGTCGGTGGGCATCACCATCTCGAGCATTGCGCACAGCCAGGCCCAGGCCATGCAGATGACGTTCTTTTTCTTTTTGCCCTCGATCCTGCTGTCGGGCTTCATGTTTCCGTTTCGCGGCATGCCCGAGTGGGCGCAAATCACCGGCAACCTGCTGCCGCTCACCCACTTCTTGCGGCTCATACGCGGCGTGATGCTCAAAGGCAACGGCCTGAGCGAACTCTGGCCCAACCTCTGGCCGCTGTTCGTCTTTACGCTGGCGGTAATGAGCGTGGGGCTCAAGCGCTTTCGGCGCACACTCGATTAACGACCCCGATATACTCCCGAAGTCGCAAGCGGGGCCCCGCCCCGCGCACCGACAGCGCCGATTTGTCCGGCTTGCGGGCGCTCAACAAATACCGCTAAACAGGCGCAAACCGGCCCACCGCAGCGCTGCCCACCGCAGCCTCCGCGAGGCCGGTTTTTTGTTGTCGGACTCATCGAAGACGTTCAACACCCCCCGAAGGCGCAAAGGCCCCGCTTATGAGATCCGTCGGAACCGTGCAGCCGCAAACGCTGCATTTCGCCGAGCCGCTCACGCTGCAAAGCGGCGCGCAGCTGCGTGATTACACGTTGATGTTCGAAACCTACGGCAGCCTCAACGCCGCACGCAGCAACGCCGTGCTCGTGTGCCACGCGCTCAACGCCTCGCACCACGTGGCCGGCACCTACGAAGGCCAGGCCAAAAGCGAAGGCTGGTGGGACAACCTCGTGGGCCCCGGCAAGCCCCTCGACACCGACCGCTTTTTCGTGATCGGCATCAACAACCCCGGTTCGTGCTTTGGCTCAACCGGCCCGATGCACACCAACCCCGACACCGGGCGCATCTACGGAGCAGATTTTCCGGTGATAACGGTTGAAGATTGGGTCAACGCCCAAGCGCGGCTGCTCTCGGCGCTGGGCATCGAGCAACTCGCTGCCGTGGTGGGCGGCAGCCTGGGCGGCATGCAGGCCCTGGGCTGGACGCTGCAATAC
>CAZUCW010000093.1:0-10123 GCA_964618825.1 uncultured Aquabacterium sp.
CGTCGTAGGGGGGCAGGCTGTCTTGATCAACCTGGTTGGGCCGCAACTCGGCCGACGGTGGGCGGGTGATGATCCGCTCGGGGATGACGGCTTGCGCATCGAGTGTGTTGCGCCACACGGCCAGCTTGTAAACCAGCGTTTTGGCGACGTCTTTGATGACGGCAAAACCGCCGGCCATGTCGCCGTAGAGGGTGCAATAGCCGGTGGCCATTTCGCTTTTGTTGCCGGTGGTGAGCACGATGGCGCCCGTTTTGTTGGACAGCGCCATGAGCAAGGTGCCACGGATACGGGCCTGGATGTTTTCTTCGGTGGTGTCTTCGGGCAGCCCGGCAAATTGCGGGTTGAGCGCAGCCTTGAAGCCTTCAAAGATGGGGCTGATGCTGATTTCGTCGTAGCGCACACCCAAGCGCTCTGCCATATCGCGCGCGTCGATCCATGAGATGTCTGCCGTGTAGGGCGACGGCATCATCACGGCACGCACGCGCTCAGGCCCCAGGGCATCGACAGCAACCGCCAGCACGAGAGCCGAGTCGATGCCGCCCGACAAGCCGATGATGGCGCCCGGAAAACCATTTTTGCCAACGTAATCGCGCACGCCCGTTACGAGTGCGCCCCACACTTCGGCCTCGCCGGTGGCTGCCGGTACGGCAGAGCCGATCACTTCGCCGCCCGAAACGGACACCATCAGTGTGGTTTCTTCGAAGGCGGGGGCGCGGGCCCGCAGATGGCCACGAGCGTTGAGCGCAAACGAGGCACCATCGAAAACCACTTCGTCTTGCGCCCCAACGAGATGCGCATACAGCAGCGGCACGCCGGTGGCTTTGGCGCGCTCGGCCATGCGTTGTTCGCGCTCGGCCACTTTGCCCATGTGATAGGGCGAGGCATTGAGCACCAGCAGCATCTGCGCACCTTGATCGAGCGCGGCTTGGGCGGGCTCGTCGAACCATGCGTCTTCGCAAATCAGCACGCCCACCCGGTGGCCATCAACCGCAAATACCAGCGGTGCGAGGCTGAGATCGCGCCCCGACACGAAATATCGGCGTTCATCAAACACTTGGTAGTTGGGCAGCTCGCGTTTGGCGTAGGTGCCGATCACTTGGCCAGCATGCAGCACGCTGGCGGCGTTGATGCGTTTGTGCACGGCAAATGAGCGCGTGCGCACATCGCCACCGCCCCAGGTGTGTGGATGCCCGATCACGGTGTAGAGATCGGGCAGATCGGCCAGCTGCGAGGCGATGGTGGCCAAGGCGTCGTCGCAAGCGCGCATGAAGGCGGGACGCAGCAGCAGATCTTCGGGGGGGTAGCCGCACAGTGCGAGCTCGGGTGTGACAACCAAACGCGCACCGCCAGCATGGGCCTTGCGCGCTGCCTGCACGATTTTTTGCGCGTTGCCAGCGATATCACCTACGGTCGGATTGAACTGGAGCAGCGCCACCCGCAGTGGCACATCGGATGCAGCGGGCGGCGCGCCAAAAGGCGAAGGGGCTTTAAACGGCGAGGGCATGGACAAGAAACCTCGTGGAAGCAAGCCGCCATGGTAACGGTGCTGGCAACGCTCAAGAGGTGCGTGGCAGCGGGCTCCGCGCAAGGCTCAAGGCTGGCGGGGGCGGTTGGCTTCTTCTTGTTCGCGCAGGCGCACGCATTGCGGGTGCTGCCGGTATTCGGGTTTGCTGCATTCGCGCTTGAGGCAAAAGAGCCGCGTTAAAAAATTGCGCCCGGCGCACAGCTCGGCCGGAGCATCGTCGCGGCGCGGTTCGGGGCGGGATGCAGCTGTGGCGGCGCGGCGCTCGGCGCGCTCTGCCAAACGTTCTGCCGCACGCTCCCCCCGACGCTCGGCGGTAGCTTGGGCGTTTTTTTCTGGGCTGTCTGTGGCGGACGTGGCTGCATTGTTGGCCGCTTGTTGGGCTGAGGCGTGGTGTGCAGACGCTGCCGCGCTGGCAGCCATGGCCGCGGGTGCTGCGGCGCCATCGGGCTGGCGCTTGTTGCGCTGGATGGTGGTGGCGATCACGGCAAACAGCAACATCACCGCCACCCCCAGCAACACCGGGTGCCGCACCAGGTTGCCCCAGGTGGCTGAGTTGGGTTCTTGATCAACCGCTTTGCGTGCTTCTTGCAACCGGCTTTGTGCCTCGGCCACTTGATCGTTCGACACCTTTTGTCTGTCGGCACGATGGCCTGCCAAAAAGGGATCGGGCATGGTGCGCGCATAGGCGTCGCTAAAACGCGCCGGGGCCGCAGCGGGGGCCGTGGTGGCGTAGGCATCAACCGCCGGACGCGAACCATCGGTGGCGGCTGCCGATGCCGCTACCACGGTGCGCCCAACCTGTGCGGCATCCGCCGTGGCCGCTGACGCCAACGCGCCCCGCGGCGTAGTGGGCGTGGACGGCGCAACGAGAGAAGGCGCAACCGTTGGCGATGCCTGTGCAGCATCCCCCTGAAGATTGATTTCGGCACGCCATGCCGCCACGCTGGCTGGCCGCTCGTTGGGGCGCACGGCCAGCGCGTGATCGATAGCTGCCAGCAGCGCGGGGGTGTAGTGCCGGCTGAAATCGCGCTCGATGGCGGCAGCAATGCTGCTCAGTGGCGGCAGCTCGTCGTGCACAACGCGCGTGGTGGCGGGCATGGGCGCACGCCCGGTGATGCAGTAGTGCACCGCTGCTGCAAGGGCGTAGATGTCGGTCCAGGGCCCTTGCTTGAGCTGGGCTGATTCGGCGTATTGCTCGATGGGCGCAAAGCTGGGTTTGACGATGGCAGTGAGCGTTTGGGTGTGATCGCCGATCACGTGGCGCGCAGCGCCGAAATCGAGCAACACCGGGCGGGGCTCGCCTTCGCCCAGGGTATCGCCCAGCAGCAGGATGTTGTCGGGTGCGATATCGCGGTGATAAACCTGCGCCTGATGCAGCACATCAAGAGCGCCCAGCAGCGGCTCGAGCAGGCCCCGCAGCCAAGCATCGCTGGGCGGGTGCGGCATATCGCGGCGCGCTTCGCGCAAGGTGATGCCTTCGTAGTAGGGCATCACCATGTAGGCGGTGTCGTTTTCTTCCCAGAAGCGGTAGACCTTAACGAGCGACGGATGATCGAAGCGCGCCAGCAGCCGGGCCTCGTTGATAAACGAGCGCCGCCCCAGCTCAAAGGTGTCGGCCTGAGACGGCGAGCGCAGCTGCACTTGGCCATCGGGGCCGCGCAACGTGAGCGCGGCGGGCATGTATTCCTTGATGGCAACGCGACGCTCGAGCGCGTGATCGAGCGCACGGTAGACGATGCCGAATCCGCCCATGCCCAGCACGCACTCGATTTCAAACTCGCCCAGCCGGGTGCCGGGTTTCAATGCGTCGTGATCGGGATCAGGGGCCTGGAGCATGAGCAATGGGCAAGCAACGAGAACGAAGCAGCTTACCCCAGCCCTTTGCCTCTCATGGGCCAACCCCGCATAAACCATCACCCGATTCGTATCGAGTTCCTCAAGTAGTTGGCACTTTGCTCCGATAGCCCCACTTGACGCCAGTTGGGCGGGCTGGCAATCGATGCTCCGCACACCCTTTTAAACACGATCAGGGCCGCCCCATGAAAAAAACGCTTCCATTGCTCGGGATACCCATCCCCGCTGCGCTGGCGACCCTGCCGGCGCGCTTGATCATCGCCGGCGCCACGTTTTTGCTACTGCTGGCCGGCTGCTTGACGCTAACGCTGCGCTACGAAAAAGAAGCCGCATTCGATCGCGCGATGGCCGAGGCTGATCGCATGGCCGAAAAACTCGCTTCGCGCACCAACGAAGCGTTCAACCACGTGAGCCGCACCACCTTGCTCGTTAAGCACACGCGCGATAGCCAGGCCAGCGGCTCGCTCACCGCCATGAGCCGAGAGGGGCTGCTCTCAAACGGCTTGACAGCCGCCGTGATGGTGCTCGATGCCGAAGGCCGTGTGCTCGATCGCAGCGATATGGATATCAGCACCGCCACCGCACCGATCGCCCCTGAAGTCTGGAACGAATGGGCCCGCCTGAGTGCCCCCGACAGCCCCGAGGTGAACGTGGGCAAGCCGCTCGATATCGGCACCGGCGGGCGCTGGGTGATCCCGGTAACACGGCGGCTGAGTGCGCCCAACGGACAGTTTGCCGGCCTCGTGGTGGCGATGGTCGACCCCGCAGCACTCACGCTCGAATTTGCCAAAGGCGAAGACCGCAGCACCCTCGTGGGCGTGATCGGGCTCGATGGCGTATATCGCTCGCGCCAATTGGGCGGCCACATCAGCTTTGGCTCGCGGGTGGATGTTGGCTGGCTGCTGCGCAACGAACACGCGCTGCGGCGCCACATGCAAACGGTGCGCAGCCCCATCGATCAGCAAGAGCGCTTTCACGTCAATGCGCGGCTTGATGATTTTCCGCTCGTGGTTACCGTGGCCGAGCCGCCCCATCTGGTGTTTGCCGGCTACGAGCGGCTCAAGCGCCAACTGCTGCTGTGGTCGACAGCGCTGGCAGCGGGCATCGTTGTATGCACGCTGATGTTTTCGCTGCAAGCCTGCGCCATTGATCGCGCACGGCGCAAGGCCCGCCACATCGAAGCCGCCTACCGCACCACGCTCGACGGCTGTCTCGATACGGTGCTGATGATGCGCCCCACCCTCAATGCCTCGGGGCAGCTGATCGACTTCACGGTGCGGCAAGCCAACGTGCCCGCCTCACGCATGTTTGCCCAACCTGGCCAAACCTTGCTTGGCGAGCCGCTCAGCGCCCTGCTGCCCCAACTGCGCGAACTCAACCTCTTCGCACGGTTGCAGCAAGCCTTTGTATCGGGGCAAACGGTTGAGTTCGAGCACGCCATGCCCGCACCGTGCAACGGTCAAAACGGCGTCACACGCTGGCTGCATCACCAGGCCGTGCCGCTCGACGATGGCCTCACGCTGATCACACGCGACATCACCGAACGCCGTCAAGCCGAGCTCGCCCTGGCTGAGCGCGAGCAGTTTTATCGCACGCTCGTCGAGTGTCTGCCCTTGCCTGTTTATGCCCGCAGCACCCGCGCCGGCAACGATGGCGAAATCGTGTGCTGGAACCGCGCCGCCGAAAAAGCCATGCAAATCCCGGCCACGCGCGCATTGGGACGCAAATTTGGTGACATCTTTGATGCCGACATCGTGCAGCGCAGCGAAACGCAAGACCGCGAAGTGCTGGCCAACCCGCGTCCGCGCCGCTACTGCGATCTGCCCTTCAGCAGCCCCTCGATGGGCGAGCGCTACATCGATCTCATCAAAGCGCCGGTCTTCGGTGCCGATGGCTGCGTCGATCACATCCTCATCATTGCTGAAGACATCACCGAGCGCCGCCGCACCGCCGAGCATCTGCGGCTGGTATCCAAAGTGGTCGAAGAAACCAGCGAAGCCGTGGTCGTCACCGATGCGCAAGACCGCATCGTGATGGCCAACCCCGCCTTTTTGGGCATGACGGGATTCGAACTCACGCACATCACCGGGCGCCCCGCCCATGAAGCCGGGCTGCCGCCGCTGCGCAACGACACCCTTGATGGCGTTGAAGACGCCTGCGCCCGCAACCGCCGCTGGACGGGCGACGGCCACCAGCAGCGCGCCGACGGCACACGCTTTGCCACCTGGCTGAGCGTGGGCACGCTGCGCGATGAAGCGGGACGGCTCACCCACCACACACGGCTGTTCAGCGACATCTCGGCGCTCAAACATCAGCAACATCAACTGGCCGAGCTGGCGCTGCAAGACAGCCTCACCAAGCTGCCCAACCGGCGCCATTTCAAAGAGCATCTCGAGCAATCCGTCGAACGCGCGCGCCGCAGCCAGCAAACCCTGGCACTGCTCTACATCGACCTCGATGGCTTCAAAGCCGTCAACGACAACCCCGGCCACGACGCCGGCGACGAACTGCTCATCGAAGTCGGCAAACGGCTGCAACGCGGCGTGCGCACCACCGACACCGTATCGCGCCTCGGTGGCGACGAATTCACCGTGATCCTCGAAGCTGCAGGCGAACTGGCCGATGTGCGCCGGCTGTGCGAGCGCCTGCTCGATCAACTCAGCCTGCCGCACCGGCTCGACAGCACCGATGCCGCCGTTACCGCCCCGCCCAGCATCGGCGTCGCGCTCTACGAGCCCGGCGAAAGCGCCGAATCACTGTGCCGCCGTGCCGACGCCGCGATGTACACCGCCAAACGCAGCGGCAAAGGGCGCTACAGCCTCGTGCGAGGCACCGAAACCATCACCTACCCCAGCCCCCAGCACGACACCCGCCCCAAACGCCACACCGGCGGACGCCCCCCTCTCGACGGCCTGAGCCTGGCGCACCTCGTGCCCATCATCACCCCAGGCAAAACCTGAAAAATCGAGCGTCAAGCCAAAACATCGCCACGCGCAGCCCCGCGATGCCGCAAAGCCTCATACAACTCAGCGGGCCCCAAAAGGATGTTCAGCAAACCGCGCAGAACCTTCTCGGAGTCCAAGGCCTGCTTGCTCATCGTGTCATGTGCCTCGAACGCATCGATGATGGCGTCGCGCAGAACCTCTCGCAGGTCGGGTGAGTCGGCGAAGCGTTCTTTGCTGTTGCTCATGGCCTGCTGCACCAACAAGTCCGACTCCAGCAACTTGCCCTTGAGCACGCTGTTCACGTAGATCAGCTTGTCGTCGTCGGACAGATCGCCCTCGAACAAATCGTTCACCTTCTGCACGATCTCAGACAGCCTGATCTTCTCCTTGTCCTGAATCTGGCCCGTGCCGGGCGCCATCATCGGATCGAGCTTGTAATCAGCTGCGCTCTCACCCAGCACCAGCTCTGCACCGCACTGCTTCTTCAACCTGTGGTGTGTCAGTGTCACCTTCGATAGGTCGACCCCTTCGCGCTCCTTGCCGAAATCGAGCAACGGCAGCAGGCGCTTGAAGAAAATCGCGCGCTTTTCGATGGCCGTGTTGCCGTAGTCGAACATCTGCGACAAAAAGGCATACACGCGCACAAAAGTGCCCAGATCGCGCTTGAACAGCGTGAGGGCTTCCATCTCGCCCTTGGCGGTTTGGCCCTCGGGGCCCAGCTCGCCGCCGGGCGGCTTCTCAGATGCTGCCTTGAACGCCTCGGTGGCGGCCTTGAAGCGCTTGAGCAGCCGGTCGGCCACGGGCTCAATGGCGGCAACCAGTTGGGCTTGCGTGGCTTTGGGGTTCAGCTCCACCTGCACCACGCGCTCCACCTCAAAATCGTCATAGTGGCCGGTGGCATCAAGCTTGGCACGCAGATCAAAAATCAGGTTCGGGTCGGTCACGCCGGCCAACTCAGCCGTCTCAAAATAGGTCTGAAACGCCGCCAGAATTTCTTGCGGATCGTTGGCGAAATCGAGGATGTAGGTGGTGTCCTTCAGCCCATGCGCGCCGTTGTAGGCACGGTTCAGGCGCGACAAGGTCTGCACGGCCTGGATGCCGGCCAGCTTCTTGTCGACGTACATACCGCACAACAGGGGCTGATCAAAGCCCGTCTGAAACTTGTTGGCCACCAGCAGGATCTGGAACTCATCGGTGGCAAAGGCGTCGCGAATATCTCTGCCCTTCAGGCCGGGATTCAGCTGGGCGCTGTTTTCCGTCACAGGCTCGGGCAGCGCCTTCGGGTCGTTCACCTCGCCGGAATAAGCCACCAGGGTCCCCAGCGTGTAGCCCTGGGCCTTGATGTATTCATCAACCGCCAGCTTCCAGCGCACAGCCTCCACGCGGCTGCCCACCACCACCATGGCCTTGGCGTGGCCCTTGAGCAGCGGCTGCACGTTCTCCAGGAAGTGCTCCACCACCACCTGCACCTTCTGGGCGATGTTGTAGGGGTGCAGGCGCACCCACCGCATCAGGCCCTTGAGGGCTTCGCTGCGCTCGACCTCCTTGTCGTCCCACTCCTTGCCGTTGTGTGCCAGTTTGAAGGCCAGCTTATACGAGGTGTAGTTCTTCAGCACGTCGAGGATGAAGCCCTCTTCGATGGCCTGGCGCATCGAATAGACGTGGAAGGGGGCCGGCAGGTTGTCAGGCCCGGCGGGCTGATCAGGGTTGGGCCTGCGGCCGAACAGCTCCAGCGTTTTGGCCTTGGGCGTGGCGGTGAAGGCCACATAGGTGACGGCCGATGCAGTGCCCGCCATGCCGGCCTTGGCGCTCATCTGCGCGGCCAGGATGTCTTCGGTGCCTACCTCGCCGCCATCGGCCAGGTCTTGTAGCTCTTGCGCGCTCAGCACTTGTTTGAGCTTGCCGGCTGCCTCGCCGGTTTGCGAGCTGTGGGCCTCGTCGGCGATCACGGCAAAGCGTTTGCCTTGCGTGGCGGCCAGCTCTTGCACGGCCTTCAGCGCAAACGGGAAGGTCTGGATGGTGCACACCACGATCTTCTTGCCGCCCGACAGGGCCTCAGCCAGTTCGCCGCTCTTGCTCTGGCTTTCGCCCTTGATGGTGGCCACCACGCCAGCGGTGCGCTCAAAGTCAAAGATGGCTTCTTGCAGCTGGGTGTCGAGTACAGTGCGATCGCTCACCACCAACACGGTGCTGAACAGCTTGTTGTTGGCCGCGTCGTGCAGGTCGGCCAGGAAGTGCGCCGTCCAGGCAATCGAGTTGGTCTTGCCGCTGCCCGCACTGTGCTGAATCAGGTACTTCTGGCCCACACCTTCGGCCAGCACGGCCTGCACCAGCTTGCGGGTGGCGTCGAGCTGGTGGTAGCGGGGAAAGAGGATGCTGGTGATGCGCTTCTTCTCGTCGCGCTTGGTCACCAGGTAACGGGCGATGATTTCAAGCCAGCTGTCGCGCTGCCACACCTGCTCCCACAGGTAGTGGGTGCGGTGGCCCTTGCCGTTGGGCGGGTTGCCCGCTGCGCCGTGGTCGCCCATGTTGAAGGGCAGGAAGTAAGTGCTGGGGCCTTGCAGCTTGGTCGTCATCATCACCGTGCGGTTGGTGACGGCGAAGTGCACCAGCGCCCCACGGGGGAAGTCGAGCAACGGTTCGGCAAAGGCCTTGCCCTTGGGCCTGGGGATGCGGTCGAACTTGTATTGGTCCACCGCCTCGTTGATGCCTTGGGTGAACTCAGATTTCAGCTCGGCTGTGGCCACCGGGATGCCGTTGAGGAACAGCACCAGGTCGATGATGTCGTCGTGGTTGGTGCGCACCTGGCGCACCACGCGCAGGCGGTTGGCTGCGTAGCGGGCCTCAAGCTCGGGGTTCATGGCCAGCGCGGGCTTGAACTGGGCCAGTTTCAAAGGCGCCTTCAGGCCCATCATTTCCAGGCCCACGCGCAGCACATGCAAGGTGCCCTGGTCGTCCATCAGCTTTCGCAGACGGTCAAGCAGGGTGACTTCGGCATTGGCCCCATGGGCCTTGACGATGGCCGCCCAGGCATCGGGCTGGCTCTCTTGCACCCAGGCCACCACGTCAGCGGGGAACAGGGCGCGGGGCGTGTCGTAGCCCTTGGCATCGCCCTCTCCGTACAGCCAGCCGTTGGCGGCCAAGTGGTTGCAGATGTCGTTTTCGAATTCGATTTCTTTGTGCAACGCCACGGTCAAGCCTCCCCACGTCCAGTAGCCGGTTGCCCTGCTGGCAAGTTGTCTTGCCATGCTGCGTAGGTGATGGAGGTGCCCTTCAAACGCCAGCTTGTTCTGCCGTTGTCAGTACGCCCGAGCACAGTGGCTGAAGCTGCGCTGGGGCTCTTGAAGGTCACGTCTTTGGCAAACACCAAGTGACTGCCATCAGGCGATGGCACCAAGTCACCCGACGCTTTCAGATCCTCACGCAGTTGTTGGTACGAATGGGGCTGCCCACTCCACGTGGTGCGGGCTTGTGAGCCTTGCTGCACAGTGAAGTGATGTCCGTCCTCTAGAGCCGTTGCGCTGAGGCCGTGCCTTGCACTTTCCAGCTCGAAGCAGGCGACACCGTCACCTGCCATCAACTCAGCCAGCAGTGCCTCACTCTGTTGCTGTTTGCTCTGCCGGCTCTCAAGGCGCCAATGCGATTCCAACTTTGCCATCAACGCATCCTGACGGGATGTCATCACGTCGAGCGTCCATTCGCTGTTTTGCAGTACTTGGGTGGTCAGCGCAAAGGAAGACACGCCAGGCGTTGCTGGCCGTCCACCACCGTTGCATCGGGTGCCGTCTCGGGCTTGATG
>CAZUCW010000094.1:0-10120 GCA_964618825.1 uncultured Aquabacterium sp.
CATCAAAACCGCCATGAGCGTGCAGGCCGATTTCGTGGCTGTGTCCTTTCCGAAAAACGCCACCGAAATGGAAATGGCGCGCCAGCTATGCATCGTGGCCGGCGAAGCCTACCGCCACCGCCCAGCGCTCATCGCCAAAATCGAGCGCAGCGAGGCCGTGCCGGTGCTCGAATCGATTCTCAAGGCCAGCGACGGCATCATGGTGGCACGCGGCGATCTGGCGGTCGAAGTGGGCAACGCCGCCGTGCCGGCCCTGCAAAAACGCATGATCCGCATGGCGCGCGAGATGGACAAAGTTGTCATCACCGCCACGCAGATGATGGAGTCGATGATCGTCAACCCCGTGCCCACACGCGCCGAGGTGAGCGACGTGGCCAACGCCGTGCTCGACGGCACCGATGCCGTGATGCTCATCGCCGAAACCGCAGCCGGCAAATACCCGGTTTAAACCGTCGAATACATGGCCGCGATTGCGCTTGAAGCCGAGCGCGCCGAAGAAGTCAGCCTTGATGCTGATTTCACCAACAAGCAGTTTGGCCGCATCGATCAAAGCATCGCCATGGGCGCACTCTTTACGGCCCACCACCTGGGCTGCAAGGCCATCATCGCGCTCACCGAATCCGGCTCAACCGCACTCTGGATGAGCCGCCACAAGATCCATGTGCCCATCTACGCGCTCACCGCCAAACAGCAATCGCAGCGCAAGATGGCGATCTACCGCAACGTGCGCCCGATGCTCATCCAAAGCATGACCGACCGCGATGAAGCCCTCAAGATGGCCGAGCGCCTGCTCGTCGAACGCGGCGTGCTGATGCCGGGTGACACCTATGCCATCACATGCGGCGAGCCCATGGGCCACCCCGGCGGCACCAACATGCTCAAGGTGTGCGAGGTGCGCTAAAGAAGCGCTAACCCCGCGATGGCGGGGGCCCGGGCCTGCAGTGCAGCATGGGCGGCTGGCTAGAATCGACGGGATTTTTGCCTCGTCGGTTTCGACGCCCCACTCACTGCTTTCACTGCTGCGCTGGAGTTCGCCATGCCTCTCGTTTCAATGCGCCAATTGCTGGATCACGCCGCCGAAAACGGCTACGGCATTCCGGCTTTCAACGTCAACAACCTCGAACAGGTGCAGGCCGTGATGGCCGCCGCCGATGAAGTCGGCGCGCCAGTGATCCTGCAAGCCAGCGCCGGCGCTCGCAAATATGCGGGAGAGTCGTTCATCAAGCACTTGATTCAGGCAGCCACCGAGGCTTATCCGCACATTCCGCTGGTGATGCACCAAGATCACGGCACCAGCCCCAAGATCTGCGCCGGCGCGGTCGATCTGGGCTTTGGCTCGGTGATGATGGATGGCTCGCTGCAAGAAGACGGCAAAACCCCGGCCTCGTTTGATTACAACGTCGACGTCACCCGCAAAGTTGTCGAAATGGCACACAAGGTGGGCGTCACCGTTGAGGGCGAACTCGGCTGCCTGGGTTCGCTCGAAACCGGTGAGGCTGGTGAAGAAGACGGCATCGGCGCCGTGGGCAAACTCGATCACAGCCAGATGCTGACCGATCCTGAAGAGGCCGCCCGTTTTGTGCAGGCCACGCAGCTCGACGCACTGGCCATCGCCATTGGCACCAGCCACGGCGCCTACAAGTTCACCCGCCCGCCCACAGGCGATGTGCTGGCCATCAGCCGCGTCAAAGAGATCAACGCCCGCATCCCCAACACCCACTTGGTGATGCACGGCTCGTCGTCGGTGCCGCAAGAGCTGCTGGCCATCATCAACCAATACGGCGGCAAGATGAAAGAAACCTACGGCGTGCCAATCCAAGAGATCCAAGAGGCGATCAAGTACGGCGTGCGCAAGATCAACATCGACACCGACATCCGCCTGGCAATGACGGGTGCGGTGCGCAAGTTCATGGCCGAGAACCCCGACAAATTCGACGCCCGCGAGTGGCTCAAGCCTGCCCGCGAAGCCGCCAAGGCTGTGTGCAAGCAACGCTACCTTGAGTTTGGCTGCGAAGGGCAAGCCGGCAAGATCAAGGGCGTGAGCCTGAGCGAAATGGCCGCGCTCTACGCTGCGGGCAAATTGGCGCAGAAGGTGGTGTGATCACCGATTGGCGTGATCACTTCGCGCTGGTGGCTGGCCAATAGCGTCAGCCGGCGCCCAAACCACTAAAAAGGGGCCAATGCGGCCCCTTTGTTTTTTGTGTGCCTGCGCGCACAAGCGCACAGGCAACACCCCGATCACGCCGCGCGACGGCGTGCCGCCACCCCCGCGGCAGCACCCAGACCAACCAGCATCAGCGCGTAGGTTGAAGGCTCCGGCACGGCGGGCGTGGTGCCCGAGCCCCACTCTGTGGCAGAGAATGTCATCGAGACATTCAGGCGGCCATAACTGCCAACCCCACCAAAAATGCTTTGTCCTGTGGCCGTGAGCCCCAGCCCTTGTGCCAAGGCAGCCTTGCCAGCATCGGTGAGATAGAGATCGGGCAGCGCAAGATTGAAGCTGTCTTTGTTGGCCATGGATACGGTGGTATCGCTGCCAGCACTCAGGCCAGAAGAGGTCCACAGCAGCATGTGCGCCTGCGAGGCCAGCCCGTTGCTGCCCGACACATCGGCGTAGACGTTGATGTGCGAGGGATCAGCAATCTGCACGCTCAGGTTACCAAACGACACCGCCCCGCCGGTGCTAGCGAAATTGATCGGCGTCGATACCGTGATGGGCGCAGCGATGATGGCGACGTCGGTGACAGCGTTAGCGCTGTCGAGCGAGGGCGTCACATTGTTGAACGTGACCGCCGTGTCACCAAAGACGAATCCACTGCCGCTCACCACCGCGCCGCTGTCTTGCACGGCCCCGATCAACGCATCGCTGAAGGTAAGGGTGGCCGATGCAGTGTTCGGAAGAAAGACGGTGTACGCCCAAACCGGGGCCGCAAAGGTTGATGCTGCGATCGTGGCGGCGGCCAGCGCGAGACGAGAAAAACGAAGGTGAGCCATAACAATCCTCTCTGGTTTAGATAAAAGTGGCCAAACGCCACCCGTGCCAAGAATGCCGCAAAACCTCACCCATCGGAAGCGTTGCCCACGGCGCCCCCCCCCCCCGCAAATGCGGTGCGGGCTATCCCTCAACTTGATTTCTATTCATCTCTAAGGAACCGATGCCCCGGGCATGGCATCAGATGATGTGCTGTTCTCGCGTTGCCGCGTTGCACTTGTTGTGTATTGTTTGAGCAGCTGTCCACCGCAAGATCGCCCACCATGCATCCCTCTTTGCCCCCAGCGTCTGAGCCCGAACCACCGCTGCTGCCGACGGGTACATCGCGCTGGACGACACCGCGCCGCCATGCGTGGTTGAGCATCGGTGTGGCAGCAGCGCTGGCCGTGGGGGTGTGGTGGTGGACGCTGCCGCGTCGTGCCGTGCCTGTTGCGCCAGCGCCGTCGACAGAGCGGGTGTTTCCGTGGGATCGCGCCCCGGCCGATGTTGGTGCGGGGGCCGAGGCGTCCCCTGTGGCGGCATCGGGCGCGGCGGCGTTGGCGCTGCCCGGCGTGCAGACCGATGCCAAGGGGCATGTGTTGCCGTCTACACACTTGCGTGAGCTGTTCGACCGCTTGCTGGGATCACGCCCACGCGAGCCTCAGGCCGTGCTGGGCGCGCGAACACAGCTGCGCGAGCTGCTTGTGCAGCGGCTGCCGCTGCTGGCTCAAGAAGAGGCCGAGGCGCTGTTGACGCGCTACGGGGCTTATCGCGCCGAAGCAATCGATGTCGAAGGGCCGCTGCGGCAACGCTCAGCTTCGGCAGAGGATCAAATGATGGCAATCGAGCAAATCGAGCGTTTGCGCGCACATCACTTTTCGGCCCAAGAAAGCGCGGGGCTGTTTGGCCACGATCTCGTTGTGCGGCGCTACGCGATGGCGCGCGCGCGGCTGTGGCGCAATCGCGATCAGCCTTTATTGGCCACAGCACAGCAGCTTGATGCACTGCGCGCAGCGCAGGGTGCAGCGCTTGCCCCAAACACGGCCCGCGCCGATGCGCAGCAAGATCTCGACATGCTCACCACCCAGTGGCGCGCGCGGCGCGGCCATGCCGACGAGTTGCACGCACTGCGCGAAACGCTGATCGGCGCGCCGGCCACCGCCGAGCTTGAACGCGAGGATCAGCGCAGCGCGGCGGTGCGCCCGGTGATCGAATCACTGGGGCAGCGCATTCGGGCCGTATCGTCCGACCCCAGCTTGAGCGATGTTCAGCGCCAAGCCGCCATCGAGCAGTTGCGGCAAGAGGCTCAGGCGGCCCTGCTGCCAATGTTGGCGGCTTCGCAAGGCCGCCCCTCAGCGATCACGCCCTGAACTGCAGCGCCTTCGTTTCTAAAAACTCTTCGAGCCCCCAGCGGCCCATTTCGCGGCCATGGCCCGATTGTTTGTAGCCGCCAAATGGTGCGCCAAGGTTGAAGCCGCCGCCATTGATATCCACCTGCCCGGTGCGCAGACGGCGCGCCAGATGCTCTGCTTGCGCATCGGTGCCGGCCCACACCGCACCACCCAGGCCATAGATGGTGCCGTTGGCGATGGCCACGGCGTCGGCGTCATCACGGTAGGTGAGGATGGCAAGCACGGGGCCGAACACTTCTTCTTGTGCCACGGTGTGATGCGGCTGCACGCGGCCCAGCACCGTGGGCTGCACGTAATAGCCGGTGGGCAGATCAGCCGGTGCATCGGCGCCGCCGCACAGCAGCTCGGCGCCTTCGGCCACGGCTTGGGTGATGTAGCTGCGCACGCGCTCGCGTTGCGCCGCCGACACCAGTGGCCCAAGCTTGGCCGTATCGCCCAAGGGGTCGCCCACGGTGAATCGCCGCGCCGCGTCAACGGCCAGCCTGGCGGCGTGCTCGTATTGCGATTCGTGCACCAGCATGCGCGTGTGCGCTGAGCAGGTTTGGCCGCTGTTTAAAAAGCAGGCGTTGACGGTGCCTTTAACGGCGGCGGGCAGATCGGCGCTGGGCAGGATCACCGAGGCCGATTTGCCGCCCAGCTCAAGCGATACGCGCTTGATGGTGGCCGCCGCCAGCTCGCTGATGCGCCGCCCGGCGCGGGTAGAGCCGGTGAACGACACCATATCGATCTCGGGATGGCTCACGAGCGCTTCGCCCACGGCCAAGCCGGTGCCCGACACGAGGTTGAACACGCCCGGCGGCACGCCGGCTTCGTGCAGGATCTGCGCCAGCACAAAGGCGTTGAGCGGCGCAACCTCGCTGGGTTTGAGCACCACGGTGCATCCGGCAGCCAGCGCGGGCGCCACCTTGGCAGCGATTTGGTGCAGCGGGTAGTTCCAGGGCGTGATGGCGGCCACCACGCCCACGGGCTCACGCAGCACGGTTGAGTGGCCGATGCGCTCGCTCCAGGCCATGCCATCGAGCATCTGCGCGTAGCTCTTGAAGTTGGCAATGGGCGTGCCGATCTGAATCGGCCCGGCAAGTTTGAGGGGCATGCCCACCTCACCCGCCACCAGCCGCGCCAACTCGGGCAACCGTGCCTGCAGGCCATCGCCCACACGATTCAATATCGCAGCCCGCTCTGCCGGCGGGGTGAGCGCCCACGCCTCGAACGCCGCGCGGGCAGCACGCACCGCCGCATCGGCATCCTGCTCATTGCCTTGGGGGATGCGGCCCATCACGGCTTCGGTCGATGCGTTGATCACATCGAGGCAACCGCTGCCGTGCGGCGCCACCCACTGGCCATTGATATAGAGCTGATCGAAGATAAGCATGGGGTGATCTCCTGAGGATGCGATTCAAGCGAACACGATCATGCCGCGCGCGTTGCGGCCGGCTTGCAGATCGGCAAAGGCTTGCGGGGCGTCGTCGATGGTGTAGGTGCGGGTGATGAGCTCATCGAGCTTGAGGCGGCCACAGCAATACAGGCCCAGCAGGCGCGGAAAATCTTCTCGCGGGCGGGCCGAGCCGAAGTAGCTGCCTTTGAGCGTTTTTTCGTCGCAAGTGAGGCTGAGCGTGCTCACGCTGGTGGTGTCTTTGCGCGAGGCCACCCCCACCGACACCGCCGTGCCGCCCTTGGCCAAGGCGCCAAAGGCTTGCGCCACCACATCGCCACGGCCCACGCACTCAAAGGCGTAATCTGCGCCGCCCCCCGTGAGCTTGCGCAGGGTGCGCACGAGGTTGTCTTCTTGCGTGCTGTTGAGCACATGCGTGGCGCCAAACTGCCGCGCAAGCTCGAGCTTGGCATCAGCGGTGTCAACCGCCACGATCTGCCGCGCCCCGGCGATCACGCAGCCCTGGATGGCATTGAGCCCCACGCCGCCGCAGCCAAACACCACGGCGATCGAGCCCGCCGTGAGCCGGGCGGTGTTGATCACCGCGCCCACGCCTGTCATTACGCCGCAGCTCACCAGCGCGGCTTTGTCGAGCGCCACGTTGGGGTCGACCTTAACGAGGTTGCTCGCGTGCAGCGTGGTGTATTCGGCCATCACGCCGCAGCCGAAGAACACATGGAGCGGCTGGCCTTGCGCATCGGTGTAGCGGTTGCTGCCGTCGGGCAGCGTGGCCACGGCCTTGCCGGCCTGATCGCACAACTGCGGACGCCCGCTCTGGCAATAGCGGCACTGGCCGCACATGCTCACAAACGAGCTCACCACGTGATCGCCCAGCGCAAACTCGCTCACGCCCTCGCCCACAGCCACCACCACGCCCGCGCCCTCGTGGCCCGGCACCAGCGGCAGCGGCAGCGCAATCACGCCGGTGATGGCCGAGAGATCGCTGTGGCACACCCCGCACGCCGCGAGCTTGATCATCACTTCGCCGCGCCGGGGCAACGCCACAGTGACGTTTTCGACGCGCACGCCCTGGGTGATGTCGCGGCACACCGCGGCTTTGGCCGGGATGGGTGAGGTGATGGCTTTCATATTGGCTCCGATCTCGGTGGTTGGTTCAGCACGTCGACAGCGCCACAAAGCGCTGCAGGTGGGTATCGGTGTCGCCCAGCGTCAACTCGATGGCGGTGAGGCGCTTGAAGTAATGGCTCACGATCAGCTCATCGGCCATGCCCATGCCGCCGTGCAACTGCACCGCCTGTTGGCCAATGAAGCGGCTGGCCTGCCCGATCACCACCTTGGCAGCTGAGAGCACGCGACGACGCGCACACGCATCGGTATCGCGGCAACGTGCCGTGGCCAGCAGGCTCATTGAGCGTGCCTGCTCGAGGTGGATCAGCATGTCGGCCACGCGGTGCTGCAGCGCCTGAAAACGCCCGATGGGCTGGCCAAACTGCTGGCGCGTTTTGAGGTATTCGATGGTGGCCGCCACGGCAGCATCCATCACGCCCACCGCTTCGGCGCACAGCGCGGCCAGGCCCACATCGAGCGCCCGCTCAATGGCCGGCTGCGCTGCCCCCGCTGCGCCGATCACGGCGGTATCGGGCAACACCACCGCATTGAGCTCAACTTCGGCCGCCTGCTGGGCATCAAAGGTGGGATACGGTTTGATGCGCAAACCAGCCGCATCGCGCGGCACGCGCCACAGCGACACCCCCTGGCCATCGAGCGCAGACACGAGCAGATCATCGGCCACGCCCGCATGCGCCACCACCGCTTTGTGCCCGTGCAGCATCACCTGCCCGTTTCGGCGCTCGGCGCGCGTGGCGATACGCGCGTCATCACCACGCGAAGCCGGCTCAAAGTGAGCCAGCACCGCAATGCACTCGCCTGCTGCCAAGGCCGCCAGCCACGCAGCCTGCTGCTGGGCATGCACCCCATCGGCGATCAGGGTGGATGCGATCACCGCACTGCTCAACACCGGCTCGAGCACCAGCGCTGCCCCCAGCGCCTGCAGCGCCACCAGTGTCTCGACAGGGCTGCCGCCCGCGGCGGTGGCCAAGCCGCCGTGCGCCTCGGGCACATTGAGCGCGAGCACCCCAATATCGGCCAGCGCGCGCCACACCTCGCGGCTGAAGCCGCCGCGCCACATGATTTCTCGGCGCTGTTCAAAGCCGTAATGCCGCTGCACAAAACGCTGCAGGGTGGATTGCAGGGCGCGCTGTTCGTCGGTGAATTCAAAGTTCATCGTGGGCTCTTTATCGTGGGGCTCACAGGCCCAGCATCATTTGGCTGATGATGTTTTTTTGAATCTCGTTGCTGCCGCCATAGATCGACAGCTTGCGCAGGTTGAAGTAATTCGCCCCCAGATGCGCCGCATGTGCCGGGCCCACACTCACCAAATCGCCCACGGCATCGGCTGCAAGCTGCCAGCCTGCCTCCATGGCGCTGCGTGCGCTGGCCAAGGCGCTGCGTTGCAAAAAAGGCAGGCCATACGGCCCCGCCGCCTGCAGCAGCAGCTCGCTGATCGTTTGCTGAATCTCGGTGCCCTTGATCTTCAAGATCGATGCCGCCGGCCCCGGCGCCCGCTGGCTGCCTTGCGCCTGGGCCCGGGCCTCATCGGCCAGCACGCGCAAGTTAGTGATCTCAAGCGCCATCAGCTCGATCTCGATCTGCGCGATACGTGCAGCAAAAAGCGGATCGCTCGACAGCGGTTGACCGTTTTTGTGCTCGGCGGCGGCAATGCGTTTGAGCCGAGCCAATTCGCGCTTGGCCTGGCCGATGCCTGCAATGTTGGTGCGCTCGTGGCCGAGTAAAAACTTGGCCATCGTCCAACCCTGGTTTTCTGTGCCCACGAGGTTGGCTGCCGGCACCTGCACGTTGTCGAACCAGATGTCGTTCACCTCGTGTGCGCCATCGAGCGTGATGATCGGGCGCACCGTGATGCCGGGCGATTTCATGTCGATCAGCAAAAACGAAATACCGCGCTGCGGTTTGGCCTGGGCATCGGTGCGCACGAGGCAGAAGATCCAATCGGCGTGCTGGCCCAGCGTGTTCCAGGTTTTCTGGCCGTTAACGATGTAGTGATCGCCTTGCCTGACAGCGCGCGTTTTGAGTGAGGCCAGATCCGACCCCGCACCGGGCTCTGAGTAGCCCTGACACCACCACTCGTCGCACGCCAGAATGCGCGGCAAAAAGCGCGCTTGTTGTGCCGCGTTGCCAAAGGCCATGATCACGGGCGCAACCATCTTGGTGCCAAAGGGGATGAGCCTCGGAGCGCCTTCTGCCGCGCACGCTTCTTCGAAGAGGTATTGCTGCGTCGGCGTCCAGCCCGTGCCGCCAAACGCTTTGGGCCACGCCTGCCCGGCCCAGCCGCGGGCGTGCAGTGTGCGCTGCCACTGCACGTGCTCGGCACGCGTGAGGTGGCCGCCATCCCTCACCTTGCGGCGGATGGTGTCGGGCAACTGCTCGCGCACAAAGGCACGCACTTCATCACGAAAAGCAATGTCGGCAGCGCTGAAATCGATATCCATAGGGGCAGGCTCCTGCGGCAGGCCGTTGATCAACCAAATGCTTGCAGGCCGGTTTGGGCGCGGCCCAGAATCAGCGCGTGCACATCGTGCGTGCCCTCGTAGGTGTTCACCACTTCGAGGTTCACCACATGGCGGATCACGCCGTATTCATCGCTGATGCCGTTGCCGCCATGCATATCGCGCGCCACGCGGGCGATGTCGAGCGCCTTGCCGCAGTTGTTGCGCTTCATCAGGCTTGTGATCTCGGGCGCCGCCGTGCCGTCGTCTTTCATGCGGCCCAGGCGCAGCGCGCCTTGCAGGCCCAGCGCGATTTCGGTCTGCATGTCGGCGAGCTTTTTTTGCACCAGCTGCGTGGCGGCAAGCGGGCGGCCAAACTGCACGCGATCGAGCGTGTATTGGCGCGCGGCGTGCCAGCAAAACTCGGCAGCGCCCATGGCGCCCCAGGCGATGCCGTAGCGCGCCGAGTTGAGGCAGGTAAAGGGGCCTTTGAGCCCTTCGACATGAAGCTCATTGTCGGCGGGCACGAACACCTCATCCATCACGATTTCGCCGGTGATCGAGGTGCGCAATCCCACCTTGCCTTCGATGGCCGGGGCGCTCAGGCCCGGCATGCCTTTTTCGAGGATGAAGCCGCGAATCTTGCCGGCATCGTTTTTGGCCCAGACGACAAACACATCGGCAATCGGCGAGTTGGTGATCCACATCTTGGCGCCGCTGAGCCGGTAACCGCCCTCAACGCTGCGCGCCCGCGTGCGCATGCCGCCGGGGTCTGAGC
>CAZUCW010000095.1:0-9882 GCA_964618825.1 uncultured Aquabacterium sp.
GCAGGGCATGGTGCTCAACCACATCTACAGCCGGCGCACGGCCAAGGGCGGCAAAGAATATTTTTGGCCGCACGATGTTGAGCATGTTTGTGATGAGGCCGGCAAGGTGATCGGCGCCAAGCTCAAAAACGCGGTCGACAGCGCCGATGGCCTGTTGCCTGTGGGGGCGGCCATCGATTACGAAGGCGTGGGCACGATGAGCAAGAGCAAGAACAACGGCATCGATCCGCAAGAGCTGATCGATCGCTACGGCGCCGACACGGCCCGCTTGTTCACGATGTTTGCTGCCCCGCCTGAGCAGACGCTCGAATGGAACGACGCCGGCGTTGACGGCGCGCACCGCTTCTTGCGCCGCGTGTGGGCGTTTGGCGCCAAGCATGCCGAAGCCATCAAGGCAGCAAGCGATGTGGGTGCAGCCTTGAGCCAAGACGCCAAAGCACTGCGCCTCGACGTGCACACCGTGCTCAAGCAGATCAGCTACGACTATGAGCGCATGCAATACAACACGGTGGTGTCGGGCGCGATGAAGCTGCTCAACGCCCTCGAGGGCTACAAGGGGGATGGCAGTGCGGGCTCTAACGCCGCGCTGCGCGAGGGCTACTCGGTGTTGCTGCGCGCGCTCTACCCGGCTTGTCCGCACCTCACGCATGTGGCTTGGCAAGCGCTGGGCTACGCCGCCAAGCTGGGCGATTTGCTCGATGCGCCCTGGCCTCAGGTTGATGAGGCCGCACTGGTGCAAGACGAAATCGAGCTGATGCTGCAGGTGAACGGCAAGTTGCGTGGCGCCATCAAGGTGCCAGCGGCAGCCGATAAAGCGGCGATCGAGGCGGCGGCGCTGGCGTCGGCCGACTTCGCCAAGTTCAGCGAAGGCAAGCCGGCCAAGAAGGTGATCGTGGTGCCGGGGCGCTTGATCAACGTGGTGGTTTGAATGCAATCGATCTGTGCACAACACATATCACCCACGCGTATGGCGGGGCGGCGCACGGTGCTCATGGCGGGCGCTCTGGGGGCGGTTGGGGTGGCGCTGTCGGGCTGTGGCTTTGCGCTGCGGCGTCGGCCCGTGCTCAAGTTTCAGAGCGTGCGGTTGACGGGTTTTTTATCGCATTCAAGCCTTGAGAATCAGCTGCGGCTGGCCATTGAGGGCACCGGCACGCGGGTGGTTGAGAGCCTGCCCGAAGCCGAGGTGGTGTTGCGCAGCCTGACCGAATTGCGCGAGCAGGTGGCTGTGGTGTCGACCACCGCCGGCCAGGTGCGCGAGGTGACGTTGCGGCTGCAGTTTCGCTTTCGGCTCACCCGTGCGCGCGATGATGCTGCGCTTATCCCCGATACCGAGCTGATCGTGTCGCGCGACATGACATACAACGAAACCGATGCTCTGGCCAAGCAGCAAGAGGCCGAGCTGTTGTTTCGCACCATGCAGACCGATCTGGTGGATCAGGTGATGCGCCGGCTTGCTGCCGTGGCGCTGTGAGCGAGCAGGGCGGGCCCACGCATGCAGTTGCGCGCCGAACACCTCGCTGAGCATCTCAAAAAAGGGCTCAAGCCGTTGTATGTGTTGCATGGCGATGAGCCGCTGCTGCAGCAAGAGGCGGCAGATGCCATCCGGGCGGCAGCGCGTGCAGCGGGGTTCACCGAGCGCCAGACGCATACCGTGGCGGGCGCGCATTTTGATTGGAGCGCGGTGCTCGCCTCAGCCGGCTCGCTGAGCCTGTTTGCTGAGCGCCAGATCATCGAGATTCGCATCCCCTCGGGCAAGCCGGGCAAAGAGGGCTCTGAGGCGCTGCAGCGCTATTGCGAAACCCAATGCGCGCCGGGCTGCGACGACGTGCTCACCCTGGTGATGTTGCCTCGGCTTGATCGCACGCAGTTGAGCAGCGCGTGGTTCACGGCGCTCGATGGCGCAGGGGTGAGCCTCAAGATCGACGCGATCGAGCGCGCGGCGCTGCCGGGCTGGATCGCACGGCGTCTGGCCGCGCAGGGCCAGCGTGTGGCCGAGGGCGAGGCGGGGCAGCAGGCGCTGGCCTATTTTGCTGATCGCGTCGAAGGCAATTTGCTGGCTGCGCACCAAGAGATCACCAAACTCGGGTTGTTGTATCCGCCCGGCGAGTTGAGCGTTGAGCAAATCGAGGCGGCGGTGGTTGATGTGGCGCGCTTTAATGTGTTCAAACTCAGCGAGGCCGTGCTGGCCGGGCAGACGGCGCGCGTGATGCGCATGCTCGATGGCCTGCAGGCCGAAGGCGAAGCCGCCGCGCTCGTGCAGTGGACGCTGGCTGAAGACGTGTTGGGATTGCGCCGCGTGCATGCCGCTGTGGCTGCGGGCAAGCCGCTGCCCATGGCCTTGCGCGAGCAGCGCGTGTGGGGCGTGCGCGAAAAGCTCTTCGAGCGTGTCGTGCCCCGGCTCGATACGCACACGCTGGCGCGCCTGGTGGCGGCTGCAGCCATCTGCGATGGTGTGGTGAAAGGCATCCGCCACCCGCAGTGGCCCGATGATCCCTGGGCGGCCCTGCAGCGGCTGGCCCTGATGCTGGCCAAATTGGGCGCGGCGCCGGCGCGGGCTTAGCGTTTTTATAGGGATGCGAGCCTAGCGTTTTCCTGCCCGCGCGTTGGCTCAAGGTCGGCGGGGCGCGGGCCGATAAACACCCAGTTGCTGCCGCTGCGATGCGGGTGCGCATGTGTCTGGGTGTGAAGCCGTTCACACTCGGGTGCGCGCGCGGCGTCGTGCAGGGGTGGCCCTGGTGTTTCGTGGTGTCGGCCACCCGGCTTTTTGGCCTTTAGCTTCGTTGTCAACCCTATGCCTTCCCTGCGTTTGCAGCGGCTTCAGTTGCGCATCGTGTCGGTGTATCTGGGCCTGGCCGTTTTGGTGCAGGCGGCGGCCTACGGGCTGATGCACAGCGGCATCGATCGCAACGCCAACGCCACCATCCACGCCGATCTGGTGTCGGGGCAGCGCATCTTGTTGCGGCTGCTTGATCAGCGGGCCGTGAACATGTCGCATGCCGCGCGCGATGTGAGCAGCGACGATGTGTTCCGCATGGCCGTGTTGTCTGACGATCGCAACCGTTTGGCGCAGACCCTGATGCGTTTGGCCGAGCGGCTCGATCGGGCCGAAACTCTGTTGCTCGATGCGCATGGCCAGTTGCTGGTGGGCACGCATGCCGATGCGCGCCGCTACGCGCCCGCACTGCAGCCGTGGTTGCATCAACAGCGTCAGATCAGCACCACCGCCACCCGCATCGTGGTGTTTGATGGGCAGGTGATGCAGTGGGTGGCGGCGCCGGTGCGGCTGCCTGAGCTGGCCGGCTGGTTGGTGATCGGCGCAGAGCTCGATGAAGAGCTGATCAAAGACATGCGCCAGCTCAGTGATGTCGATGTGGCCCTGCTGGTAAACGATGCGCGCGGCGCTGGGCGGGGGGCTGCAGCGGGTGCGCGCTGGCAAGTGGTGCATTCAACGCTGGCGCCCAGCCGCGCGGTCGATCTGGCCCGGCAGTGGCCCGCCGCACAAGATGTTGCGAACACCGCCGCACGCGAGATCAGCACCCAAGCGCTGGGGGGGTCTGATTACCGCTGGCTGCGCGCGCCGCTGTCGGTGGATGAAGCGAGCAGCGATGCACAAGCCGTGCTGCTGCGCTCGGTTGACGATGCGCTGGCGCCTTATCGACAACTCAAGTGGACGCTGATGATCCTCACCGCCTTTGGTGTGTTGGTGTTTGGCGTGGGCAGCTTCATCACGGCGCGGCGCATCACCCGCCCGCTCACGGCACTGTCGGGCTCGATCCAGCGGCTGGGCCATGGCGATTTCGACACACCCGTGCCGGTGCGTGGGGCGGGCGAGCTGGGCGAGTTGGCGCAGGCCTTCGAAAACATGCGCCAGGCCATCCAGCACCGCGAGGGCGAAATCCGCCGGCTGGCTTATCACGACAAGCTCACCGATCTGCCCAACCGTGAGCAGTTTCGCGATGATCTGCGCGGCACCATGGCGCGCGCGCTGCAGGCCGGGCAGCCGTGCGCCATCCTCATGCTCGATCTCGATCGTTTCAAACACGTCAACGATGTGTTGGGCCACCGCTTTGGCGACCGCCTGTTGCGCCAGGTGGCCAAGCGGCTGCGCGATGAAGCGCTGAGCCCGCAAGATGTGCTCGCGCGGTTGGGTGGCGACGAATTTGCCGTGTTGCTGCCGCTCACCGATGCCGCCTCGGCATTGGTGGTGGCGCAACGCATGCTGCGCACGTTTGAGCGCCCCATCACGCTCGATGATCACAAGGTGGATCTGGGTGCAGGCATCGGCATTGCCTGTTGCCCCGAGCACGCCAAAGACGCCGATCAGCTGATCAGCCGCGCCGAAGTGGCCATGTATGCCGCCAAACACCAGCAGGCCGGCACGGTGACGTATCACCCCGGGCTCGATTCGAGCAGCGAAGCCTCGCTGTCGATGCTGGGTGATCTGCGCCAGGCGGTCGATTTTGGCCAGTTGCAGCTGTATATGCAGCCCAAAGTCAGCTTGCGCACGGGGCGCGTGGTGGGGGCTGAGGCGCTGCTGCGCTGGCAGCATCCGCAGCGTGGATCGGTGTCGCCGATGCGCTTCATCCCCTTTGCCGAGCAAACCGGCTTTGTGCGCGTGCTCACAAGCTGGATGATTGAGCGCAGCGCCATCACGTGGCGCGCGCTGCGGGCGCAAGGGCTGCAGATGAAGCTGTCGGTCAATCTCTCGACGCGCGATTTGATGGATCAGGATCTGCCCGACAAGGTGGCGCGGTTGTTGGGCACGCACGGCGTCGAGCCCGGCGGGCTGATTCTCGAGATCACCGAGAGCGCCATCATGGACGACCCGCAACGCGCGCTCACCACGCTGGAGCGGCTGCATGAGATGGGCCTCAAGCTGTCGATCGATGATTTCGGCACGGGCTATTCATCGCTGGCCTATCTCAAGCGCCTGCCGGTTGATGAACTCAAGATCGACAAATCGTTCGTGATGAACATGGAATCCGATATCCACGATGCCAAGATCGTGCGCTCGACCGTCGATCTGGCTCACAACCTTGGCCTCACCGTGGTGGCCGAGGGCATGGAGAGCGCCAAATCCTGGAAGCTGTTGGCCGGCTTGCGCTGCGATGAGGCGCAGGGCTTTTTTATTGCCAAACCCATGCCTGCCGAGCAGTTTGCCGCGTGGGTCCGCAACTGGGTGCCGCCGCACATCGCTAACGAGCGGCTGGGCACCGAGTTTGCCGCCATGCTTTGAGGGCTGCGTCGATGCAATCCCCGCGCTGTCTGGCTTGGTTGTCGTTGAGCATTCGTGCCACGCTGCTGCTGGGGGTGCTGATGGGGCTGGCGCTGCCCCCGGCTGTGCTGCTGTGGTGGAGCGATGGCAGCACCGTGCCCGGCGCGCTGTGGCCACCGGTGATGGCGGCGCAAATGGCACTCATCAGCCTGATCGTGGTGGCGGTGCTGCATGTGCGCCTGGCGGCACCGGTTGAGCGGCTCAAGCGGCAGGCCAGCGCCATGGCCTGGCGCGACAACACCCCGCGCATCGCTTGGCGTCGGCGCGACGAACTCGGCCAATTGGGGCGCCATCTCGATGAGGTGCGTGATCGGCTCGAAACCTTGTTTGGCCGGCTCGAAGAGCAAAAGCAGCAGCTCGAATCGCTGGCCATGTACGACCAACTCACGCAACTGCCCAATCGCGGGCTGTTCACCGAGTTGTGCCGCACTGCGATGCAGAGCGCACAGCGCAATCACACGCGGCTGGCGCTGCTGTTCATCGATCTTGATCGATTCAAAACCATCAACGATTCGATGGGCCACAGCGTGGGCGATCAACTGCTGCAGGCCATGGCTCAGCGCTTGCGCGATGTGCTGCGCGAATCCGACATCGTGTGCCGTTTGGGGGGCGATGAATTTTTGGTATTGCTGCGCGAGGCCGGCCAGTGGGATGAGATTGCCGCCACCATTGAGCGCTTGCTGGTGGCGGTTGAGCAGCCGCTGCCGCTGGCCTCGCATCCGCTGCAGATCACGGCCAGTGTGGGTGTGGCGCTTTACCCCGACGATGCCCAGGATTACGAAACCTTGGCGCGCCACGCTGATATCGCGATGTATCAGGCCAAATCGCTGGGGCGTGCGCGGTTTGCCTTCTATCACGACGATCTCAACCACCGCCTGCAGGCCAACATCACGTTGGCACACGAGCTGGCGCGCGCCATCCGTGGCAATGAGCTGGTGCTCTACTACCAGCCGCAGCTCGAAGCCAAGAGCCGCCGCCTCACGGGCGTTGAGGCGCTGATCCGCTGGCAGCACCCCGAGCGCGGCCTGCTGGCGCCGGCAGCTTTTATCGGCGTGGCCGAAGAGTGCGGCCTCATCGGTGATCTGGGCGCGTGGACGGTTAACGAAGCCTGCCGCCAGATTGCCGCGTGGCGCAGCGCAGGGCGCCCTTTTGGGCACGTGGCCGTCAACATCTCGGCGCTCGAGTTCAGGCAGCATCGGCTCATCGATGTGTTTGATGGCGCCATGAAACGCCACGGCGTGGCCTCCACCGAGATCGAGGTTGAAGTGACCGAAAGCGTGCTCATGAGCGACACCGAGGCCACGCACAGCATCATCACGCGGTTGCGCGCGCTGGGGCTGCGGCTGGTGATCGATGATTTCGGCACGGGGTATTCGTCGCTGGCCTATCTCAAGCACTTGCGGCCCTCCAAACTCAAAATCGACCGTGCTTTTGTGCGCGATATCGATCGCGATGTCGACGACCGCGCCCTCACCAGCGCCATCATTGGCTTGGCGCGCGCCCTCGATATCCCCGTGGTGGCCGAGGGCGTCGAAACCGACACCCAAATGCGCTACATCACCGAAGACGGCGGCGATATGGTGCAGGGCTACCTGCTCGGCGCGCCCATGCCCGCCGCGTTGCTCGAAGCCACTTATTTGGCGGTGGCGGCCAAGGCGTCGAGCAGCCCCGCCAGCGCGCAAGCCACGGCCTGATCGCGCACACCGGCGCGATCACCCATGAAGCGTTGGCACTGCGCGTATGCAGGTTGGCCGCGCCCGCACCATGCCAGCCACACCGTGCCTACCGGCTTGTCGGGCGTGCCGCCGCCTGGGCCGGCAATGCCCGACACCGCCACCGCCCAATCGGCGCGGCTGTGGTGCAAGGCACCCTCGGCCATGGCGCGCACCACCGGCGCACTCACTGCCCCGTGCGTGCTGATCAAGGCCGCATCTACCCCCAGCAGCTCGGTTTTGGCCGCATTGCTGTAGGTAACGAAACCGCGCTCAAACCACAGGCTTGAGCCGGCGATGTCGGTGCAGCGCGCCGCTATCAGCCCGCCTGTGCACGATTCAGCCGTGGCCAGGCACGCGCCGCGCGCCTGCAGTGTGGCGGCCACTTGCGCCACCAACGTGTCGATCGAAGCGTTCATAGCGTGCCGAGCAACGTCTGCCCGAGAGCGATCACCAGCAGCGTGCAGCCGGCAGCCACCAGATCGTCGAACAAGATGCCCCAGCCCTGTGCCCAGCCCACTTCGGGGCCGCGTCCTTTAAAGAGCCCGTCGGCCCATCCCACCGGGCCGGGCTTGGCGGCGTCGAAATAGCGAAACAACGCAAACGCCACGAGCTGCATCCCCCAGCCGGCGGGCATCACCAGCCACAGCACGATCCAAAAGGCAACGATCTCATCCCACACCACTGCGCTGGGGTCGGGCCGCGCGAGGTGCCGCGCCGTGATCGTGCAGGCCCACCAGCCCAGCGGCAGGCTCACTGCGATCACCATGCCCCATTGCAGCGGTGTGAGCCAGCGGTTGAGCAGCACAAACACCGCCCAAGCCCACAGCGTGCCCGCCGTGCCGGGGGCCACCGGGCTCAGGCCGCTGCCCGCGCCCAGCGCCAGCCAGTGCGCCGGGTGCCGGGCCATAAATCGCCATGAAAGACGCGGGGCAGCAGGATTCATGCGGTGTGAAAGTGGTCGAACGAGGCAGTGTTCCAGGCCAGCTCACAGCCTTGCGCATCGATCAGGCGCAAGGCCGGCTGGGCATCGATGTGGCCGATGCGCGTGAGCGCCACGCCGGTGCCTGCCTCGATTTGGCGCACCGCTGCGCGTGCAGCGGGCGGGGCGGTAAAGATCAGCTCGTAATCATCGCCGCCGCTCAATGTGCACAACCGTTGCAGCCCCTCGGGCTGCGCGGCCAGCGCAGCGCTGCGCGGCACCGCATCGGCATCCACCACGGCACCCACACCGCCCAGCCCCGACAACCGCAGCACATGGCGCAAATCGCCCAGCAGCCCGTCGGACACATCGATCGCTGCGCTGGCCACACCACGCAGCGCCTGCCCCAGCGCCACACGCGGTTGCGGCGTTTCGAGCGCCGGGCGCACGGCGTTAAACAGCTCGCCTGGCAGCGACACCGTGCCGCGAAAGGCCTCCAGTGCCAATCGCGCATCGCCCACCGTGCCGCTCACATAAATATCGTCGCCCACCCGTGCCCCGCTGCGCAGCAGCGCGCCGCCCGCAGGCACCTCGCCAAACACCGTGATGCAGATATTGAGCGGCCCGGCGGTCGTATCGCCGCCCACCAGCTCGCAATCGTGGGCCTCGGCCAGCTCAAACAGGCCGTGCGCAAACGCTTCGAGCCACACCGCATCGGCACGCGGCAGCGCCAGCGCCAGCGTCAAGCCCAGCGGCTGCGCCCCGCACGCGGCCAGATCGCTTAGATTCACGGCCAGCGCCTTATGCCCCAGCCGTGCCGGATCGACGGTCGACAAAAAATGGCGCCCTTCAACCAGCATGTCGGTCGACACCGCCAGCTGCATCCCCGCGCGCGGTGCAATCACCGCGCAATCGTCGCCCGTGCCCACCACCGCGCGTTGGCGGCGGCGCGTAAAAAAGCGCTCGATCAACTCAAATTCACCCAGGCTCATGGGGGGGGATTGTCTACCGCGTTGCATCGGCTTGCGTGTTCGCCCGGCCTGTCGTGCGCGGAGTTTCTACAATCCACGTTTTTGACACTCTCGTGGCGACCGCCGCGCACCCCGCGTGATCCTCACGCCAAGCGCAGCCCTGTCGACCCGCGATCCACGCGATGACCACCTCTGAAGACAAGCGCGCCCAGTTGCGCCAAGCCGCTCTCGAGTACCACGAATTCCCGACGCCCGGCAAAATTGCCATTGCGCCAACCAAATCGCTCATCAACCAGCGCGATTTGGCCTTGGCTTACTCGCCGGGGGTGGCCGCAGCCTGTGAAGAGATCGTGGCGCGCCCCACCGACGCCGCCCGCTACACCAGCCGTGGCAACCTTGTAGCCGTCATCACCAACGGCACCGCCGTGCTGGGCCTGGGCGATATCGGCCCGCTTGCTGCCAAGCCCGTGATGGAAGGCAAAGGCGTGCTGTTCAAAAAATTCGCCGACATCGATGTGTTCGACATCGAAATCAGCGAAAAAGACCCCGACAAACTCGTCGAAATCATTGCCAGCCTCGAGCCCACCTTCGGCGGCATCAACCTCGAAGACATCAAAGCCCCAGACTGCTTCTACGTCGAGCGCAAGCTGCGTGAGCGCATGAAGATTCCAGTCTTCCACGACGACCAGCACGGCACCGCCATCGTGGTCGGCGCGGCGCTGATCAACGGCTTGAAGGTCGTGGGCAAAGACATCAAAGACGTCAAGCTGGTGACCTCCGGTGCCGGGGCGGCCGCCCTGGCCTGTTTGCACTTGCTCATCAAACTCGGCCTGCCGCGCGAAAACATCTGGGTAACCGATCTCAAAGGCGTCGTCCATACCGGGCGCGCCGATCAGATGGATCCTGACAAAGCCTTTTTTGCGCAGCACACCGAGCACCGCACGCTGGCCGACATCATCGATGGCGCCGACATCATCCTGGGCCTGTCTGCCGGGGGGGTGC
>CAZUCW010000096.1:0-9830 GCA_964618825.1 uncultured Aquabacterium sp.
TTGCAGAGCTGGCGCGCCATTTCCATGTCGATGGCGCTCTTCGGAAAGGACACAGCCACGAAATCGGCCTGCACGCTCATGGCGGTTTTGATGTCCTCCATATCTTTGGCCGTGAGGGCCGGCGCGGTGAGGCCGCCGCCTTGTTTGTTGATGCCCTTGTTGTTGCTCAGCTCGCCGCCGATCTTTACGGTGGTGTGCACCTGCTCGCCTTTGACGGCAGTAACGGTGAGCACGATCAGACCGTCGTTGAGCAACAACGTGTCGCCGGGTTTTACGTCGCGCGGCAGCTCTTTGTAATCGAGCCCCACGCCGTGGATGTCGCCGGGCTCGGTGCGTTGCGCGTCGAGCACGAAGGGCTGGCCGTTGTCGAGCATCACCTTGCCATCGGCAAATTTGCCGACGCGAATCTTGGGGCCTTGCAGATCGGCCATGATGGCGACCTCACGGCCCACACGCTGGGCCACGTCGCGCACCAGCTGGGCGCGGTCGATGTGATCTTGGGCTTTGCCGTGCGAGAAATTGAGCCGCACGACATCAACGCCGGCGCGGATCATGCGCTCAAGCACGTCGGGGGATGAAGAGGCGGGGCCGAGGGTGGCAACGATTTTCGTGGCGCGAGACATGTGAGGTTCTTTCGGTGATGTGTGCCGCATGCCGCGGGCGCGTCTGCCTGCGGTGGCCGGCACCGGCCTCAAGTGTCACATCAAACGGGGGCGCGCGATCAACTGGCCGCCGTGGATCAGATCGGTGCGGCGCGTGGCCACGGCGTGCTGCAGGGCGCGGCGTCCGCTGTGGCTGTGTTCGTTGAGCAGCGCCACGGCGCGGTGGCTCTCGTTGCGGTTGAGCGCATCCACGATCTGCCGGTGATGCTCGTGAGCCAGGCAAAACGCCACATGCGCATCGGGCATTGCCGCGCGCGCAAAAACGAAGGCCGCCGGATCCCCAAACGGCGAACGGGTGAGCAGATCGAGCTGCTGCTGAATCACCGCGCTGCCCGACATCTCGGCCAGCAGGGCATGAAAAGCACGGTTGCGTTCGGCGTAGATGCCAACGCTGTCGTGGTCGAGTTGTGGGCGGCTGAGCACGGCATCAATGCACATCAGCATCTCGCGAGCCCGAATCAATAGCGTGCGCGAAATGCCCCGCTGCAGCGCCCGTTGCACGGCCAAGCCTTCGAGCGCGGCGCGCATCTCGATCACGTCTTCGATTTCGGTGGGCGAGTGCTCGCGCACAACAAGCCCGCCGCCAGCGTGAGGGGTGAGCAGGCCCTCAAACTCAAGCTGCCGCAGCGCCGCACGGATCGGCGTGCGCGACAGCCCCAACAGAGCGCTCAGGCGCGGCTCGCTGAGCCGGTGTCCCGGCCCAAACGTGCCCATCAACACATGCCTGCGGATCAGGCTCAGCGCGCGATCGCTCTGGCTGGCGCAGGCATGGGCAGATTCGTCGGTGTCGTGGCCCGAATGTTCAGGTGCTGCGGCAAAGCGCATCCGGGCCACGGTTGGCATCACAGCCCGCCGATGTTCGACCAAAACCAGTAAGACACCTGATCGAACCAGCTGTTGTAGGGCGTGTTCTGCGCGTTCTTGGCGGTTTCCCAGGCGCGAATCGGTGTGCCCTTGCCGTCGATCAGGTTATCGACCACGGCGTTGAGGTCTTTGTAGCCGGCTTCTTCGATGGCTGTGCCGCCAAAAGTCACCAGCGTCAGCGTGTGCGACTTCACCACGTTGCGGCCATACGGCACGTAAAAGCCTACGTTCGCATAGGGCTTCATGGCATCCGTCCACTTCTTGATTTCGGGCACCCACTTGGCGGTGATCAGGGCATCGCGCTGCGGGCCCGAGGGCGTGGCCAGCACTTCGGGGAAGAAGCTGGTGTACGAGAAGGCCGAATAGATGCCGTCCATCTGAAAGACCGAGTAGTTGAACCGGTCGTTCGGAAACACCTGTGCCAACGCTGTCGTGAGCGAGCCGAGGTTGTTGGTGTCGCCCTTGCCTGGGTATTTGTTGATCGCGTACGTGGCCAGCCCATCGGGTTGATCAAGGCCCCACACTTCGCGGATCTTGTTGTGCAGCAACAGTGAGGGCGACTCGCTGGGCGAATCGCTGCGGTGGGCTTGCATCAGCGGACCCGAATCGGCAAGCAGGGCCGATTTTTTAGGCTTCATCGCCAGGCGGATCAGCTCATACGAGGTGGTTGAGCCCACACCGCCTGCCGAGAAACCGGTAACGAGCAGTTGGCTCTGGTTGGGCAGGTTTTTGCCCAGCCAGGCGGCCAGCGCCTTGGCGTTGGGGTAGCCGCGGTGATAGAAGGTGTTGGGGTTGGCCGGATCGGCATCGGCGTAAACGTTGACTTTGTTGCCGGTGTGCACGTCGCCCGTGCAATAGGGCACGTAGACGATGTTCCAGCTTTGTGTTTGCACGCGCTGCAATGGATGCAGCCGCATCGAGAACGGCGTGATCAACCCGCCCATGGCGGCGCCCTGGTTGAGCACGGAGCCGAGCACGTTCGTCATGTAATCGGTAGCGATGCCGTTGGGGTTGGTGGCGCCCAGGATGCCGACCTTGAAGAGGCCTTGGCACGAGTTTTGGGCCCAGCAGGCGCCGCCACCTTCGAAGATCACCACGGTTTTGCTGGTGAACAGCGCGCGGTTAACGAAGAAGCGGTAGGGCGTGCCGTTGCTGCACGATGCACCCGTGGCCGGATCAGCGGTGACGGTTTCCCAGCTGTAGTAGCCCGCCGAGGCCAGTGTGGGCAGCAGGCAGGCTGCGGCCAGGGCCGACCATTGCCGGATGCGGCGCGATAAGGTGGCAGGGGATGAAATCATGGGTTGTCTCCTTTTGAAAAGATTGCGTGGTGTGTGAAGGGGCGATGAATTTGTTTTAAGCACCGTTGGGCGGGATGCTAGGGATCGTTTAATTGGCACGCATTAACCAGCCCGGCCAACGATTGACCCGCGTGTCGCGCCCTCGGGGTTAGCTCGACCTGTGAATGAGGGGTGTTGCGGAGGGGGTGCGTGCAAACCCGGGGTGCGCTGAGGGTGTCGGGCGCGGGGGGGGGTTAAAAGTCGCGCAGCAAGATGTTTTCGATGTTGTGCTCGGCCAGTGCGGTCGTCATCAGTGCGGGGTTGGCCACCAGGGCGCCGGGCATCAGGGCGGAATCCATCACATACAGGCGCTCGTAGCCCCGCACGCGGCCAAACAGGTCGGTGGCTTTGCCCAGGGGCACACCGCCTACGGGGTGGTAGGTTGAGGCGTCCGACATTGTTTTGCCGCCAAACAAATCGACACGGTAGGCTGTGCCGTTGGCGCGGTTGATGCGGTCGAACACGTATTTGGTGCTCTTTACGGCGGGGGCGTTTTGGTTGCTCCAGTTGAGCAGCACTTGGTTGGTGTCGCTGGCGTAGCGGAAGCTGCCGGTTTCGGGGTTTTGCGTCATCACGATGTTCATGCTGACCCACGATTCGATGCCGCCGAACGGGAAAGGCAGGTTCATCGAGAACACCGGCTTGCCGTTTTGATCTCGGGCTCGAAAACCCGTGGCGGGCAAGATCGATTGTTTGGTGCCGGTGGGGTTCCAGGGCAGGTTGGCGCGACACACGAAGATGTCGCTGTTGGCGCTCCACTGTGTGCCTACGGCGGCGTTGAGGTTGGGCAGCGAGCCGGTTTCGCGGGCGCGCACCAGAATCTCTGAGCTGCCCACGCTGCCAGCACCCAAAAACAGGTATTCGCAGCCGATGGTGTAGCGGTTCAGCACATTGCCCAACAGGTCCAGCTGGTCGACGGTAACAAGGTAGCTGCCATCGGTGTCTTGTTCGACACGGGTTACGGTGTGCATGGCGCGGATCGTCACCAGCCCGGTGCCGACGGCGTCGGCCAGATAGTTTTTGTCGAGGCTTTTTTTGCCATGGTTGTTGCCGTAGCCGCCTTCATTGCCTAGGGCCGATGGGGGTACGGCGCCGGCCTCTTCTTGCTCCATGTAGGCGTAGTCGTAGCCCGAGAGCAGCAAATCGGTGGTGTAGCCAGCGCGGCTCAGTGCGGCGCGGGCCACGCGGCCATATTGGTGATAAGCGCTGGTGTCGAAGTAGCCGGGGCGGATGGTGTTGGCGCCGAGTTTGGCCAGCGCGCGTGGGATGTGGCGTGCGTAAAAGGTGTCGAGATCGAAGCCCGCAGGCATAAGCGGTTGCAGCACTTCGCGTTGCGGCGTGATCAGCATCGCCAGGTTAACCAACGAGCCGCCGCCCACGCCTACGCCACGGTAAACGTCCATGCCCGAATAGCGCCGCACATCGAGCACCCCCGCCCAGTAGGGCACGGTGATGTTGATGGGGATGCCCAGAAACGATTTGATGACGGCAGCGGCTTTGGTTGAGAACCACATGGCGCGTTTGTCGGGCGATAGGTTGTTGCAGAACACTTTGCCGTCGGCGCCGGGGGTGTTCCAGAGCTGCCCCATTTCGAGCATCGTTACCGGGATGCCGCGCTCGGCCAAGCGCAGCGCCGTTACTGCGCCGCCGTAGCCGGTGCCCACCACGAGGGCGCGCACGCGCTCAGTGGCCGTGGCGGCGGCGCTTGATTCGGCCACGGCAGCGGCCAGCCCGCCGGCTGCCACGCTGCGGCCCAGCACGCCGGCGGCACTCACGCTGTTGAGGCCAAGGCCGGCAGCGGCTTTCAGAATTTGTTGCCCGAAGCGGCGACGTTGGGTGTTCGTTGGCATGGGTTTCTTCCTGTGTTTGCGGTTTAAGAAATCGCAATGCTAGGAAGCGCCCTGCCGCCGGCCAATCACCGTGTCGACCAAGATATTGACCGCGATGGATCAGGCTTTCCCGACGCCTGAACGCGGGGCGTGCTGTCGACAGCGGATGGCGCTGTGCCGCTTGGGGCGGGGCTTTAGATGGCCTTAGGCGATGCCTCGGCCTGTTGCTCGCGCCAGCCTGCCGGGGTTTGGCCCGTCCAGCGCCTGAAGGCGCGGTGGAAACTGCTGGCCGATGAGAAGCCGAGGCTGTCGGCCACTTGCTGGATCGAGCTTTGCCCTTCGGCGAGCAGCCGCTCGGCCATGAGGCGCTGGCACTCGTCGAGCAGGCTGGCGTGCGTGACACCCAGCGCGGCGAGTTGGCGGCGCAGGCTGCGCTCGCTCAGGCCCAGATGCTGGGCGGTGTCGGCGGTTGAGGTGGGTTGTGCCAAACGTCCCAGCAGCCACAGGCGCACGCGCTCGGCCACGTTGGATTGGGCCAGCCGTGCGGCCAGTGCCGATTCGGCACGGGTGCGCGCTGCGGTGTAGGCCACGGGATCGTGCATCGCCATCTTGGCATCGAGCAGGGCCGGGTTGATGTGCAGCGCGCATTCGTGGCTGCCAAACCGCAGGTGGGGGCCAAAGGCTGCCGCATAGCGCCGCAGCATTTCGGGGGCGGGGGTGTAGGGCATCTCGATGCGGTGCACATCGGTGGGGCTGGCGCCGGCCAGGCGCAACATCTGCAGCGCGCTGGTGGCCACCATCTCCATGCGGAAGTGCCCGCTGGCGCCGCCATGCACCACAGGACGGATGATGAGCCGCGCCGATGCCGGCGCCTCGGCCAGCTCGATCTCGGCGTGATCGAGCACCAGCCGCGCGAAGTGCCGCAGATCGGCCAGGATCTGCCGCAAGCTGGGCGAGGGCAGCACCAGCGGCACAAAAGGGCCGTAGCGCATCAGCGCGATGCTTTTGCCCGCCACGAGGCCAAAGGCGGGATCGCCGCTGAGCTCGATGGCTGCAGCCATCAGGCGATCAAACAGCGCGGCCTCGACCCACGCGCCCTCTTCGCTCAGGGCCTCTATCGATTCGATGCCGCAACGCTGCAGGGCCGCACGGGCATCCATGCCCTCGATTTCGAGCGTGTGAGCCAGCGCCAGCAGGTGAACGGGTGAGACGAGCATGAGGCAGGTGCCCCCTTGGTGGGCGGCGCGACAAAGTTGAAGAGCGGGGGGCGTCCGTATGCAAAGCGGGGCCGGGCAGGGGGGGGGCGAGAGAGTCGGCGATTTTGCGGGGGCGGCGGCCATGCGAGGGGGCAGAGTCTGAGTCGAGGGCTGAGGGCTTTCCCTCTAATGGGGGGCGGTTGACACATTACTGTGTGCAAAATCAAACGGGTTATCTCGTAATGAAGAAAATCATGCCTGATCTTTTGTCATCGCCTCTGTTTTTGTCGGCGTCTGCCGATGGGGCGGCTCAGCGGCTGCCGTTTTTAACCCTCACCAGCTGGGTGCGTGCGGCGGCGCGCTGTGGGTTCAATATCGAGCCGGTGTTTGGTGATGTGGGGGTGCAGGCCGATTTGCTGCACCTCGAATCCAACACCATCAGCCTTGAGGCCATGCGCGAGCTGATCGTGCGTTGCGTTGAGCATGCGCAGGGCGCCAGTGGCGGGCAGATGTATTTTCCGTTCGTGCTGGGCGACATCTTTGCGTTTGAATACGTGCCCGATGTCGAAACCTTTGTGGCCACAAGCTCGACGCTGCGTGATTCGTTTCGGGTGTTTGAGTGGGTGCGCTTGTTGATCAACCCGTTGATGAGCGTGTCGTTGCACGAATCGGGTGGGCAGGCTCGGCTGCAGGTGCGTTTTGAGGTGGGCGAGCGTGGTGCGTTGACGCGGCAGTATTTTTTAGAGGCTGTGTTTTCGACCATCGTGCGTTTTGTGCGCGAGCTGCTGCCGCCGGGGCTGGCGCAGCCGCATCTGGCCTTTGCGGTGGCGCATCCGCCGTCGGCTCAGGTGGATTACGCCGGGCACTACCGCATGCCCGTGCGTTTTGGGCAGATCGACGATGCGCTGGTGTTTGATCGGCGCGTGCTCGATGTGCCGCTCAGCGGGGCGTTTCCGATGCTGCATCGGCAGGCTGAGGCGCGGGTTGAGCAGCGCATCGCGCAATCGGCGGCGCGTCCGGCGTTGGCTGCGCACATCGAGCAGATTTTTTTTGAATCTCCCCGGCTGCTGGGGCAGGGCGTTGAGGCTGTAGCGCGTCGGCTGCAGCTGCATCCGCGCACCCTGCAGCGTCGGTTGCAGGATGCTGGCGTGTGCTACACCACGCTGCAGGCGCAGACGCGCTTCAAGCTCGCGAGCCAATGGCTGCAAGACGAGTCGGTGTCCATCGAATCCATCAGCGAACGCCTGGGTTTTGTGGATCGCCGCAGCTTTACGCAGGCGTTCAAGCGTTGGGCGGGGCAGCCCCCCAGCGCGTTTCGAGGGAAACCCCGTATCGGCTGAGTGCCGCCGTGCGCACGCGGCGCGGGGTTTGTCGCAATCCATGCCGCAGCGTCATCGCCGCGCATAGCTGCGATTTGTCAGCCTCTCTATCCTGAGGGGGCGGCAGCCGCCGCAGCCCGTGCAGGAGACGACACCCATGCCCCCCATCCACCCGAACCGCCCTGATGTGAGCTCTGCTGTTTCGCCAGACGCTGCTCAGGCAGCGGTGCCGCCCATCGTGCCGCGCGAGCAGCTCGATTTCGGGCTCGATGGCGACATCCCCCGCTTCTGGCTCGATGGGGATGCGTTTAAAACACGTTTTTTTGATGCGATGTCGACGCTGTTTCCGGTGGGCGAGCGTTTCTTTATCACATGCGTGCGTGATTACCGCGACCGCATCACCGATGCGGCCATGTTGCAAGACATCAAGCACTTCACGCGGCAAGAGGGGCAGCACAGCATGCTGCACACGCAGTTCAACAACCGGCTGCAGGCGCAGGGCGTGCGTGTCGATCGCATCCTGGCCGGACAAGAGCTGCGCCTGTTTGGCATCATGCGCAAATATTGTTCGCCCGAGTTCACGCTGGGCATGACGGCCGCTGCCGAGCACATCACTGCCATCATGGCCGAGTGCTTTGTTGAGCGGGGCCAGATCTTTGCGCAGGCCGACCGCCGCATCCGCGCCCTCTATGTGTGGCACGCGATGGAAGAGATGGAGCACAAGGCCGTGGCGTTTGATGTGATGCAGCAGGTGGCGCGCGTGAGCTACCTCACCCGCATACGCGCGATGCTGCTGGTGTCGATCATGTTTCCGTATCACGTGTTTCGCATCATGCGGCACATGCTGCAGGTGGATGGTTTTACGCGTGCACAGCGGCTCAAGATCTGGGCGCGCGGGCTGTGGTGGCTCTACAAACCGGGCGGGCTGCTGGCGCCGGTGCTGGGCTCGTTTTTGGCCTATGCCCGCCCGGGCTTTCATCCGTGGCAGCAGCCGGTGGTGCCGAGCTATCAGCGCTGGCTCGATGCGCTGGCGCAAACGGGCGATCCGGTGCGTGCCGGCGATGTGCTGCAAGCCTCGGGCGGGTGACGCCAGCTGACGCAAACCGGCCTTCGCGTTATCGCCTGAATGCGGGGGCTGTGGCGCTGGCCTGAACACAATCGCTCGCGATATGGTTCGGCGCGTCATGAAACGCTCCGTACTCGTTATCGCCCACAACGAGGCACGCCACATCGGTGCCTGCCTCGAATCGCTCAGGCAACAAACGGTGCAGCCCGACGAAATCGTCGTGGTGGTGCACAACTCCATCGATGCCACCGCTCATATCGCGCGGCAGTTTGCGCTGCAGTTCAAGGGGGTGCGCGTCGACTGTTGGGATACCGACGGGCGCGGGCCGATCTATCCGCGCATTCGGGGTTTTGAGTTGGTGCGCCACGAGGTGGTGGCCTGCATTGATGGCGATGCCGTGGCCGACCCCGAGTGGTTGGGGCGCTTGACGGCGCCGCTGCGCGATCCGGGCACTGCGGCTGTGGGCGGCGAGGTGCGGTTTAAAAACTACCGCTACGGCAACATCGCCTCGTTTTTATTTTTTCAGCTCGGGCGCATCAACCCCTGGGCGCATTTTTATTTTTGGGGCGCCAGCTTTGCGTGCAAACGCGCGGCCTACCAGCGCGTGGGCGGGCTGACGCCGTTGCTCAACCTGCGCCAGCTGCTCGGGCTGCACTATTGGGCCGACGATTGCTATTTGTCGCTGGCGCTTGAGCGCGCCGGGGCGGTGGTGTTTGCGCCCGGCGCACGCGTGTGGGCGCAACCGGGGGCCGCGCCCGATGGGGTGGCGCGCGGGCTCAAAGAAAACCAAGACCGCCGCCGCCTTTTTGAGCACTTTGGGCTCATCGGCGGCTCGCGCCATGCGGTGCGCGAGCCCGGCCTGAGCCGCTACTGATCTACAAAAGAAGGCGCGGATCAGCCCGCCGCACGTTTGGCCAGAATCTCGAAAGCCGGCAGCGTTTTGCCCTCAAGCACTTCGAGAAATGCGCCGCCGCCTGTTGAGATGTAGCCCACCTCTTTTTCGATGCCGTATTTGGCGATGGCTGCCAGCGTGTCGCCGCCGCCGGCAATGCTGAAGGCGTTGCTTTTGGCGATGGCTTGGGCGATGGCCTCGGTGCCCTTGGCGAAGGCGTCAAACTCAAACACGCCCACCGGGCCGTTCCAGACGATGGTGCCGGCGCTCATGAGCTTGTCGGCCAGCAGCGCTGCGGTTTTGGGGCCGATATCGAGGATCAGATCATCGGCGGCCACATCGGTGGCGGCTTTGATGGTGGCGGGGGCATCGGCTGCGAAGCTCTTGGCGCACACCACATCCACGGGGATGGGCACCTCGGCGCCGCGTGCTTTCATGGCGTCGATCACGGCTTTGGCCTGATCCACCAAATCGGGTTCGGCCAGCGATTTGCCGATGGGCAGGCCTGCGGCCAGCATGAAGGTGTTGGCGATGCCGCCGCCCACGATCATGCCGTCGACGTTTTTCGACAGCGATTCGAGAATGGTGAGCTTGGTGCTCACCTTCGAGCCGGCCACGATGGCCACCAGCGGACGCTTGGGCGCTTCGAGCGCCTTGCCGATGGC
>CAZUCW010000097.1:0-9422 GCA_964618825.1 uncultured Aquabacterium sp.
GATCAGCTCAACGCCGAGAATGAACGCCAGCTGTCGCGCCACCTCGGTTTTGCCCACGCCGGTCGGGCCGCTGAACAAGAAAGCGCCAATGGGCTTATCGGGCTTGCCCAACCCCGAACGCGCCATCTTGATGGCTGCAGCCAAAGCATCGATAGCCGCATCTTGGCCAAACACCACGCTCTTGAGATCGCGATCCAGCGTTTTGAGCTTGGCGCGATCATCACTCGACACGCTGGTCGAAGGCACACGCGCAATCTTGGCCACGATCTCTTCGACCTCGGCGCGCGTGATGGTTTTCTTCTGCTTGTTTTTGGGCAGCACACGCTGCGCAGCGCCGGCCTCGTCGATCACATCAATGGCCTTATCCGGCAAATGACGATCGCTGATGAACTTGGCTGACAGCTCAGCTGCCGCCTGCAACGCGCCCAGCGCGTACTTCACACTGTGATGCTCTTCGAAACGCGACTTCAAACCCTTGAGGATCTCGATGGTTTGCTCGACCGACGGCTCAACCACCTCGACCTTCTGGAACCGCCGCGACAGCGCTGCATCCTTCTCAAAAATGCCACGGTACTCGGTGAACGTGGTGGCACCGATGCACTTGAGCTGCCCAGAACTCAAGGCCGGCTTGAGCAGATTGCTTGCATCGAGCGTGCCGCCAGAGGCCGCCCCTGCGCCGATCAGCGTATGGATTTCATCGATAAACAACACCGAACCCGGCTGATCTTTGAGCTGCTTGATCACAGCCTTGAGGCGCTGCTCAAAATCGCCACGGTATTTCGTGCCGGCCAGCAATGCGCCCATATCAAGCGCGTACACCACAGCATCCGATAGCACCTCAGGCACATCGTCTTGCGTGATGCGCCACGCCAAGCCCTCGGCAATTGCTGTTTTGCCTACACCGGCCTCACCAACAAGCAACGGATTGTTCTTGCGCCGACGGCACAGTACCTGAATCACACGCTCAACCTCAGACTCACGCCCAATGAGCGGATCGATCTTGCCCTCTTTGGCCAGCTGATTCAGATTTTGCGTGTACTGCTCGAGCGGCGATGCCTTCGACTCAGCCTCATCCTTATCGGACTCTTGCGCCGCACCATCCGACGATTTAGCCGACTCAGGCGGCTCAGACTTCTTGATGCCGTGTGCGATGTAGTTCACAACATCCAAACGCGTCACCCCCTGCTGATGCAGGTAATACACCGCGTGCGAATCTTTCTCACCGAAGATCGCCACCAACACATTGGCACCGGTAACTTCTTTCTTGCCATTGCCCGTCGACTGCACATGCATGATCGCGCGCTGAATCACGCGCTGAAAACCCAGCGTCGGCTGCGTATCGACCTCTTCGGTGCCGCCAACCGTTGGGGTGTTCTCTTTAATGAACTGCGCCAAGCACTTGCGCAACTCATCGAGATTGGCCGAGCAGGCGCGCAACACCTCAGACGCCGACGGGTTATCTACCAATGCGAGCAGCAAATGCTCGACGGTGATGAATTCGTGACGCTGCTGACGCGCCTCGACAAAGGCCATGTGCAAACTGACTTCGAGCTCTTGCGCAATCATGCGATCTCCAGAATGCATTGCAAGGGATGCCCGGCCCGCTGAGCAGCGGCCCGTACGAGTTCAACCTTGGTGGCCGCGACGTCTCGCGAATACACGCCGCACACCCCTCGGCCTTCATTATGAATTTGCAACATGATCTGCGTCGCCGTCTCAAGATCACGTTGAAAGAATTCCTGCAAAACGATCACAACAAACTCCATCGGCGTGAAGTCGTCGTTGAGCATCACCACCCGAAACAGCCGTGGCGGTTGGGTCTTGGCCACCTGACGCTCAACAACAACAGCCCCCTGCCCGTCCTCGGGCGGTTGCTGCGGTCCGGTGGGCGGCTCCGGCGGTGTTGTAAGGCGCACATCAAGCATGGTTTCATTCTAAGACCGGGGTGCTGCCCCTGTTGATTGCAGGCTTGTCACCCGATAGCACATCTTGCTTCATCGTCGTCACGCTGCAAGCGTAGAAATAACCCCGATCCGCTCATCTGATTTCATGTCGGATCATCACGCCTATCGACCAGGATTTGTCTAACCGGCTTACAACGCAGCCCCGTGGTTTCCTTGACAGCCCCTGGGCACGCGCCGAGAATCGCCGCAAATAATCAGGAGGACTTTTATATGGCCATCGGTACCGTCAAGTGGTTCAACGACGCCAAGGGCTTCGGGTTCATCGAACCTGAACAGGGCGGCGGAGACGTGTTCGCCCATTTTTCAGCCATCCAGATGGAAGGCTTTCGCACCCTCAAACAGGGTTCGCGCGTGAGTTTCGAGCTGATTCAAGGGCCTAAAGGCATGCTGGCGCAAAACATTCGCCCGTTTGACACCAGCGACCTCACGATCGACGCGCTCACACCAGAGGCTGTCGCTCATCCACCGACAACAACAACTCGCCAATAACAACAATGACGCTTGCGTCGTGAGGCGCTGCAGCGGTTGCATTCAGCTCGCTGCCGGCGCACATAAAAAAACCCGCCTTCGGCGGGTTTTTTTGTGGCCCTGTGTTGGCCCTCAGCTCGATCACATGTGATCGATCATCACTTGCCCAAAACCCGAGCAAGACACTTGCGTGGCGCCTTCCATCAAGCGCGCAAAATCGTACGTCACCTTCTTGCTCTGGATCGCACCATCCATCGACTTGATGATCAGATCGGCCGCTTCGAACCACCCCATGTGGCGCAACATCATCTCGGCAGATAGGATCTCTGAACCCGGATTCACATAATCCTTGCCGGCATATTTCGGCGCGGTGCCGTGCGTGGCCTCAAACATCGCCACGCTGTCAGACAGGTTTGCGCCCGGTGCGATGCCGATGCCCCCCACCTGAGCCGCCAGCGCATCAGAGATGTAATCGCCATTGAGATTAAGCGTAGCGATCACGCTGTACTCGGCAGGACGCAACAGAATTTGCTGCAAGAACGCATCGGCAATGGCGTCTTTGACGATGATGTCCTTGCCCGTTTTCGGGTTTTTAAACTTGCACCACGGACCGCCGTCGATAAGCTCGGCACCGAACTCTTTTTGGGCCAGCGCATAACCCCAATCGCGAAAGCCCCCTTCGGTGTATTTCATGATGTTGCCCTTGTGCACCAGCGTCACGGAGGGCTTGTCGTTATCGATGGCGTATTGCAAAGCCTTGCGCACCAAGCGCTCGGTGCCTTCTTTAGAAACCGGCTTGATCCCGATTCCCGAGGTTTCCGGGAAGCGGATTTTCTTGACGCCCATCTCGTTTTGCAAAAACGCAATTATCTTTTTTGCCTTATCGCTCTGCGCTTCGAATTCAATACCGGCGTAAATATCTTCAGAGTTTTCACGGAAGATCACCATATCGGTCTTCTCGGGCTCTTTCACCGGGCTGGGTACCCCTTTGAAATAGCGCACCGGGCGCAGACAGACGTAAAGATCCAGCTCTTGGCGCAGTGCCACGTTAAGCGAACGAATGCCGCCACCCACCGGGGTTGTGAGAGGCCCCTTGACGGAAACGACGTAATCTTTGAGCACCTTGAGGGTTTCGTCGGGCAGCCAAACGTCAGGCCCATAAATACGCGTGGATTTTTCACCGGCGTAGACCTCCATCCAGTGGATCTTGCGCTGGCCGGCGTAGGCCTTGGCCACGGCAGCATCGACCACTTTGATCATCACCGGCGTGATGTCGAAGCCGGTGCCATCGCCTTCAATATACGGAATGATCGGATTATTTGGGACGTTGAGCGAAAAATCAGCGTTGACGGTGATCTTCTGCCCGCCTTCGGGCACTTTAATATGCTGAAACATGGTCGTTATCTCCGTATTTATTTGCGGAAGTCGATGAGGCGAAATTCTAGTGCAGTCTCTTTGGTTGGAACGTCAATTCAGCGGGTTGAATTTCTGTCTTAACTCACGTTTACGGGCATGATGCACCATACACGTGCAACCATGCTTTGAGAAGCAGCACAAGTCTTGGATGTATTGCACAGACCGTGCCGGATGACGCCCGTGGCACAGGGTTGTCAGCAAAACGCCCGCACCACACGATCAAAACTGTGCGAGAGCATCAACACCGACGATGCCGTTAGCACAGCACCCGTTAGACGCACGGCTGAAAAAGATGCCGTGGCGCGCAAAAAGCTTATCCAGCGGTGGCTCAGCATGAGCCCGAGGGCGCCAGGCAGCGCAAACGCAACCATCACGGCAGCCCCTGCGCCAGCATTGTCGGCCATGGCGGCCAGCACCACGGCGGCATACAACTGGGCACACGGCAGCAATGCCCAGCACGATCCCAGCAACGCGGACCGCCATGCCACGGGCCACGTGCTCAACGTGGGATGCTGCGTGATTCGCTGCGACAACCGCTGAAACGGAAAGCGCACGCTTTGCAGCCAATCGGGCATGCGTCCGGTAACGAGCATCAGCAACCCCAGCACCAGCACGGCCAGTTGCAGCATCATCCACAACGGGCGCAGCGCCGTCACGTGCTGCATCAGCAGGTGCGAAAACGAAGCCAGGGCGGCGGCCAGCGCGCCGAGTCCGGCATAGCCGGTGATGCGCCCCATGTGCAGCCCCAGCAGGGCGTCGGTGCGTTGGTGTGCACCACCGGAACACGCTTGTGCCACAACTGAACACGGTGCGCCACACATGATCAGGCAATGCGGAACGCCGACGGCGCCCATTAGCACTGCCGTGATCATCAGCCCAAGGGTCATCAGATGATTTTAGAAAACCGCTGAAGAGCCTTATCGGCTTGCAGGTTTTTGTCGAACACCATGGCCACGGCGCGCACGAAGTACCAGCCCAGTGGCGTTACGGTAACGCCATCGGCTTCGAGCGTAACAAGGCCCGCATCAGCCAGCGGGATGAGTTGCTCGAGCTCACGAGAAAAATAAGCCTTGAAATCGATGAGGTGTGCAACCTCGATGGATTCGTACATCAGCCGCCCCTGACACATCAGCGCCATGATGACCGCCCGGCGCACAAGATCGTCGCGGCTCAGTGCAATGCCTCGCACCACCGGAAAATTGCCCGAACGCACGGCGTCGTAGTACTCGGGCAGCGTCTTGGCGTTCTGGCTGTAAGTGGCGCCCATGCGCCCGATGGCAGAGACGCCCAGCGCAATGAGATCGCAATCAGGCTGGGTGCTGTAGCCCTGGAAGTTGCGATGCAGCCGCCCTTGCCGTTTAGCCACAGCCAGCGCATCGTCGGGCCGCGCGAAGTGATCCATGCCGATGTATTGGTAGCCGCTATTCAAAAAGCCGGTGATGGCATGAGAGAGCATCGAGATTTTGTCGGCCCCTGCCGGCAAATCGGGTGCGTGGATGCGACGCTGCGGCTTAAAGCGTTGAGGCAAGTGGGCGTAGGCGTACAGCGCAATGCGATCTGGCTGCAGGGTGCAGACGTGTTCGATCGTGCGGGCAAAGGTATCGCGCGTTTGCTTGGGCAACCCATAGATGAGATCGACGTTGATCGACTCGAAGCGCAACGCCCGCGCCGAAGCCACGAGCTCTTGCACCGCCGGCCAAGGCTGCACGCGGTGCACGGCTTTTTGCACATCGGGGTCGGTATCTTGAACCCCGAAGCTGATGCGGTTGAACCCCAGCTGCGCCAGATGTTCAAGCCGCTGCGGCGTTACGGTGCGGGGGTCGACCTCGATGGCGTATTCGCCGCCCGGCACCAAGCGAAACGCACGGCGCAGCGAGCCCATCAACCGCGTCAGTTCGTCATCACTCAAGAAGGTGGGCGACCCTCCTCCAAAGTGGAGCTGCGACACCGGCTGCCCGGCACCCAGCATGGCCACATGCAAGGCAATTTCGGATTCGAGGGCATCAAGGTATTCGGCGGCGCGCTCGTGATGGCGGGTAATCACCTTGTTGCAGGCGCAGTAGTAACACACCGATTCGCAAAACGGAATGTGTACGTAAACCGACAGCGGTGCGGCAATCACCCCCGCGCCGCTGGCCCGCTGCTCGAGCGCCTGGCGGTAGTTTTCGGCGGTAAAGGCATCGACAAACCGGTCGGCCGTGGGATACGAGGTGTAACGCGGGCCGTTGACGTCAAGCCGTGACAAAAGCTCTTCGCTGACCGCCACCGAGGGCGATTGGCTGTCGCCAATGAGGGTATCTGGTGCATGCATGCGCCCGACTGTGCCAAACTGTAGGGAGTGAGCCTTGATCTTTCTCAAGGCACAGGTTTGCTTGGTACAAGGCCATCGCGGTTGCTCATGATTGATAATCCTCACCCAATCATGTCCTCCGATCGTTGCCGGTTCAGGCTCTGATCATCTCGCTTACTGCGGTACTTCCCCCGCTGAAAAACGACCCATGAAGATGGATGCGTTCAAGGTCGCATGCTCGAATTGCAACTTGCGAGAGTTGTGTTTGCCTGTCGGCTTATCTCACCCCCAGCTCGAACAACTCGACTCTCTTGTGGCCACGCGCCGCAGTGTGAAGCGCGGCGATGCCTTGTTTCATGCCGGCGAGGCGTTTCGCAGCCTGTACGCGGTTCGCACGGGATTTTTTAAAACGTGCGTGGCCTCTGAAGACGGCCGCGAACAGGTAACCGGGTTTCAGATGGCGGGCGAGCTGTTGGGGCTGGACGGCATCAGCTCGGATCGCCACGTGTGCGACGCGATCGCCCTCGAAGATGCTCAGGTTTGTGTGATTCCGTATGCGCAGCTCGAAGAACTCTCACGAGAGTTTTCTGATTTGCAGCATCAGTTTCACAAGATCATGAGCCGCGAGATCGTGCGCGATCAGGGGGTAATGCTGCTGCTGGGGAGCATGCGTGCCGAGGAGCGTTTGGCCGCGTTTTTGCTCAATCTCACGCAACGCCTGCATGTGCGCGGTTTTTCGGCATCGGCCCTTGTGCTGCGCATGACGCGCGAAGAGATTGGCAGCTATTTGGGCTTGAAGCTCGAAACCGTGAGCCGCACGTTTTCGAAATTTCAGGATGAAGGATTGCTCGAGGTGAAGCAACGCGACATCCGCATCCTCAACGACGAAGGCCTGCGCAAGCTATTGAACACGGCCCGCGCCTGAACAGGCTTGATCTCGGCCACCGAGATCGGGCAAACGATAGCCGTACGGTAAAAATCGCCATCAGTGCTGCGACGCAGCGCCGTGAACCGGACGCGCCGCGTGATTGCGAGCCGTCATGGCGGGCACGTTAGACACCGAGGTGGACTGCTGCGTTGCCAATGTTTCGTCATCCACCGGATGCGCCTGCATCACCGAAGGCGGTAAAGGTGGATCAGGGTGGTGCAAAACGATGACCGCCGTAACGACACACGCGGCAATGGCCGCCATCGGCACCCCCACCACCAGCCAAACCATGGGATGGCGCCACCAATGATGAGCAGCGCGTTGAGTTGAAGTGGTGGTGGTGGGTTGCATCGCGATGACAAAAAACGATCAGGGCTTGGCCGCTGCGGCCTCACCCGTTTTATTGGACAAACCCCAGACGTAAGCCGCCAAAACATGCACTTGCGCTGCAGTGAGGCGCGAGCCCTGCTGAGGCATCACGCTGTGTTTGCCATGGGTAACGATATCGATGATCGCCGCCTCGCCCCAGCCATGCAGCCAGATTTTGTCGGTGAGGTTGGGCGCGCCGATGGCAGCATTGCCTTTGCCATCGGGGCCGTGGCAGGCGGCACAGGCCGCAAACTTGGTGCGCCCGAGTTCGGCCGCAATCGAGTTGTGCGGGCTGCCCGACAAGCTCAGCACGTAGTGCGCCACGTTGCGCACATCATCAGGCGAGCCCACGGCAGCAGCCATCGACGGCATGTTGCCTTCGCGGCCATTGACGATGGTGGACTCGATGTAATCGGGCGCACCTGAGCCCAGCCAATCGTTGTCGGCCAAATTCGGAAAGCCCTTGCTGCCCTTGGCATCTGAGCCATGGCAAACGGCGCAGTTGTTGACGAACAGTCGCTCGCCGATGGCCATGGCTTTGGGATCGCGCGCAAGATCTTCGACTTTGGCCGACGCATATTCGGCGTACACCTTGGCAATCGCCTCGTTGCCAGCGGCCACCTCTTTTTCGTATTGATTGATGCGCGTCCAGCCCAACTGCCCAGCACTCGAGCCCAGGCCCGGGTAGAGCAGCAGGTAGGCCACGGCAAATACGATGGTGATGATGAACAAGCCCACCCACCAACGCGGCAACGGGTTGTTCATCTCAACCAAATCGCCATCCCAGATGTGGCCCGTGGTGCCCGGTTGCTTGGGGTCTTCACCCGGCAAGAGCTTGCGCCGGCTGGCTACAGCCAGCACGAAAACGCAGAACACGATGCCAGCGATCACCAGCACTGTTACGTATGCGGCCCAGCCGCTGTTTACAAAATCGCTCATGAATGCTCCTGTGCGCGCTGCAGCGCGTTCTCATCCTTGTCCATGAAAGGCAGCTGCGCGGCTTCTTCAAAGCGGGCCCGATTGCGGCTGGCAAACGCCCACCAAAAAATGCCCACGAAGATGATGAGGCTCAGCACGGTTGCGATGCTGCGCAAGATGTTGATGTCCATGCGTGTGCTCCGTGCTGCTCACTTGATGGCCGTGCCCAGCACCTGCAGATAGGCCACGAGTGCGTCGAGCTCGGTTTTGTCTTTGAGTGATTCACCTGCGGCGGCAATCTCGGTGTCGGTATAAGGCACGCCCACCGCACGCAACGCGCGCATCTTGGGTGCTGCCTCTGCCGGATCGAGCTTGGCGGTTTCAAGCCACGGATAAGCTGGCATCACCGATTCGGGCACCACATCGCGCGGATTGATCAGGTGCACGCGATGCCACTGATCGCTGTAGCGCTCGCCCACACGCGCAAGATCGGGGCCGGTGCGCTTTGAACCCCACTGGAAGGGGTGGTCGTAGACGAACTCGCCCGCCACCGAGTAGTGGCCATAGCGCATGGTTTCGGCTCGCAGCGGGCGAATCATCTGCGAATGGCAGTTGTAGCACCCCTCGCGGATGTAGATGTCGCGCCCAACCAGCTGCAGCGGCGTGTAGGGCTTGAGCCCTTTAACAGGCTCGGTGGTGGAGTGCTGGAAGAACAGGGGAACGATTTCCACGAGTCCGCCAAAAGCCACCACCACGAGGATCAGCACGATCCTCAAAAAGTTGTTGGTCTCGATTTTTTCGTGCGAGAACCCTGGGGTGTCGTGATGTTGTTCAGCCATGGTGTTCTCCTTTCTCAGGCGTGGGCGGTGGTGGTTGACGGCACGGCAGCGTCGCCTGAGCGAGTTGCCGTCATCACCGTGTTCCAGGCCATGATGCACATGCCGCTGAGATACAGCAGACCGCCGGCCAAACGGATCACATAAAACGGATGCGAGGCTTTAACGCTCTCGACAAAGCTGTAGGTGAGCGTGCCGTCGGGGTTGATGGCGCGCCACATCAGGCCCTGCAT
>CAZUCW010000098.1:0-228 GCA_964618825.1 uncultured Aquabacterium sp.
GTTTTCGATTCCGCTGCCCAATACCGGCAAGGATGCCGACAAGCCCGAGGCCTACCACTCGCTGTTCACTTGCATCGACGCCGAAACCATGCAAGTGCGTTGGCAGGTGCTGCTTGATGGCAACTGCGATCTGGTGGCCACGTCGTACGACGGCAAGCTCGCCGCAACCAACCAGTACAACACTGAGATGGGCGCGAAGTATGAAGACATGATGTCCGCCGAGCGCGA
>CAZUCW010000098.1:238-9357 GCA_964618825.1 uncultured Aquabacterium sp.
TTCTTCAACATCGCTCGCATCGAAGAAGCCGTGAAGGCCGGCAAGACTCAAACCTTCGGCGACTCGAAGGTGCCCGTGGTCGACGGCACACGCGAAGCCAACAAAGACCCGAAAACCGCGTTGGTGGCTTATGTGTCGGTGCCCAAAAACCCGCACGGCGTCAACGCCAGCCCGGACGGCAAATACTTCATCTGCGCCGGCAAACTCTCACCCACCGGCACGGTGATCGAGTTGGCCAAAGTGCTTGATTGGTTTGATGGCAAGAGCGACAAACTCGACAACGCCATCGTGGCCGAGGTGGAGCTGGGCCTCGGCCCCCTGCACACGGCCTTCGACGGCCGCGGCAACGCCTACACCACGCTGTTCCTCGACAGCCAGATCGTGAAGTGGAACGTTGAAGCTGCCATCAAGTTCCATGCCGGCGACAAGAACGTGAAATACGTGGTTGATCGCCTCGATGTGCAGTATCAGCCGGGCCACCTCAATGCCTCGCAATCCGAAACCAAGGCCGCCGACGGCAAGTGGCTGGCCGTGGGTTGCAAGTTCTCGAAGGATCGCTTCTTGCCTGCTGGCCCGCTGCACCCCGAGAACGAGCAGATCATCGACATCTCGGGCGACAAGATGGTGCTGGTGGCCGACCACCCGGTGCGCGGTGAGCCGCACGATTTCGTGATCTTCAAGCGTGAGCTGCTCCAGCCCAAGCAGGTCTACTCGCTTGACGACTTTCCCCTCGCCGTCAAGGATCCGAAAGAAAGCGGTGTGGTGCGCAATGGCAAGAAGGTAACGGTCAAGATCACCTCGCAAGCCCCCGCCTTCAGCCTGCGTGAGTTCAAGCTCAAAAAGGGCGATGAGGTCACGATCATCCTCACCAACCTCGACAAGGTTGAGGATCTGACGCACGGCTTTGCGATCCCGAAGTACAACGTCAACTTCATCGTGAACCCGCAAGAGACGGCATCGGTCACTTTTGTGGCTGACAAACCGGGCGTGTTCTGGTGCTACTGCACGCACTTCTGTCATGCATTGCACCTTGAGATGCGCAGCCGTATGATCGTCGAGGCCTAATGCCTCAACCCAGGCCCCGATGCTGAGCGTCGGGGCCGCCTCTGCGGCGCTTGATGCGCCGCAGATTCGCCAGACCACCAGCATGATGAATTACCGGCCCCGCGCCCGTGCAGTTGGTCGAGCCGCCTGCGCTTGGCTGCTCGGCGTTGCCCTTCAGATGGGCATGATCTCAGCGGCTCAGGCCGCTCCTTCTCAGGCTGTCGCCTACGAAGCAGAACTCCCCGCCGATCTATCGACCGCAAAAGATCTGTGCGCGCTCGTGCCGTGCGCCGATGTGTTCCCGGGGGCCTCGTCGTTTTCTGAACGCAAGGGACAACCGCCTTACGTTGAAGCCTATGGCGAGGATCCGGCCAAGCCCGGCTCCAAAAAATTGCTGGGCTACGTGATGCTCTCGACCGACATCACCGATACGCCCGCCTACTCGGGCAAGCCGGTGATCACGCTCATCGGCATGGATGCAACCGGCCACTTTGTGGGCGTGAAGGTGCTCAAACACTCTGAGCCCATTCTGCTGCTGGGCATCCCCGAGAAGGCGCTGGTTGATTTCAATAACCAATACATCGGCAAATCGATCAAAGACAAGATCGAAGTCGGGCCGGCACGACCCAATGAGGGCATCCTCGGTGTGGATGCGATCTCAGGCGCCACCGTAACGGTGATTGCACAAAATCAGGTGCTGACGACTTCGGGCAATGCGGTGGGCCGCCAAGTGGGCATCATCCCGCCCACGGTGCGGCAGCCTGCTGTGTTTACCGATCGGGGCGAGGTGGCCGATTGGGCCACGCTCGCTAAAACAGGCGCCGTGCAGCGCTTGGTGGTGCAGCCTGAGCAGGTGGGACTGCCGCGCGCCGGTACGCCGTTTATCGAGCTGTGGTTTGGCGATCTCAACGCGCCAGATCTTGGACGCTCGGTGCTGGGACGCGACGGTTGGGCCAATTTGATGGGGCGCCTCAAACCGGGTGAGCACGCGCTGTTCGTGATCCGCGCGCAAGGGGCCGAGTCGTTCAAAGGGTCGGGTTTCGTGCGCGGCGGCATCTACGATCGCATCCAGATCCACCAGGATATGGATACGTTCACCTTCCGCGATCTCGATTACTTCAATCTCTATGGCGTTGCAGCCGTGGGTGCGCCAGCTTTCAGTGAGTCGGCCATTTTTGTCATCCGCTCGAAGGCGTTTTCGCCGGCCTACCCCTGGAAGTTCAATTTCTTGGGCAACAAGGTGGATCGCGCCACAGGGGCACGCACCTTTGCCAACTTTGATGCCGAATATTGGCTGCCCGATGCTTATCTGCAGGGCGGTCGGCCCAAAATCGTTAAGCCCGATGCGCCGTGGGTGAAGGTCTGGAAGACCCGGGCGCCCTACATCGCGTTGTTCGTGCTGCTGCTCGTGGTGGTGGCGGTGGTGTATGCGTTGCGCGATCAGCTCACACGCCGCTCAACGCGCAAAAACAAGTGGCCCGTTAATAGCTTCAAGTACACGGCCTGGATATTGAGCATCGCTTTTGTGGGCTTTGGCGTGATGGCGCAGCCATCGGTAACGCAGGTGCTCACGTGGTTTCACTCGCTGCTGTTTCAGTGGACGTGGGAGCTCTTTCTCACAGATCCGTTTATCTTCTGCTTCTGGATCTTCATCATCCTCACGGTGTTCGTTTGGGGGCGTGGGCTGTTTTGCGGCTGGCTGTGTCCGTTTGGATCGCTGTCTGAGCTGCTCTACAAGGTAGGTGGCAAGGTGGGGCTCAAGCGGTTTCAGTTTCAGCTGCCGCGTCCGCTGCACGACAAGCTCAAGTGGGTGAAGTACGGCGTGTTTTTCGGGCTGCTCGCGGTGTCGCTGTTCTCAATGAGCCGCGCCGAGGTGCTGGCCGAGATCGAGCCATTCAAAACGACGTTTTTGGTAGGCATCTTCAACCGCCCGTGGCCTTATGGTCTGTTTGTGGCGGTGCTGCTGGGGCTGTCGATCTTTACCGAGCGTCCGTATTGCAAATACCTCTGCCCGCTGGGCGCTTCGCTGGCAATGCCGTCGACCTTCCGCTGGTTTGGGCTGCGTCGCAAGCAAGAGTGCAACTCGTGCAAGGCTTGTGCGGTGGGCTGCGGATCACAGGCCATCGACGAGCACGGGCGCATTGATCACCGCGAGTGTCTGCATTGCCTCGATTGCATGGTGCTCTACACCGACACGCACGCCTGCCCGCCGCTGGCGCAAGAGCGCAAAAAGCGCGAGCGCGCCGGCCAGCCGCTCACGCCGGTGGGCCGCGATGGCTACTTCATCCCCATCCATCCGGTGGCCCCGACCTCTGAATCTCCTCGGTGATCCGCCATGAAGATCTCACCCATTGATCCCACTGTGCCAACACGCCCCGTTGAGCCGCCCTACGCCGAAGCACGCAGCGTAGCCGGCTGGCTGCTGGCCGAACTGGCAGATCACCTCTGGCCCTGGAGCCGCAGTGGCATTGCGCAGCGCCGCATACTCTCGGCAGTGGGGATGTCGCTGGCGCTGTGCGCGAGCGTGGCGTGGCTGCTGGCGGCCACCGGGCGATTGCCTGCAGGCGGCATCATCGGTTGGTGGTTTGGCTGGAGCGTGTGCGAAGTGTTCATCCGCCTCAACCACAAGCGCTACGTTAAAGACGGCCCATGGTGGGGGCGCCGCTACCGTGAGGCCAGCGTGATGGACATGCTGTGCTACGTCGGCTTCAAAAATCTACTGATCGGCGCCGCGCTCTTTTTGGCGAGCAAATCGCTGGGCGATCTGGTGGTTGTCTGACGATGCAGCGATCGCCGGTTCGTGCGGCGCGGCGTTGGGCCGCAGCCCTGCTGGCCTCGTGTGCACTGGGGATGCCGCCAACCACCGCATCGGCGGCCACCCTCACGGTGCGCCCGGGTGAGTCGATTCAACAAGCCATCGATCGCGCCGCAGCAGGCGACATCATCGAGATCGAGCGCGGGCTCTATCAGGCCAATTTGCGCGTTGCCAAACCGCTCACACTGCGCGGCCTGCAGCGCCCCACCCTCAGCGGCGGCGAGCATGGCGACACCATCCGCATCATCGCGCCCGATGTGCGCATCGAGGGTCTGATCGTGCGCGATTCGGGCGACAGCCTCGTCGATCAAAACGCCGGCATCTACATCCAGCCCGGCGCACACCGCGCCGTGGTGCAGCACTGCGATCTCACCTATAACCTCTTTGGGCTGTGGATCGAAAAAGCCAATGATGTGCGCATCGAACACAACCTGATCACGGGCAAGCGCGATTACGCCTCATCGCAGCGCGGCAATGGTGTGCAGCTCTATAACACCACGGGCGCACGCATCATCGGCAACAACATCGGATTCGTGCGCGACGCGCTCTACGTCGACGTGTCTCACCATGCCGTGTTTCAGCGCAACAAGCTGCACCACAGCCGCTACGGCACGCACTACATGAATTCTTACTACAACCTCTGGGAAGACAACGACACCTGGATGAACCGCGGTGGTCTGGCCCTGATGGAAGTCCGCGATCAGATCGTGCGCAACAACCGCGCCTGGGCCAACTCTGATCACGGCATCATGCTGCGCACGATTCAGGATTCGGTGATCGAGAACAACATCGTGGCCGGCAACGCGCGCGGCTTCTTTATCTACGACGTCGAATACACCACGCTCAAAAACAACCTCGTGATTGACAACACCGTGGGCGTGCATCTGGCGGCGGGCTCCACCCGCAACCACGTCGAACACAACGATTTCATCAGCAACCGTGAGCAGATCCGCTACGTGGGCTCGCGAGACGAAACCTGGGGCGCGCGCGAGGGCAACCACTGGAGCAACTACCTGGGCTGGGACCGCGACGGCAACGGCATCGGCGACGTGCGCTACGAAGCCAACGACATGGTGGATCGCCTCACCTGGCGCTACCCGACGATCAAGCTGCTGCTGTCGAGCCCTGCGGTGCAGGCGCTGCGCCTGGTGGGGCAGCAGTTTCCACTGCTGCGCGTGCCCAGCGTGGTCGACCCCCAGCCACGCATGCAACCCACACATACCGGCTGGCACCGCTGGCTGGGGCACCGCTTTGCAAACCCGCCCGCCGACGCCTCAGCCACACCACACCCCTGATCCCATGATGATGACGCCCGCACCACCCAGCAGCAGCCCGACACTGCCCCCCGAACACGCCATCAACGTGCGCGGCGTGCACAAGCACTATGCCGGCGTGCATGCTGTGCAAGGGGTGGATCTGGCCGTGCAACGCGGCGAAGTCTTCGGCCTCATCGGCCACAACGGCGCCGGCAAAAGCACGCTCTTCAAAATGATGCTGGGCCTGATCCCCATCAGCGCGGGCGAAATCCATGTAGCAGGCGCCAAAGTGGGCGGCCCCGACTTTCGTGCCGCACGCCGCCACATCGGCTACCTGCCCGAAAACGTCGTGCTCTACGACAACCTCACCGGCCTCGAAACGCTGCACTTCTTCGCCAAGCTCAAACGCCTGAGCCGGCAACACGCCGAACGCGCCTGCACAGACGTGCTCGACCGCGTCGGTCTCACACATGCGGCCCACCGCGCCGTACGCGAATACTCAAAGGGGATGCGGCAGCGGCTGGGCTTTGCGCAAGCGCTGCTGGGCGAACCGCAGGTGCTGTTTCTCGACGAACCTACCTCGGGCCTCGACCCCGAAGCCATCCGCGATTTTTACGCCACCTTGCGCGGGCTGCGCGAGCACGGCGTCACGATGATCATCACCTCGCACATCCTTGCCGAACTGCAAGAGCGCGTCGACCGCCTGGCCATCCTCTCCAGCGGCAAGCTACAAGCCGTAGGCAGCGTTCAGGCGCTGCGCGAGCAGATGAACATGCCCCTCACCCTCGAAATCACCTGCACCGACGCACACGCCGCCCTGCCTGCTGTGCAAGCCGCCGCACAGGCCGCCCTGCAAGCCACCACACCATCGGCAAGCCCTGCGCCGCTATTGGCCGACACCATCGAGCTGCGCGGCAGCCTGCTCATCGTGCGTTGCCCACGGCCCGCAAAAATGGCACTGCTTGCCGCACTCACCCACCTCAACCTTGCCTCCACCGCACCGACACACAACGCCGTGCAAGACATCAAGGTGATCGAACCCTCGCTCGAAGACGTGTTCTTCGGCTTTGCCGATTAACCCGAGAAGCCCACCCCATGGAACTGCATCAGGTGCTCACCATTGCCGGCAAAGAATGCCGCGACCGCATCCGCAACCGCTGGGTCTTGTCGGTAGCGCTCGTCTTCACCGTCTTCGCCCTGGCCATCGCCTACTTCGGTGGTGCTCAACAAGGGCTGGTTGGATTTCGCTCCATCGACGTCACCATCGCCAGCCTTGTCAGCCTCGTGATCTACCTCATCCCGCTCATCGCCTTGCTGCTGGGTTTTGATGCCATCGTGGGCGAACGCGAACGCGGCTCACTCGACCTGTTACTGGCCCTGCCCATCACCCGCTTCGAGCTGCTGCTCGGCAAATTCCTCGGCCTCGCTGCTGCCCTCACCGCCTCCACCCTGGTTGGCTTCGGCCTTGTAGCCGCAGTGCTGTCCACCCAAATCAGCGCCAGCGCGCTCTACCACTACATCGGCTTCATGCTCAGCTCCGTGCTGCTGGGCCTGGCTTTTTTGAGCCTGGCAGTGATGCTCTCGGTTTTTGCAGCTGATCGCACACGCGCTTCAGGCCTGGCCATCGCCACCTGGTTTTTCTTTGTGCTCGTGTTTGATCTGCTCGTGCTCGGCGCGCTCGTCGTTACCGGCGGACGCTACGGCGGCGACGCCTTCGCCTACGTGCTGCTGCTCAACCCCGCCGACGTCTTTCGCGTGCTCAACATCTTCTCGCTCGATGATGTGCGCACCCTCTACGGCTTGGCCACCATCGTGCCCCCCGCTCTGGGCAACCCCCTGCTGATGGGGCTGGTAATGCTGGCCTGGATCCTCGCCCCGCTGGGCATTGCTTCCTGGAGATTCCGCTCATGACGCTTCGCCAACGCCCCCTAAGCGCCGCGCAGCACGCCGCTACCCTGATCCTTATTACGGCCTTGGCTGCCTGCAGCAAAACCGAGCCGCAACATATTGCCGCGCCGGTTGAAATCAATGCCCAAACTGCCTGCTCGCTCGACGGCATGCTTCTGGCCGATTACCCCGGCCCCAAAGCGCAGATTCACTACGACGGCCAGCCCCAACCCGAGTTTTTCTGCGACACCATCGAGATGTTCCACGCCCTGCTCAACCCCGAGCAAATCAAGGCCGTGCGTGCAGCCTATGTGCAAGACATGGGCAAAGCCGATTGGGGCAACCCACGCGGCCACTGGATCGAAGCCAAACAAGCGGTCTACGTGCTGGGCAGCAAACGCAAAGGCTCCATGGGCCCCACCATCGCCAGCTTCGCCCAAGAGCAAGACGCTCAAAAATTTGTTGCTGAATATGGGGGCAAGGTGCTGCGCTTTACCGAAATCAAGCTCAACATGGTCGACCTCAGTGGCGGTGCGCTGCACGACTCAACCATGTAATTCCCTGCCGCAAACGGTGCGCATGCGCACAAAAAAAGCCAGCGTCAAGCTGGCTTTTTTGGGGCTTGGGCCGGGAGCCGCGAACTGCGGGCCCCATTACCCATTCATTACTCGGACTTGTTCGTGGCGTCAGCCTCAACAACCTCAGAGCGCTCAACGAGCTCCACAAAAGCCATCGGTGCGTTATCGCCCACACGGAAACCCATTTTCAGAATACGTGTATAACCGCCCGGACGCGTCTGAAAACGCGGGCCCAGCACATCGAAAAGCTTCACCACGTTATCGCGATTGCGCAGACGATCGAAAGCCAAACGCTTGTTAGCCAGCGTCGGCTCTTTGGCCAGCGTGATCAACGGCTCAACCACACGGCGCAGCTCCTTCGCCTTCGGCAGCGTAGTTTTGATAGCCTCATGCTCGATCAGCGAGTTGGCCATATTGCGCAACATCGCCAAGCGGTGCGACGAGGTGCGATTGAGTTTACGAAGTCCGTTTCCGTGACGCATGGTGCTTTCCTTTCCTTATCAAACCGGCAGCCGTTTCAAGGTACTGCCGGGTGCACGCATTGAATAACTGAATTAACGCTTATCAAGCCCTTGCGGCGGCCAGTTCTCAAGACGAGAGCCGAGAGCCAAACCACGCGACGCCAACACTTCCTTGATCTCGTTGAGCGACTTCCGACCCAGGTTCGGCGTCTTGAGCAGCTCCGTCTCCGTGCGCTGGATCAAATCACCGATGTAGTAAATGTTCTCAGCCTTGAGGCAGTTTGCCGAACGCACCGTGAGCTCAAGCTCATCAACCGGACGCAACAAGATCGGATCGAACTGCTGAGCACTCTTGGCCGGTGCATCAAACACGCTACCAATATCGCTGCCCTCAAGCTGGGCGAATACCGCCAACTGCTCCACCAAAATCTTAGCCGACGAACGAATAGCCTCTTCAGGCGAAATCGCACCGTTGGTTTCAATCTCAACGACGAGCTTATCGAGATCAGTACGCTGTTCCACGCGCGCGCTCTCGACCGTGTAGCTCACACGCCGAACCGGCGAGAAGGACGCGTCCAGCACGATGCGACCGATGGCCTTGTTCGACTCATCGCCATAACGACGCAACGACCCCGGCACATAACCACGGCCCTTCTCGACCTTAATTTGCATATCCAGTTTGCCGCCCTGAGACAAATGCGCAATCACATGCTCAGGATTGATGATTTCAACATCATGTGGCGTTTGGATATCGGCTGCTGTAATCGGGCCCTCGCCCTCCTTACGCAACACCAACGTCACCTCATCGCGGTTGTGCAGACGGAACACCACACCCTTGAGGTTGAGCATGATGTGAACCACATCCTCTTGCACCCCATCGATCGATGAATACTCGTGCAGCACACCGGCAATCGTCACTTCCGTCGGCGCATACCCCACCATAGACGACAGCAACACGCGACGCAGCGCATTGCCAAGAGTGTGGCCATAGCCACGCTCGAACGGCTCGAGCGTCACTTTGGCACGATGGCCGCCCAGCGGCTCCAGGCTTCGCCCTGGGCGCCCCGGAGATCGTCCG
>CAZUCW010000099.1:0-9168 GCA_964618825.1 uncultured Aquabacterium sp.
AGCGTCACGGCTTCCGCATTGAGCCGGTGCCGATGAAGAACACCCACCATGAGGTTATTCGCGAGTTGTTGATCTTGAAGCCCTGAAAGCCCGTATCGCAGTGAGCCGCACGCATCCTGGCATGTGGGGCGCCTAGCGGGGCTGGGTGGGCGCATCGATCAGCAGATACGCCACGCGGTAGCTGATGGTGATGCCGTGCGGAAACTGCCTCAGCACGCGCCCCAGCGGGGCCGGTTGATGGCCAGAGCGCGGGGTGTGGGCGCCGATGCCTTTGAGTGCACGCACGAAATCGATGGCCTGTGCGTGGTGTGCCTGCAGGGTGTCGATCGTGAGAGAGGCGCCCCCCGTGGCGGGCGAGGCGGCAGAGAGCTCATGGGCCAGCGTGGCCAGTGCGGCTTGGCTCACAAAGGGCTGCACGCCGTCGGCCAGGCCGAGTTGGGCATGGGCCTGCCGCCACTCGGCAAATGTGCCATCGATCAGCGTGGCGATGGCCAGATGCACGCCTTGCGCATGCAGCCGGCGTAGGGCGCCCAGCGGATCGTTGAACCACTGTATGGCCAGGCTGGACGCCACCAGCTCGTGGCCGCCAACGTGGGCGTTTTCGCCATCGAGTTGCGCCCAGCGCAGGCGCGGGCCAGCCGGCGAGGCGAGGCGCTCGGCGCACACGCGCAGCATGTCGCTCGCCAGATCGGTGGCCAACACCTCGGCATGTGGGCACGCCAGCAGCAATTGCTCGGTGAGATTGCCCGTGCCGCAGCCGATCTCGAAGACACGCCGCGCATCGGGCCAGCGCGCGGCAATGCGCTGGGCGAGGTGCTGAGCCGCTTGGCGTTGCACGCCGGCGTGGGCGTCGTAGCTGTGGGCTGCAGCGGCAAAGTGATGCTGCACGCGGTGTTTATCCATGCGGCAACTCTTGCACAAAGCGGTGGATGTGTTGGGCGCACCACGGGGCATGGGCATGGCCCAGGGCATGGCCGGCGCGCTCGTGCCACACGAGCCGGGCGCGGGGCGCGGCACCAAAACAATCGTGCGTGAGGGTGGGCGAGACGATGGCGTCATCGCGCGCGGCCAGCGCCAGCAGGGGCACGGCAGACCATGCCGTGCGCGGCAGATCGAGGTTGCGCAGTTGCACGAGATCGGCGCGCAGGCCGGGGGTGTTCAGCGCTGAGGATGCGGCAGGGGCCTGATCAGATAGGCCGCAGCGGGTGAGAAAGTCGCGCAGCACCGTTGGCGCATCGAGATCAAACGCCCGCACCATGCGATCCACCACGCGCTGCGCCTGCCCGCTCTGCCCGGGCGTGGTGGCGCAAAACCGCGTAAAGCCGCAAATGCTCACGCTGGCTGCCCATCCCTCGGGGGGCGCCACGGTTGCATCGCCCAGCCACGCTCGCGCCCAGCCCAGCGAATGCCCCACGGCGATCCAGCGCGAGGCCGAGGCCCAATCGATGCGGTGGGGCGGTGCGCCAAAGTAGCCCGCGTCCAGCGCATGCTGCGGGCCGGCACCGCAGGCCCCCGGCTGGGCCGACAACGCCGTGCGCAGCGGCTGCCAAAAATCGGCATCCAACCCCCAGCCGTGCACAAACACCCAACCCGTTGTGGCCATGCTGCGGCTACACCTGTGTCAGCGCATCAACCAGCGCATCGATGTGTGCTGGCGTGTGGTGGGTGCACAGCGCCATGCGCAGCCGTGCCGTGTGCGGCGGCACCGTGGGGGGGCGCACCGCCGACACATTGAGCCCGCGCGCCTGCAGGGCATCGCGGGCGCGCAACGTGCGGGCTTCATCGCCCAAGATCACGGGCACGATGTGGGTGCTCGAGCGTCCGGTATCCAGCCCCAGCGCTTGCAGCCGCGTGCGCAGATCGGCGGCCATCTGCAGCAGCCGCGCGCGTTCGGCATCGAGCGAGGGCAGCAGCGCCCATGCCGCTTGCATCGCTGCCACCACGGCGGGCGAGAGCGCTGTTGAGTAGATAAAGCCCGTGCAGGTGTTGATGAGGTAATCCTTGATCACCCGAGGGCACGCGATGTAGGCCCCCGAGCCACCCAACGCTTTGCTAAAGGTGCCCATCGCCACATCGATGTGCGCACCCGGTGCTGCCGTGAGGCCATAGCCTTGTTCGCCCAACACCCCGGTGGCGTGGGCCTCATCGAGGTAAACCAGCGCGCCATGCTCGCGTGCCAGTGCGGCCAGGGCGGGCACATCGAGGGCATCGCCATCCATGCCAAACACCGATTCGGCCACGATGAATTTGGGCTGATCGCTGTGGGTGTGCTGCTCAAGCAGCGCACGCAAATGGGCCAGATCGGCGTGCCGAAAGCGCAACTGCCGCACCCCCGTGAGCCGAAACGCATGGTGCAGGCTGGCGTGATTGAGCCGATCAGCAAACACCAGCGGTTCGGCGCCCAGCACCTTGGCGCTCACCAGCGCAGCCAGCACCGTGGCGTTGGCCTGATAACCCGAGCCAAAAATCAGCGCGCTCTCGGCGTGTTTGTCGGCGGCGATGCGTGCCTCAAAGGCTTCATACAGATCGAGATTGCCCGACAACAGCCGCGAACCGGTGGCACCTGTGCCATAGCGATCCAGCGCGGCGTGCGCAGCGGCCACCACGAGAGGATGGCGCGACAGCCCGAGGTAATCGTTGCCCGAAAAATCGGCCTGCCAAACCCGGCCCGGCGTGGGTAACTCGCGGCGCAGGCCCTGTGTCGCCAGTGTGTGCACATGGCGCTCATAAGCGTTTTCGAGAAAAGCCGTCATGCCCGCGTTGCCAAGCCTTTGCTGCATCCTGCCGTGGCCCGTGGGCCTTGTGGCAAGGGGTGGGCGGCCATTCTATGAAACAGGGCGCAACATGCCGCAGCAGAGCCGCAAAAACGACACGGCCCGCGAGCGCACCCGCAGGCCGTGTTGTTGGCCGATGCCGCCAGGGCCCGGCCAGAGAGATGAGGGGGGGTTAGAGCCCCGCCACACCCCACAACAGATACGAGATCTGATCAAACAGGCTGTTGTTGGGCGTGTTCTGCGGGTTGCGCGCGGTCTCCCAGGTGCGCAGCGGCGTGCCCGAACCGTCGAGCAGGTTATCGACCACCACATTGAGGTCTTTGATGTTGGCCTCGGCGATGCCGGTGCCGCCAAACGTTACCGTGGTGAGCGTGTGTGATTTGAGCACCTGACGCTGATACGGCACGTGGTAGCCGGCGTTGCTGTAGGGCTTGAGTGCGTCGATCCATGCCTTGAGATCAGGCACCCACTTGGCGTTGATCAGCGCATCGCGCGTCGGGCCCGATGGGGCCGCTTGAATCTCGGGGAAGAACTTTTGATACGAGAAGGCCGAGAAAATGCCATCCATCTGGAAGTTCAGAAAGCTCATGCGGTCGTTCGGATACGCCTGCACCAAAGCCGGCGTGAGCGAGCCGAGGTTGTTGATGTCGCCTTGGTTGGGGTATTTGGCAATCAACTCGGTGGCGATGCCGTTAGACAGGTCGTAGCCCCACTTGTTGCGGATGGTGTTGTGCAGCAGCACCGATGGGTAGGTGCTCGGCGAGCCGTTGCGCGGCGCCTGCATCAACGGGCCCGAGTCGGCCAGCAGGGCCGATTTTTTGGGCTTCATGGCGGTGCGGATGGCGTCGTAGCCAGCCGTGGCACCCACGCCCCCGGCAGAGAACCCGGTAACGAGCACATGCTTTTGATTGGGCAGGTTTTTGCCCAGCCAGGCGGCCAGGGCCTTCACGTTTTGGTAACCACGATGGTGGTAGGTGGTGGGGTTGGCTGCATCCGCATCGCTGTAGACGTTCACCTGATTGCCCGTGTGCACATCGCCCGTGCAATAGGGCACGTAGACGATGTTCCAGCTCTGCGTTTGCACGCTTTGCAGCGGGTTGATGCGCGATGAGAACGGCGTCACCAGGCCGCCGATGGCCGCGCCGCCATTGAGCGTGGCAGCGATCACGTTCGTCATGTAATCAGATGCGATGCCGTTGGCGTTGGTGGCCGCCAGAATGCCCGCTGCAAAGATGCCTTGGCAGGGCTTTTGCTCCCAGCAGGCGCCGCCGCCTTCAAACACGATCACGGTTTTGCTGGTGAACAGCGCGCGGTTGACGAAAAAGCGATAGGGCGTGCCGTTGCCGCATGAAGCGCCGGTGGAGGCGGCGGGGGTGACGGTTTCCCAGGTGTAGTAGCCGGCCATCGCGGCAGTGGGGATGAGTGCGGCGAGCGCCGTGGCGCTGGCCAGCCGGGCGGCGGTGCGAAGTAGGGTCATGGGGAGTCTCCTCGGTGGATGGATCCGGTGTCGGTGAGCCTGATGGCCCCGCCTCGTGATGTGGTTTGTTGTGGGCGGCGCAACCCCTGTGTGTTGATGTGCGTTGCGCAGCCTTGAGGCGTTGGCCGGACGAGTTTTGTGCACAAGTTGGCAAAGTGATTTGCGGGATTTCCCGTTGGGCTCTTCATTCACGGGGCGGACAAGCCCTTGAGGGATCTCCCCAGGCGCGGAACCTGATGCGCCACGCGCCGCCACCGCCGCGCGCTTCGGCGGCGAAATGCCGGTGCTTTGTCACCTTATTTGTGCCAGCGTGGCGTGCGGCTTTGCTTCAATCTCAAGAGGCGGCCACCCACCGATGGCCACCCGAGCAGCAAAGGGGTTGCATATGAGCACCGCAGCGAGCACCGATTTGGTTCCACTCACGCGCGAGGGCGGCGGGCAACGCAGCGCCAGCATCCCGATAGCCCATATGCGCAGCCTGTATCGGCTCGAAGAGGTTGAGCGCCGGCTCGACAAGCTGCCACGCAAAGATCACGAGGCGCTGCGTGCCACCTATGAGCGCATGCTCGAAAAAGGGCCCGAGCGCTTTCAGGTAAAGCCGTCGGGCCTGCCCGAGATGGCGCATCTCTACGATGAGTTGCCCAATTTCACCGAGGTGCTCGACGATCTCAGGCGCCAGTTGGCGTTGTGTTTTGACAGCCACGATGCGCTCGAGATCACGCCCATGTTGCTGCTGGGCCCGCCGGGGGTGGGCAAAACCCACTTTGCGCGTGAGGTGTCGAAGCTGCTGGGCACGGGCTATGGTTTTTTGTCGATGAGCTCGCTCACTGCCGGCTGGGTGCTGTCGGGGGCGTCGAGCCAATGGAAGGGCGCGCGCCCCGGCAAGGTGTTCGAGACGCTGGTGGACGGCCAATATGCGAATCCCGTGATGGTGGTCGATGAGATCGACAAAGCCGGCGGCGAGCAGGCCTACGACCCGTTGGGCTCGCTCTACAGCTTGCTCGAACACGACACGGCAGGCATGTTTACCGATGAGTTTGTTGAGGTGCCGATCGACGCGAGCCAGGTGATCTGGGTGGCCACGGCCAACGAGGCGCGCGCCATCCCTGATCCCATCCTCAACCGCATGAATGTGTATGAGGTGCACATGCCCGACCGCGACGCCGCGCGCAAGATTGCGGCCAAGTTGTATCGCGGCATCCGTGCCGAGCACGATTGGGGCAGCCGTTTCGAACCCGAGCCGGGTGAGGCGGTGCTCGATGCGATGAGCGAGCTCGCGCCGCGCGAAATGCGTCGCGCCTGGATGACGGCCTTTGGCAACGCCAAACTCGATGCCCGCCACGCCATTGAGCCCGATGATTTGCCGCACGCTTCGCACAGGCGCACACCGATCGGGTTTATGCAGTGAATATCATCGCCCCATGCCTGCCTCACTCGACGGCCAACTCGTGGTGGCCATCTCATCGCGCGCCCTGTTTGACTTTGAAGAAGAAAACCGCTGCTTCGAAGCGCAAGACGATCGCGCCTACATGAATCTGCAGCTGCAGCGGCTGGATCAGCCCGCGCCGCCGGGCGTGGCGTTTTCGCTGGTGCAAAAGCTGCTGGCCTTCAACACGCCCGAAGCAGCGCGTGTTGAGGTGGTGATTCTTTCGCGCAACGATCCGGTGTCGGGGTTGCGGGCGTTTCGGTCGGCGCAGCATTACGGCCTGCCGATCGAGCGCGGGGTGTTCACGCGCGGGCGCGAGCCGTGGCGTTATCTGCGCCCGCTGCACGCCCACCTGTTTTTGTCGGCCAACGAAGCCGATGTGCGTTCGGCGCTCGATGCGGGGGTGCCCGCTGCGCGGGTGCTGCCGCATGCGGCGCGGGCGGGCCAGGGCTATCCCAACGAAGTGCGTATCGCATTCGACGGCGATGCGGTGTTGTTTTCGGATGAGGCCGAGCAGATCTACCAAAGCGCGGGGCTCGATGCCTTTGTGCAACACGAACGCGAGCGCGCTGCCAAGCCACTGCCAGCGGGGCCGTTCAAGCCGCTGCTGCAGGCGTTGCACCAGTTGCAGCAGGCCGGCACGGCCCATATGCGGATTCGCACGGCGCTGGTGACGGCACGCAGCGCGCCAGCCCACGAACGCGCCATCCGCACCCTGATGGATTGGCGTATCGAGGTGGATGAAGCGATGTTTTTGGGCGGTTTATCCAAGGGCACGTTTTTGCGCGAATTCGAGCCCGATTTCTTTTTTGATGATCAAACCGGCCACGTTGAAAGCGCCGCACCGCACGTGCCCGCCGGGCATGTGGCGGCAGGCGTGGCCAACGCCGCGTCGGGCCTGAAAGCGCGGCACCGATAAGCCGTTGCGCCGATCATTCGGGCAGATCACTGCTCTATGGCGGTTTCAGCGTGTGCTGGCTTTGCGCATCTTGGCGGCAAACAGCTCGCGCAGATTCACCTCGCGCGGGCCGGGCACCAACTCGGCCACCTCGCCGGCGGCTAACGTGCCGGGCGCGCGCACCGACAGATAAAAACCGCAGTAGCCCGATTGCGCCATGAGCTTGGGTGTGTGCTTGAAGCCCATCACATGCTCAAGCTTGTAGCAAGGTCGGCGCGGCTCGCTCACCGCCAGCGTGCAGTCGGCAAAACGCAGCACATCGCCGATCCACACCTCGCCCTCGGTGAGGCCGCTGAGCGTGAGGTTCTCGCCCAACATGCCGTGTGGCAGGGCCTCATCCCACCCGGCCACGCGCGCTTGGGCGCGCACCGTTTGCCAAAACGCATAGTGCTCAACCGGATAGGCATACACCGCCTTGGCCAGACCGCCGTGCACCGTGAGATCGGCCTGCTCATCGCCTGCCATCCCCAGCGGCTGCACAGCGATGCGCACCGGCTGCTCAAGGGTGCTCACGGCCCGCTTGCCGATGCCGCTGAGCACCTGCCGCCCCGCCACCGTAAACGGCGTGGCCCGAGCCGTGTTGATGCTCAGGACGCGAACGGTGCGGGCGGGGTGGAGGTGATCAGCCGGGGACACGATACCCACGCTTGAAGCCATTGATTGCCGCCTTGCCCGTGCTGGTAACGAGCCAGCCCATCAGCATATTGGCTGCCGGGTGGGTGTAGCGGAACGAGCGCGCCACGGTGTAGGTGGTGCGGATGTCGTCGATCATCGGTTTGAGCGGGATCTTGCCCGCGCGTGCCACCATGCTCTGCTCAGCCAGCGTATAGGCGCCGCCCACGGGCCACTGGCTGGCCAGCTTGATGGCCGACAGCGAGCCTGCCGGCGCGGTGCGCAGCCAGGCCCCGGCGGCACGCGCTCCGGCGGGTTTGAACAATCCCAACTCGACATCGCGCAGGCCCGAGTTTTCGCCTTGCGCCACATACCCGCAGCCATCGGGTTGGCCGGTTTGCACTTGCGCAGCCGTTTGGCTGCCGCGCTCAACAAGCCGCGCATACGCTTGCGCCAGATCGCTCAGGCCCTTGATGCCTGCCGGATCTTTGGGCGGGCCCAGCAACACGCTGGTGGTAACTGCCACCGGGCGGTAGCCGATGATCAGCCCTTTTCTGTCGAGCACCGCTTCGCGGTTGGGGGCGCAGGTGAGTGCTGCGGCCAGGGTGCCGGCCTCAAGCCGGTCGAGCAGATCAATGCTTGGCCCCGACACGATCTGCACCGCCAGCCCCACATCGCGTGCGATGGCCTTGCGGATGTAATCGGCAAACCCGTTATCGACCATTACCGATTCGACGCCGAACACAAACGGCTCGCCGCTCGACTTGCCCGCGCCGGGCGGTGGCAGCTGATCGAGCCGCAGCGTAGTGCCGCCAGCGGGTGCAGCCTGAACGCCCGCGCAAGCCCAGGCGGCAGCGCCGGCCCCGGTGGCCAGAAAGTGTCGACGATCCATGAGAAACAAGCCTCCTTGGCGATGGGGTGGAGCGCACGAAAGGGGCCTATTGTGAAGGCCCAAGAAGTCTCTGCAAACAACCTGCCAGCCCCCTGCAATGGGGTGCGAAAAATGCAAAGGTGGGCCAAGGGTTGACGCCAGGCGCTCTGCGCGATTCATGCGCGCCGCGCAAAACTGCTTAACGACACCCCCCGGGGGCAAGGGTGATAAATGCACACCCCTCAAGAAGGTGGTGAACTAAACTCGCTATCCCCCTGTCGAACCGCCCGCATCCCATGCTGGTGTCTCGCGCAGGCACCCCGCAGGCTCTCGAGAAGGCGCCCGACGCTGCAGTGCAGCAGCGCGGTTGATCCCCACGGCGCGTCTTGTCGAGATCCTGTTTTTTATTACTTTGGAGCTTTTGTCATGACGACCACTGCTGCACAGGTCAACGCACCTGCCTACGTTAAAAACGCCAAGCTGATTGCCTGGGTTGCCGAAATGGCCGCCCTGTGCCAGCCCAAAGACATCGTCTGGTGCGACGGCACCACCGAAGAATACGACCGTCTGTGCGCCCAGCTCGTGGCCGCCGGCACGTTCAAAAAGCTCAATCCCGAGCTGCGCCCCAACAGCTATCTCGCCATCACCGATCCGTCGGATGTGGCCCGCGTCGAAGACCGCACCTTTATCTGTTCGGCCCAAAAAGAAGAAGCCGGCCCCACCAACAACTGGTGTGAGCCTGCCGAGATGCGCGCCAAGCTGCAAACCGGCGAAGGCGCTCTGTTCAAGGGCTGCATGAAGGGCCGCACGATGTATGTGGTGCCTTTCTCGATGGGCCCGTTGGGCTCGAACATCGCCCATATCGGCGTCGAGCTGTGTGATTCGGCCTATGTGGCTGTCAACATGAAGCTCATGACGCGCATGGGCAAAGGCGTGATCGATGTGCTGGGCGCCGAGGGCGAATTCGTGCCCTGCGTGCACACCGTGGGCGCGCCGCTCGAAGCCGGCCAGGCCGACACCACCTGGCCCTGCAATCCCAGCGTCAAATAC
>CAZUCW010000100.1:0-8855 GCA_964618825.1 uncultured Aquabacterium sp.
GCCTGGGCTGGGAGGTCTGGCTCAACGGCATGGAGGTGACGCAGTTCACCTACTTTCAGCAAGTGGGCGGCATCGATTGCAAGCCCATCACCGGTGAGATCACCTACGGCCTTGAGCGGTTGGCGATGTATCTGCAGGGCGTCGAAAACGTGTACGACCTCACTTATGCGCCAGGCCTCAAATATGGCGATGTGTTCCATCAAAACGAGGTTGAGCAATCCACCTACAACTTCGAGCACAGCGACGTCGAGTTTTTGCTGACGGCTTTTGCCGCGCACGAAAAACAGGCCAAGCACCTGATGGAGCAGCAGCTGGCGCTGCCCGCTTATGAGCAGGTGCTCAAGGCTGCGCACACCTTTAATTTGCTGGATGCGCGTGGCGCGATCAGCGTTACTGAGCGTGCGGGCTACATCGGGCGCATTCGCAACCTGGCGCGCAGCGTGGCGCAGAGCTACCTCGACAGCCGTGCGCGCCTGGGGTTCCCGATGGCGCCCAAGGCCTGGGCCGACGAAGTTGTGGCCCAACTCAACAACAAGAAAGCCGCCTGACGATGAGCGCGAAAAATCTGCTGGTTGAATTGTTTGTCGAAGAGCTGCCGCCCAAGGCGCTAAACAAGCTGGGGCAGGCTTTTTCTGCTGCGCTGGCGGGCAGTCTCAGGCAACAAGGCTTGGTTGATGAGGATTCGGTGGTGACCGAATTCGCCACGCCACGTCGGCTTGCTGCACACATCACTCGCGTGCTTGATCGCGCGGCTGACAAACCGGTATCGCAAAAGCTGATGCCCGTGGGTGTGGGCCTTGATGCGCAGGGGCACGCCACACCGGCACTGCTCAAAAAGCTTGCCGCACTGGGCGTGGGGCCGGATGCCGTGGCGGGGCTCAAGCGTTTGCCCGATGGCAAGGCCGAGGCGCTGTATTTCGACAGCGTGGTGGCGGGAGCCACGTTGGCTGAAGGCCTGCAAAAGGCGCTCGATGAGGCGTTGGCCAAGCTGCCGATTCCTAAGGTGATGACGTATCAGCTCGAACAAGGCGAGGGCGCTGATTTCATGCCTGGCTGGACGAGCGTGAACTTCGTGCGTCCGGCGCATGGTTTGGTGGCGTTGCATGGCGCTGATGTGGTGAATGTGTCGGTGCTGGGGCTGCAATCGGGGCGCAACACGCGCGGCCATCGGTTCGAAGCCAGCGTTGATCCGATCGTGCTCAAAGACGCCAACAGCTACGACGAGCAGCTGAGCGCACAAGGTGCCGTGATCGCCGGTTTTGCCGCCCGCCGCGCCGAAATCGTGCGTCAGTTGCGGGCCGCTGCGGCGCATGCCGGCCCGAATCTCAAGCCGATCGACGACGATGCCTTGCTCGACGAAGTAACCGCGCTGGTTGAACGGCCCAATGTGCTGAAAGGGCAGTTTGAAGAGGCGTTTCTTGAAGTGCCGCAAGAGTGCCTGATCCTGACGATGAAGGCCAACCAGAAATACTTTCCGCTGCTCAATGCCGAAGGCAAGCTCACCAACCAGTTTTTGCTGGTGAGCAATATCCGTCCGGATGATGCGAGCGCGGTGATCGGTGGCAATGAGCGCGTGGTGCGGCCGCGTCTGGCCGATGCCAAGTTTTTCTTTGATCAAGATCGCAAGAAAACGCTGGCTTCGCGTGTCGACGGTCTGGCCAAGGTGGTGTATCACGGCAAGCTGGGCACGCAGGGTGAGCGCGCCGAGCGTGTGCGTGCCATTGGCCACGAGATCGTTAAGCAACTGCGCATGGCCATCTATCCCTACACCGTGCTGGCCAAAGATGAGCTGGATGTGCTCGACAGCAAGGTGCAGCAGGCGGCGCAGTTGGCCAAGACCGATTTGCTCACCGACATGGTGGGTGAGTTTCCTGAGCTGCAGGGCATCATGGGCGGCTATTACGCCCGCTTTGATGGTTTGCGCGATGGCGTGGCGATTGCGATCGAAGACCACTACAAACCGCGTTTTGCGGGCGACAGCCTGCCGCGCAATCACACAGGCACGGTGGTGGCGTTGGCCGACAAGCTCGAAACGCTGGTGGGCTTGTTTGGCATCGGGCAGCTGCCCACCGGTGATAAAGATCCGTTTGCGCTGCGTCGCCATGCCCTCGGCGTGATTCGCATCCTCATCGAAAGAAATCTCTCGCTTGATCTGCCCGCACTCATTGCGGCAGCAGTGCCAGCATTTGGTGAACTCATTACCAACCCAACGCCGGCGTTGCTGGCGTTCATGATGGATCGTTTGGCCGTGTCGCTGCGCGAGCAGGGTTTTAGCGCGCAAGAGGTTGAGGCAGTGTTGGCGCTGCAGCCTGAGCGGCTGGCTGATGTGCCCAAGCGCCTTGATGCCGTGCGTGCGTTTGCCTTGTTGCCTGAAGCCGCATCGTTGGCTGCGGCCAATAAGCGCGTGGGCAACATCCTCAAAAAGGTTGAGGGCAGCGTTGAGGCTCGCGTTGATAGCGCCTTGCTCAAAGAGGCCGCCGAGCAGGCGCTGGCGAGCGCGCTCGATGAGATCAGGCCGCAATCGGATCGCGCCTTTGAGGCTGGCGATTACACCGCGTCGCTCAAGTTGCTGGCTGCGCTCAAGGCGCCGGTCGATGCGTTTTTTGATACGGTGATGGTCAATGCCGACGATGCCGCGTTGCGGGCCAACCGTTTGGGTTTGTTGGCTACTTTGCATGCGGCCATGAATCGGGTGGCCGATCTCTCAAAGCTCGCCAGTTAATACGTGGTGCCGGAGGCCATCTCGATGCACAAAACGGGAGTGTTTTTACGGGCGGTGGTGTTCACGCTGTGGATGTGTTCATCGCTCATCCCGGTTACCAGTTTTTTGTTGCTGGTTTCTGCCGTGGTGCGGGGTGAGCCGCTGTATCGCATTGGCCAGGGGTTTTTCTGGGCATCGACTTGGGGCGCGCGCGTGATCTGTGGCATCACGCATCGCGTGCAGGGGCTTGATCAGGTGCTTGCCATGCATGCACAGGGGCAGCGGGCGGTGTTGTGCTCAAAACATCAATCAACGTGGGAGACCTTCGCACTGCCCATGCTGTTGCCGATGCCGTTGAGCCATGTGTTTAAGCGTGAGCTGCTGTGGGTGCCGTTTTTCGGCTGGGCCGCAGCGCGGCTCGACATGATCCACATTGATCGTTCAAAAGGGAGCGAGGCCTGGGCGCGTATTGCGCAGCAGGGGGTGCAGTTCATGGCCAAGGGCTGCTGGGTGTTGATTTTTCCGGAAGGCACGCGGGTTGATCGCGGGCAGCGCAGCATCTACAAAAACGGTGCGGCGCGTTTGGCCATCATGACGCGTGTGCCGATCGTGCCTGTGGCTGTTGCGTCGGCGCGCGTGTGGCCGCGTGGCGGGCTGTTTGCGCAGCGGCCTGGGGTGGTTGATGTGTCGTTTGGGCCGCCCATCGATCCGGTGGGCCATACCCCCGATTCACTCACCGCTGCGGTCGAAGATTGGATTGAGGCTGAGATGCGGCGCATCGATCCTGACGCCTATGCGCACCCCGCGCCGGCGCTGGATGTGCAAAAGGCGGTGGTGGGCGCATGAAGCGCAAAGAAGCCGCCGCAGCACGGGCCGATACAGACGCCCGCCAGCTGTCGCTGCTTTTTGGCTCAGATCCTGCACCCGCTGAGGGCCGTGATGTGGTGCCAGCATTTGCGGTTGAGGCCGCTGTCGCCGATGCTGGCACCCGGGCGGATGCCCAAGCAGATGCGCAAACCATCAAGCCATCACACCGTGGCCATGAGCCGCTGGCGTTTCGGCATCCGCGTGCCGAACGCGAGATTCGCCTGGGTGATGTGCTGGTGGCTTATGAGTTCAAGCGCGTGCGACGTCGCAGCATCGGCATGGTGGTGAGCACCGAGGGCTTGAGCGTGCGCGCACCGCGCTGGGTGGGTTTGGGTGAGATCGATGCCGCATTGCGAGACAAAGCCGATTGGATCTGCGCCAAGCTGGCCGACCAACACGAGCGTGCACGCAAACAAAACGCTGCGCGTATCGATTGGCGCGATGGCACGACGTTGCCGTTTATGGGCGACACGGTAATCCTCGTGCTCGACGATCGCGTTACCGGGGTGATGCTGCACACCGATGCGCAGGCACTGCCAGGGGTGCCTCGTCTCACCCTGCACGTGGGCCTGCCCGAAACCGCGCAAGCCGAGCAGATTCGTGATGTGGTGCAGGCGTGGCTGCAGCGCCAGGCCCTGGTGGTTTTTGAAGAACGCTGTGCGCTGTATGCGCAGCGTCTGGGTGTGCGGATCACGCGGTTGTCGCTGTCCAACGCCCAGACCCGCTGGGGCAGTGCCAGTGCTGACGGCTCGATTCGCCTCAATTGGCGGCTGGTGCACTTTGGGCTGTCGACCATCGATTACGTGGTGGCTCACGAGTTGGCTCATCTGCGCGAGATGAACCACGGCCCGCGTTTTTGGGACGTGGTGCGTTCGGTGATCCCTGATCTCGATGAGGCACGCGTGCGGCTGCGCGATCAGGTGCTGCCACCCTTCGAGTGACGCAGTGGCATCGCGCAGAGCCCAAGGTTGCTACGATGACAGACTGATCAGCACCGTTAGTTAGGACGCAAGCACTCATGGATTTGTCATCGCTTTTTGCCAACAACGTTGCCTGGGCGCAAGAAACCGAGCGCCGCTCACCGGGGTTTTTTACCCGGCTGCAAAATCAGCAGTCCCCCGGATACCTTTGGATTGGCTGTTCGGACAGCCGCGTGCCTGCCAACGAAATCGTGGGCCTGCTGCCTGGCGAGCTGTTTGTGCATCGCAATGTGGCCAATGTGGTGGTGCACTCAGATCTCAACTGTCTGTCGGTGATGGAGTTCGCCATCGACAAGCTCAAGGTCAAGCACGTGATGGTTGTGGGCCACTATGGCTGCAGCGGCGTGCGCGCAGCGATGGACAACATCCACGTGGGTATCGCCGACAACTGGCTGCGGCATGTGCAGGATGTGCGCAACAAACATCAATACTGGCTCGATTCGTTGCCCGATGATGAACAACGCCACCGCGCGCTGTGCGAGCTCAACGTGCTTGAGCAAACGCTCAACGTCTGCCAGACCACCGTGGTGCAAGACGCCTGGACACGCAGCCAGCTGGTGGTGATCCATGGCTGGGTTTATGGCCTGCACAACGGGTTGCTCAACGATTTGCGCCTCACGGTATCCGGCCCATCGGATGTCAAAGGGGCGTATGCCCGTGCGCTTACCGAACTCAAGGCACGATACCTCGCCTGAGCCTTTGTTTTGGGGCCACTGTTTGAGCCCCCTCCCTCTTTTTTGGCAGCCATGTTTCCGCAAAAACTCACAGACAACCGCGCCTACGACATCGCCGAGGCCATGCTTGAGGGCTTCAATCGTCACTACCGCCTGTTTCGGCAGGCTGGTGCCGAATCCAAGCTGCGTTTCGAAGCGGCCGATTGGCACGGGCAGCAGCGCGGCAACCGCGAGCGCATCGAGTTCTACGATCAGCGTGTTGAAGAAACGGTTGAACTGCTGCGCACCGAATTTGGGGCCAGCGATCTGCCAATGGATGTGTGGCAGCAGATCAAGTTGCACTACATCGGCTTGCTGATCAACCACCACCAGCCCGAATTGGCCGAGACGTTCTTTAATTCGGTCACCATCAAAATCCTGCACCGCAGCTACTTTCGCAACGATTTCATTTTTGTGCGCCCGGCGGTGTCGACCGAATACATCGAAATCGATGAGCGCCAATCGGTGTTGACCTTTCGCGCTTATTACCCAAAGGTCGAAACACTGCGCGAGGCGTTGCTCAATATCGTGAGCGATTTCAATCTCGCTACACCGTTTGAGCACCTCGAGCGAGACATCGGCTTTGTGCTCGAAGATCTGCGCGAGCAGGTGGGCAACGTGCGGTTGCGCACCAATTTTCAGCTGCAGGTGTTGTCGTCGCTGTTCTTTCGCAACAAGGGCGCCTACATCGTCGGCAAAGTGGTTAACGGTTACCGTGCTCTGCCTTTTGCGCTGCCCATCCTGCATAACTCAAAAGGCCATCTCTACATCGACACAGCACTGTTTGGTGAAGACGATATGCAGGCGCTGTTCAGCTTTGCGCGGGCCTATTTCATGGTCGATATGGATGTGCCCTCGGCCTACGTGCAGTTTTTGCGCTCAATGATGCCGCGCAAGCCACGCGCCGAGCTCTATAACGCGATCGGGTTGCAAAAGCAGGGCAAGAATCTCTTCTACCGCGATTTTCTTTTTCATCTGCGGCATTCGAGCGATCACTTTCGTATCGCGCCGGGCATCAAGGGCATGGTGATGCTGGTGTTTGATCTGCCGTCGTACCCGTTTGTCTTCAAGATGATCAAGGATTTCTTTCCGCCCCAAAAAGAAACCACGCGCGAACAGATCAAAGCCAAGTATCAAATGATCAAGCAGCATGATCGTGTCGGGCGCATGGCCGATTCGCTTGAGTTCACCAATGTGGCGTTTCCGCGCGATCGCTTTGACGATGAACTGATCGCCGAGTTGCGCCACTTCACCCCCAGCCAGATCGAAGAAGAGGGCGATTACCTGATCGTTAAACACCTCTATATCGAGCGGCGCATGATTCCGCTCAACATCTACTTGCAAGAAGCCAGCGGCGAGCAGCTCGAACACGCGGTGATCGAATACGGCAACGCGCTCAAAGATCTGGTGGCGGCCAATATCTTTCCGGGCGACATGCTCTGGAAGAATTTTGGCGTTACACGTAATGGCAAGGTCGTTTTCTACGATTACGACGAAATCGAATACGTCACCGATTGCAACTTTCGCCGCGTGCCCGAGCCGCGCAACGAAGAAGACGAGCTCTCAGGCGAGGTGTGGTACAGCGTTGGCCCGCATGATGTGTTTCCCGAGACGTTCGGGCCATTTTTGCTGGGCAATCCGCAGGTGCGCGATTTGTTCATGCGGCATCACGCCGATCTGCTCGATCCGGTGTTTTGGCAAACGCACAAAGAGCGCATCCTGGCTGGGCATGTGCACGATGTCTTTCCGTACGATGCCTCGCGGCGGTTCAAAAATCGTCTGCCTCGCCCGGCGCAGGCGGCACAACCCGCACAACTCGCACAACCCACGCCAGTTGGCGGATCGCGTTAATGCATTTGTTAGTGCGTTTATGTGTGCGGAGGGTGTCAATGGGCGTCAGGCAGCGCACGCACGCTGAAATCAAAATCGAGCCACCGCTGCGCGATGTGGCGCAACGCATCGACGTTGCCCGAGGTCCACAGCTCGGACGTATTTGGCCCCGGAGCCTGATCGGTTGATTGTTGCGTCTGGCGCAGCGACGCGATCAGTTGCGCTGTGCGTCGTGCCACGGGCTCTGCGGTGTCGATGATCGAAACCCCAGGGCCCAACGCGGCCTGCAACGGCTCGCGCACAAAAGGGTAGTGCGTGCAGCCCAGCACCACTGTATCCACCGCATGCTCGCGCAGTGTGAGGCTGTATTGATTGATCAGCGACAGCAGTTGGGGGGATTGCAGATCGCCTTGCTCAATGGCGTGCGCCAGCCCGGGGCAGGCCTGTAAATGCACGAAAACATCGCTGCCGTGCTGGGCCATCAGACGCTGGAACTTCTCGCTGCGCAAGGTGCCGCTGGTGGCCATCACGCCGATGCGTCCGTTGCGCGTGAGCTGCGTAGCTGGCTTGAGGCCCGGCTCGACACCCACGATGGGCCAATCGGGGTGTGCGCGACGCAGGTGTTCAACCGCCGCCGCCGTGGCCGTATTGCAGGCGATCACCAATACCTGAGCGCCCTGTTGCCGCAAAAAAGCGCTGATGCGCTCAGTGCGATCAATGATCTCGGCATCACTGCGCTCACCGTAAGGCGCGTAGGCTGAGTCGGCCACGTAGATCAAGTGAACTTCTGGCAACTGCTGTCGCAAAGTGCGCAGCACCGACAACCCCCCCACGCCCGAATCGAACACCCCCACCCGCACCGGGCCCGTAGCGTATGCATGAGCAGCGGGCGAGCGCGTGGCGGTGGTGGGCGATGCAGCAGGTGTCGGCACGGTGATCCGATCTGTGGTGGATAGACGATTTGATTCGATAAACGCTTGCACTAACGGGCCGAAGCTGGTGCCAGACAGCGGCTGGACGGCATCCACAAATCGGCCCCCGATGCCTGGTTGGCATACCGGCATCATCTTTGGGCCCGTGGGTGGGGGATTTTTTTCTCAACAGTGATCGAAAACCCGTGCAGGCTCCGGAAGATTCATTAGAATCGAACGGTCGTGCTATTTTAATTCACTAGCAACTAGCCTATTCGCAGGAGAACATCGCATGAAGGCACTGGTACCGGTCAAGCGTGTCGTGGATTACAACGTCAAGGTTCGCGTTAAATCTGATGGCACCGGCGTGGATCTCGCTAACGTCAAGATGAGCATGAACCCCTTCGACGAAATCGCCGTCGAAGAGGCAACCCGCCTGAAAGAAAAAGGCGTCATCACCGAGATCATCGCCGTGTCGGTGGGCGTGGCGCAATGCCAAGAAACGCTGCGCACGGCCATGGCCATTGGCGCTGATCGCGGCATCCTCGTCGAAACCGATGCCGAACTGCAGCCGCTGGCTGTGGCCAAAGTGCTCAAGGCGCTGGTCGACAAAGAAAAACCGGATCTGATCATCCTCGGCAAGCAAGCCATCGATGACGATTGCAACCAAACCGGCCAGATGCTGGCGGCACTGGCCGATCTGCCTCAGGCCACATTTGCCTCGAAGGTCGAAGTGGCCGACGGCAAAGCCAAGGTCACCCGCGAAGTGGATGGCGGCCTCGAAACCGTGTCGTTGAGTCTGCCTGCTGTGATCACAACCGATCTGCGTCTCAATGAGCCGCGCTACGTGACG
>CAZUCW010000101.1:0-8834 GCA_964618825.1 uncultured Aquabacterium sp.
GTGTAGTAGCCGCGCGTTTGCGCCAGCGCCAGCGTCTCCATCACCACACCTTGGCCGGCAAAAGCGGCATCGCCATGCACGAGCACGGGCAACACCTGGTTGCCCTCTTTGTCGCCGCGACGATCCATACGTGCCTTGACCGATCCTTCAACCACCGGGTTGACGATCTCGAGGTGCGATGGGTTGAACGACAGGCTCAGGTGCATCGGGCCCCCAGGCGTCGACACGTCGCTCGAGAAGCCCTGGTGATACTTAACGTCGCCCGACGGCAGGTTTTCAGGAGCGGTGTGATCAAACTCAGAGAACAACTCGCCCGGCTGCTTGCCCAGCGTGTTCACCAGCACGTTCAGACGCCCGCGGTGGGCCATGCCGATCACGGTTTCTTGCACCCCCTGCTGGCCCGCGCGCTGAATCAGCTCATCCATCGAGGCGATAAAGCTCTCGCCGCCTTCGAGCGAAAAACGCTTTTGACCCACGTATTTGGTGTGCAAAAAGCGCTCAAGCCCTTCGGCTGCCGTGAGACGCCCAAGGATGTGTTTCTTTTGTTCGGCCGAAAACGTCGGCTTCGAGCGGATGCTTTCGAGGCGCTCTTGCCACCAGCGCTTTTCACCGGGATCGGTGATGTGCATGAACTCGGGGCCAATGCTGCCGCAGTAGGTTTCACGCAAAGCCTGCACGATTTCGCGCAGTGTCATGTGCTCGGCTTTAGTGAAGTAGGTGTTGGTGGCGCTGAACGTGATGTCCATGTCCGACTCGGTAAAGTCGTAGAAAGACGGTTCGAGCTCGGGGATTTTGTGGCGCTCTTGGCGCTTCAGCGGATCGAGATCGGCCCAACGCGATCCCAAAAAACGATACGCCGCGATCAGCGACTGCACATGCACCTGCTTGCGCGCAACAGCCAAATCGGTGCTGCTGGTTTTGACGGCAAAAGCGTTGGCTTTGGCTCGCTGTGCAAAGGATTCGACGACCGGCGCGTGGGCCACGTCGCGTGCTTCGGAGCCATCGGTGGCCGGAACGTTTTGCAGCGCGTCGAAATAAGCGCGCCAGTTATCGGGCACCGAGCCGGGGTTATCGAGGTAGGCCTCGTACAACTCTTCAACGTAGGGCGCGTTGCCCCCGAACAGGTATGAGTTGGACCTGTATTGCTGCATCATTTTTCGCTCACCTCTGCCTTGGTCTGCAAGGCTGTTGGCTGGTTGATAAACCTTCCGCGACACGGCTTGACCGATTGGCGGATTGCGACCCGCCTTACTGCTTGTGAATCACAAAAGGCGACGGGAAGGGACTGAATGGGGATCCGGCAGGCAATGTATCACCAATGCCTGCCTCGGGTGCATGCGCAAGGCGCAAAAAAGCCGGCAGGACGCCGGCCTATTTGAGTGCTCTACCAGAAGCCGTCAGCCAAAGTTGGCTTCGGCAAACGACCAGTTGGCCAGCGAGTTTAGAAACACCTCGACGAATTTGGGCCGTGCGTTGCGGTAATCGATGTAGTAGGCGTGCTCCCACACGTCGACAGTGAACAGCGGCTTGTCTGCCGTGGTGAGCGGCGTGCCAGCCGGCCCCATGTTGACAATATCGACCGAGCCGTCGGCCTTTTTAACCAGCCACGTCCAGCCCGAGCCAAAGTTGCCCACAGCCGATTTGGTGAACGCCTCTTTGAAGGCATCGAAACTGCCCCACTTGGCGTTGATCGCATCGGCCAGCTTGCCGCCAGGCGCGCCGCCGCCGTTGGGTTTCATGCAGCTCCAGAAGAAGGTGTGGTTCCAGATTTGAGCGGCGTTGTTGTAGACGCCACCGCTGGATTTTTTAACGATGTCTTCGAGGCTGGCGTTTTCAAACTCGGTGCCCGGGATCAGGTTGTTGAGGTTGGTAACGTAAGCCTGATGGTGCTTGCCGTAGTGATATTCAAATGTTTCTTTGCTCAGGTGCGGCGCCAAGGCATCCATGGCATAGGGCAGCGGGGGCAAGGTGTGTGTCATGAGATTTCCTCCGGGTTGTGACGCTAATGTGAGGCCAGACGTGAGGCCAAACGGATCACAGCACCGCGATGCAGTGCTCGTGTCCACAAAAATTGATATGCCGCATTTTATGGGCCAATGAATAGCCCTTTCACTGCAACGCCTGCTCAAGATCGGCAATCAGATCGGCAGTGTCTTCGAGACCGACAGACAAGCGCAACATGGCATCTGAAATGCCACGGCGGGCGCGCTCTTGGGCCGAGATGCCGTGGTGGGTGGTGGTGCAGGGCTGGGTAACGAGGCTTTCGGCACCGCCCAGGCTGGGGGCGAGCGCAAACAGCCGCAGCCGATCGGCCACGCGGGTGGCATCGGCCCCCGAGCCGCGCACCTCGAGCGTCAGCATGCCGCCAAAGCCGTGCATCTGGCGGCACGCAAGATCGTGTCCGGCAAAGCTTGGCAGCCCCGGGTAGAACACACGGGCGATGCGGGCATGCTGCGCCATCGCTTCGGCCACAGCCTGGGCCGAGGCGTTGTGTTGCTGCACGCGCACCACGAGGGTTCGCAGGCTGCGCGAGAGCAAGGCGGCGGTTTCGGGCGCAATCATTGAGCCGAGGTTTTTGCGCCAATCCCACACCGGCGCGAGCAAGGCCTTTGAGCCCATGAGGGCGCCCGCCGTGAGGTCGCTGTGCCCGCCCAGGTATTTGGTGGCGCTGTGCATCACGATGTCGGCCCCCAGCTCAAGCGGGCGCTGGTTCACGGGCGAGGCAAAGGTGTTGTCGACCGCCACAAGTGCGCCGCGCGCATGAGCCCGCTTGGCCATGGCGCCAATATCGATCAACGCGAGCGTGGGGTTGGATGGGGTTTCGAAAAACACCAGCTTGACGCCGCTATCGAGCAGTGCATCAAGCTGATCCAGCTCGCTGCCCAGCAAAAAATGCGTGCGGATGCCCAGTTGCGGCAGTTGCACACCCAGCAGTTCAAGCGTGCCGCCGTAGGCTTCGCCGATGCAGACGATGCCTTGGCGTCCATGCGTCAAAAAAAGCGCTGTTTCGGCTGCCATGCCTGAGCAAAACGCCCAGGCCATTTCGGCGCTTTCAAGCCCGGCCAAGGTCTCTTCGAGAGCGAAGATGGTGGGATTGAGCCCGTAGCGGGTGTAGAGCGCGCCGCGCCGTTTGCCATCGATCACCTCAAGCAGATCGGCGGTGGACTCAAACGCAAATGTGGTGGTGTTGTAGATCGGTGTATACGGACTGCCGTGGGCATCGTGCGTCGTGCTGCCATGCACGGCCCGCGTGGCCAGCCCCGGGGGGCGGTTGTTTTCATCGCGCATGAGCGGTCTCCTTGCCTTCGGCATCTATTTGTGTCGGGATCACACTGGCTTGGCGCGCCGTGCGGGCTGCACTTGCAGCACCTGCAGATCGAGCCGGCCATCCGCCAACTGCCCAACCACGGGCTGGCCAGCCTGCGCTTGGCGCACCGAAGTGATCGGCAGGCCGTTGTTCGCATCACTCAGCCAAGCGTAGCCGCGATCAAGCACGCGCGCGGGATCGAGCCCTTGCAGACGCACGGCAAGCCGGTCGAGCCGGTGTCTTGCCTCGCCCAGCCGGGCTTGCGCGCCACGGGCCAGATCCTGCTCTTTGCGCTGCAGGGCGTGCTGCTGTTGCATCAGCCAGGCGCGGCGGGCAGCGTCGCAACGCTGCGCCAGATCGGCCAGCACCTGGCGCCTGAGGTGCAGGGTCTGCGCAGGGCGCGACAAACGATCAAACAGCCGATCGAGGCGCTGCGATTCGCGATCCATCTGGGCCCGCGCTCGCAGTTGCCAACGGCGCTCGATATGCGCCAAAGTCTGAGCAGCCTCGGCCAGCGGCTGCGCGCACAACTCGGCCGCTGCCGTAGGCGTGGGCGCTCGCACATCAGCCGCAAAATCGGCCAATGTGATGTCGGTTTCGTGCCCCACGCCGCAAATCACAGGGATCGGGCTGGCTGCGATAGCACGCACCACATGCTCATCATTAAAGGCCCAGAGGTCTTCAAGCGAGCCACCGCCACGACACACCAACAGCGTATCGACTTCGGCCCGCTCTGCCGCCAACGCCAGCGCCTGCACGATCTGCCCAGGCGCCTCGGCGCCCTGCACCGAACAGGGGTAGACGATCACGCGCACATGTGGCGCGCGGCGCTCCAGCGCGGTCAACACATCGTGCAGCGCTGCAGCAGCCAACGAGGTGATCACGCCAACATTGCGCGGAAACGCCGTGGCCACACGCTTGCGGCCCGCATCAAACAACCCTTCGGATTCAAGCCGAGCCTTGATCCTCAAAAACTGCTCATAGAGCGCGCCCGCACCAGCGCGATCCAGTGCCTCAACCACAAACTGCAGCTCACCGCGAGGCTCATACACCCCCAACTGCCCCAGCACTTCAACACGCCAGCCCTCGCGCGGCAGCTCGGCCAAGCGATCTGCTGCACGGCGAAACATGGCGCAGCGCAAACTGGCCGCGCCAGATTCATCTTTGAGCGTGAAGTAGCAATGCCCGCTGGCTGCGCGAGAAAAGCCAGCGATTTCGCCGCGCACCACGCACGTTGCAAAGCGCGCCGACAGGCTGTCAGCTACCGCCTGAACCAGCGCCGACACCCCCCAAACCCTGGGGCGAGCGCCCGCGCCGCGCGGCTCAAACAGCGTCGCCATGGGCGCAACGCCTCGCAAAGCCAGCATCCATGCGGGTCAGGAACTCCACAAGCCCGCCAAATCTAGGTTTGCCGGCCACATCACCCGTCACAAAGCCTTCATATTGGTTCAACTCGTTGATTTTTAATGGTTTTTTCGTGCTCATTCTTTAGGCAATTTGTTGAGAGCCTTGATTTTTCTGGGCTTGCCGGGGGTGCCACCATGCTTACCCACAAAGTTATCCACAATTTCGGTGGACGGCCCGAGCGCCCAAGCAAAACTCAAGCCCGATTTTGGTGTCAATCGCGACATGCGCCAGCCAATGTCGATGCGCTTGGGGCCATAATCGCCGCCGCATTCAAGCGCGCGGCCAGCGTCGCCCCCCTGCCGAGCACATCGCTGGCGCCATCGTTTCAAGAGGATCCTGTCTTGTTTTCGATCTTACAAGCCGCCGGTTGGCCCATCATCCCTTTGCTGTTGTGCTCTGTTGTGGCGCTGGCGTTGATCATTGAGCGGGCCTTGTCGCTGCGCGAATCGCGCGTGGCACCACCCCGGTTGGTCGATGAGGTGATCTCGGTTACCCGAGCCAGCCTGCCGGCCGCCGATACCGTCAACAAACTGGCCGACAACTCAGTGCAGGGCCTGGTGCTGGCCAGTGGCTTGCGCGCCATCATCGTCGAGCCCCGCTTCACCGAGGCGCTGCTGCGCAACGCCTTTGAGATGGCTGGCCGGCATGCCGTGCACAAGATGGAGCGTTTTCTCAACACTATTGGCACCATCGCCGCCGCTGCGCCGCTGTTGGGCCTGCTGGGCACAGTGGTTGGCATGATCGAGCTGTTTGGCGCCAGCGGCGCGGCGACCGCCGGCGCGGGTGCTGATCCGCAAGCACTCGCACACGGCATTTCGGTGGCGCTCTACAACACGGCATTCGGCCTGATCGTGGCCATCCCATCACTGATGGCCTACCGCTACTTCAAGGGCAAGATCGACGCCTACACGCTCGAGATGGAGCTCGCCACCGAGCGCCTGGTGCCGCACCTGTTGCGTTTTGCCATCCCCGCCAAACAAGCCTGAGCTGAAACCTGATCTGAGCCGAAAGCGCTGCTGCCATATGGCCATGAACTTCCGCCCCCGCCGCATCGAAGAGCCCGAGATCAATCTCGTGCCGTTTATCGACGTGCTGCTGGTGGTGCTGATTTTCTTGATGCTCACCACCACTTTCTCGCGGCTGGCCGAGCTCAAGATCAATCTGCCCACGGCCAATGCCCAGATGCCGATCAAGCGCCCTCACGAAATCTCGGTGATCGTGGCTGCCGATGGGCGCTACGCAATCAATGGGCAAACGGTGGATGGCCGCAGCGTCGACGTGCTGTCGGCGCAATTGCGTAGCGCCGCTCAAGGCGACACCAAGGCGATCATCGTGATCTCTGCTGACGCTGCATCAGCGCACCAAAGCGTGATCAACGTCATGGATGCCGCCCGGCGCGCCGGCTTGCAGCAGTTGTCGTTTGCCACCCAAAATACCTCGGGCGGCAGCGACGGCTCCTGAGGCTGAGGGATGCCCCCGCCGAGCACGCGTGCCCCCTCGCCTCTGATCGCGCGCATGGCCGATCACCTGACGCGCGCCTGGCTGCATCGTGGCCCGCTACCCATAGCTCTGCTGCCGCTGGCCCTGCTCTTTGGCATCCTGAGCGCTTTGCGGCGCACGCTCTATCGCCTGGGCATATTACGCAGCGTGCGTCTGCCGGTGCCCGTGATCGTGATCGGCAACCGTGTGGCCGGTGGCGCGGGCAAAACACCCACCGCGATAGCCGTCGTGCAGCATCTGCAAGCCCGTGGTTTGCGTGTGGGCGTGGTGTCGCGCGGCCATGGGCGCAGCGCCGTTGCCACCCGGCATGCCAGCGTGGTGCACGTGAGATCGGCATCAACCGCCGCCGAGGTGGGCGATGAGCCGTTGCTGATCTACCGCCGCACAGGTGCACCGATGGCCGTGGGCGCCGACCGCGTGGCCGCTGCGCAAGCCCTGCTCGGCGCGCATCCCAACCTGCACCTGATCGTGTGCGATGACGGCCTGCAGCATTTGCGCCTGGCGCGAAATATCGAGGTGATCGTGTTCGACGAACGTGGCGCCGGCAACGGCTGGCTGCTGCCCGCCGGCCCGCTGCGCGAATCAATCCATACCCCACCGCTGAGCCCGGCCACGCAACAAATCGTGCTCTACAACGCCACACAACCCAGCACACCGCTGCCTGGCCACCTCGCCTCACGCCAACTGAGCGGCGCCTGCCGTTTGGCCGATTGGTGGCGCGGAGCCCCCGCACAACCGTTTGCATCGATACCCGAGCAAGGTGGGCTGGCGGTAGCCGGCATCGCGGTGCCGCAGCGTTTTTTTGATCAACTGCGTACAGCCGGTTTGGCCATCGACACACTGGCCCTGGGCGATCACTTCGATTTCGCCACACTGCCCTGGCCTGCCCACACGCCCCGGGTGATCCTCACCGAAAAAGACGCCGTCAAACTCGCGCCCGAGGTGCTGGCTCGCGAGCGTCCACACTGCGATGTATGGGTCGCAGCGCTAGACTTTCACCCTGATCCGGCTTTTTTTGCAGCGCTTGACGCTGCCTGCGACGCCGCCTGTGGTGCCGCGCTCGCTGCCACCTCAACACCGCCCGGCTAAGTGCCCCACGCTGAGCCTATCCCCACAAAAAACCTCTCCAAGAGTTGCCCATCATGGATACCCGCTTGCTCGAACTGCTCGTCTGCCCGCTGTGCAAAGGTGCCGTGCGGCACGACCGCGAAGCCCGGCTGCTCATCTGCGAGGCCGACAAACTGGCCTTTCCGGTGCGCGACGGCATCCCGGTGATGCTCGAAAACGAAGCCCGCACCTGGCCCGAAGCCAACGATCAGGCCGCCCACCCTGACGCCGGTTGAGCATGGATTTTTCAGTGCTGATTCCGGCCCGGTTGGCGTCCACCCGCCTGCCCCGCAAGCCTCTGGCCGATATAGGTGGATTGCCAATGATCGTGCGCGTAGCCCAGCGTGCCGCCAAAAGCGGTGCCCAACACGTGGTGGTAGCCGCCGACGACGACGCCATCGTCCGAGCCTGCACGGCGCACGGCGTGTCGGCCATCCTCACCCGCGCCGACCATCTCAACGGCAGCGATCGCCTGGCCGAAGCCTGCACACAACTCGGCCTCGACGGCGACGATCTGATCGTCAACGTGCAAGGCGACGAGCCCCTCATCGACCCCACACTGATCAGCGCCTGCGCCGCCTTGCTGATCAAACGCACCGACTGCGTGATGAGCACCGCCGCGCACCCGCTTCACACCATCGACGATCTGCGCAACCCCAACGTCGTCAAGGTAGTAACGGATCAGGCCGGGCGGGCCTTATATTTTTCGCGCGCCCCGATCCCGTGGTGGCGCGATGGTTACGCGAGCGGCACGCAGCCCGGCGGTGATGCATTGCCCGCATCACTGTCGAGCCCGCCACCGCTGCGCCACATCGGCCTGTATGGCTACCGCGCCGGTTTTTTACGCGGTTTCCCGACGTTGCCCATCAGCCCGCTCGAAATCATCGAAAGCCTTGAACAACTGCGCGTGCTCTGGCATGGCGAGCGCATTGCGGTGCACATGTGCGAGCAAGCACCTGGCCCCGGAGTCGACACCCCCGAAGACCTTGCCCGCGTGCGTGCCATCGTTGCATCAGCCGCACGCCCAGCCCCCTGAAAACCCACAGGCGAGCCACCATGCGGCCCCCATGTTTGAGGGGCATGCATGGTATTCTTGGCCGCTTGCGTGTGCGTCGCGAGCGGCCTCAAAGCCTCGCCGACAGCCGTCACCACCGAGGAGATCCATGAGACTGATTCTGCTGGGCGCGCCAGGCGCCGGAAAAGGCACCCAAGCCGCTTAATTCTGCGAAAAATTCGGCATTCCGCAAATCTCGACCGGCGACATGCTGCGCGCTGCCGTCAAAGCCGGCACCCCGTTGGGCGTAGCCGCCAAAAAAGTGATGGATGCCGGCGGGCTCGTCAGTGACGACATCATCATCGGCCTCGTCAAAGAGCGCATCGCCCAGCCTGATTGCGCCAAGGGCTTTTTATTCGACGGCTTTCCGCGCACCATCCCTCAGGCCGACGCCATGAAAGCCGCCGGCGTCAAGATTGATTTCGTGCTCGAAATCGATGTACCCGACAGCGCCATCAT
>CAZUCW010000102.1:0-8801 GCA_964618825.1 uncultured Aquabacterium sp.
TGCCGGCGCCGGCACAGCAGCCGCCCCCGCCGCACCGCAACGTCCGAATGTAGAGGCCGAAATCGCCAAAGGGCTGGCGGTGCAGCAGCCGTTGAAGGCGAGGCCAACCGCACAAGACCAAGAAGACATCGTTTTGGAGCAGTGGTTCTCTCTCGAAGACGAACAAGGTCATCCCGTCCCTGGTTTTCGCTACGACTTGTTTGAAAACGATCGGCAAGTTGTTCGCAACAAGGAATTCACCACCCCCACCAAGAAGCTTTCCGGAAATGCAACTGCCATGGTGACGTTCTGGCTTAACAAGGTAGACGTGTTTGGATCATGAGTGAACTCTTGCCGCTTGATGACGAAACACGATCGCTCGCAGCGATGGCCTATGGCGAGGGCTCAATTGCAAATGACAGACAAGAAATATTTGCGATCGCCAGCGTGCTGTATCGCCAAATGAAAGCTCGTGGCTACACGTCCATACGAACCTTCGGCACCACCGACAGAACGTTTTCATTCGTCACCAGTGACGGCAACGATCGATACAAGCAACTTATGCATGCCAAGCCAGAAGACATTGAGAAGGATGCCGCTATGAAAACTGCGGTTATGGCCGCGCGCAACGCCATGTGCGGCGGTGAGGACTTCTCGAATGGTGCTTATTTCTGGGATGGAGCCGACATCAAATCCAACTACGACAACCATTTCAAAGTCAAACACGGCATTCAATTTTCTGAGCCGCAGCACAACATCTACGGCATTCAACCTTCAACAATGAAAACCGTCTTCCTATACAAGAACAAGAAGAAGCGCATAGGTGGCAAGACCGTTATCGAAAAACAGCTGATTGACAGTGCCGATCATGTGTATGAGTCAACGGCCGCCTACGGTGGCACGATTTTTTGGAAGCAATCACCCCACTACCTGAACGTGACTCGCGCTAAGCCATGGCTTTGATTCGCAACCTATTTGTTGTAGTGGTTCTTTTAACCGGCATCTCAGCGGTCTCATGGGCGGCTCGTCCGAGCGCCGCTGTGTTGCGTGGGTGTGCTCTTGGCAAATCAACGGATCGCGTTCTCCTGGAGCCCATTGAATTTTCCAACGTGTCTCGCGCTGAACATTTTTGGCGCGGACAAGATGCCACGCTGGCTCAGCACAAGGGGGTGGTCGTTGGCTACGTCGGCGAAGACATTCGACAAGGCTTGGTCTATGCCAAACACGTATTTCCGACTCTTCACGCCACACCCATGAATGTTCCTGCGGCGACGTATCGCGAATGGCTCAAACGCGGTGTGCTCGATCTGTCTCAACCAGCTGACTGGTTCGACATTCGTGAAGCTCGCGCCGGCCATTACCTCTGCGTCGCTCTCAATCGATCAATGAGCCGTGGCACGCCCTTGCTATTCGTGCTAACGCTTTCAACATCTACGCATCAGCTGTACTTTGCGGAACAAAAACTATCTGGCTTATGAAGATAGACATCCAATCCACAGCGCATCACGAAATGAGTTTTCTGAGTGCCTTTTTGTTCTACCGGTGGAATTTCTTGGACTTCAACAACTCATGAACGATTTGCCTGGCTATCTAGCTGTATTGGCCAACAGCGATTTGTTTGGCAGCCTCGCCGCCCTATCGTTGGTGGTCGCGTTGCTGGGGCTGTCCGAACGCTTGCGACAAACCAGGCTGTACCAAGGGCTGGTTTTTGCCTGCATGCTCTTCATGCCGATTCTGTTTTTGATCGGCGTTCTTTATCTGAACAAGCGCCCAGCCTGACGCTGTCAAACCTTATCGCTGAGTCGGATCACTTTTATGAATTTGATAACTGACGCGAAGGGCTTCTTCACCATCTGGGGTGTGCTGGGTGACGAATCGGTGGTCGGAAGCCTGCTGTTTGGCTGCTATCTGGTGGCGTTTGTTGTGGGTTTGTTCAAGCGAATGTGGATGTCATCGGTTTACAGAGGAGTCGTGTTGCTCTTGCTGGCTTTGATCCCAATTTTTTTCTGCGTAGGGTTCTATTTCATATCCAGGCCGCCCGCGGCGCTGGGCCGATTTAGCCAAGAAACTCTATGACGCAGGTCTCCGATAAGTCTTCGTTGCCAGCTCACTTGGTGCGCTGGTCGTCGGTCTGGCTCATGGCTTGCTGGGGTGCATTCTTGCTGTTCATCCTCTCGACGGATATCAACAAGCAGAGCGTCTATCTCGGCAAGATCACGTTTTACGGTGGGGTGCTCTATCTCAACACCCTGGTCGCCGTGATGATCCTGCTGTCAGGTTGGGGGCGGCTCGCCTATTTGAGGCACCCGGCCCTGAAGCGATCCTCATTTTGGGGCGCGGGGGCCCTGGTCGTCGTGGGCGCAGTTCATGCGCTGACCCAGGCGATCATCATTCGGGCTATGGGATGAGATGGTGCTGGATCTTCCGAACTGTTCGATTACTTTTGGCCAGAGAGATGACCCCGATCACCCGATTCAGTCTTCAAAAGCCAACCCACGCCCACTGCAAAGAGGGCTTCGGTTGGCTCGCACAAGGTGGGCGCCATTACGGCATCAGGATTGACGGCGAGTTTTTGGTTGGGCAGTTCGAATTGCCGGGCTGCTCGTTCTTGTTGCTAGCCCATGAGGAACCACCAGGCGATGGCTGCGTATACCGATCGCACACATCGCTTTGCAAAAAATAACTTTGCCTGTTTGCCATTTCCATTTAGATGGTGACGCTCGTTATCCATAAGACATTCAGGGGACCGTCATTTTGAAAACCCTTGCCAAAAATCTGGCCTGGATTGTTGTGCTCACCGCGCTGGTGTGGGGCACCACGATCGTCGTCTGGAACCGCACGCATCGCGCGATCACGCAAGAGGATGTGGTGCTGTATTTGGTGGCGTTGCCGCTGGCGGTGGTGGCGGGGTTTTTTGTGCTGCGTTGGGCGTGGCGGCGGTCGGGCGAAAAAGTGGCGGCGGCGCGTGCGGCTGCAGCGGCTGCGGGGCAGGCGGCGCCGGTTGGCAGTGGGGCGAGCGGGGCCGATGCCTCAGCAGATGAGCGCCGCTGGACGGCGCGGGTGCTGGCGCAATGGGTGCACACGGCAGCGGGGGATGATGCAGCAGCGGTGTGGGCTGCCGTGCGCGATAGCGAGGTGCGGCCTCGGCCCGATGCCGAATTGCTCGATGATGAGGGCCAGCCTTTGTTTGCCACGCGCGTCGATGGGCTGGATGTGGATGGCGTGCGCGCAGCGCTGGCCGAAGCGCTCGATGGCGGCGGCACCGGGCCGCATCCCTTGAACGATGTCGAGCCTTCGCCTCGGCTGTTGCGTTGCCTGGGTTTGCTGGCGCCTTGCCCCGAGTGGCTGGCCGCAGGGGTGGCGGTGTGGGCCGATGCGCAGGCGCAGCGTCTGGCGGCGGGGCGATCAACATCTGCAGTGGCGCCCATGGCTGCGCCGACACGGCCTGATCCGGCCACGGCGGTGGCTTTAACGGTGGCGTTGTGTCTGCCGCGCAGCACCGAGGGTTCGATCAACGAGACACCCGCCGAGGGGGCGCCGTCCGAATCCCCCGATCAGGCCCTGGCTCGGGCCTGGCTGGCGCCGCAGTTGGGCGCGATCGAGCGGTTCGACCCCCGGTTGCATCGCGTGGTGGTGCCAGCGCTGAGCTCGGGCGCCGAGGTGTTGGCCTGGGCCGATCAACAGTTGTTGCTGTGGCAGCGCGAGCGCCGCACGGGGTTACTGCTGCTGCTTGTGGCCGATTCGCTGCTCGATGAAGCCACGGCGGCGCACTGGGAGCGGCGGGGGGTGTTGATGTCGGGCCGCCAGCCCAAGGGCGCCACGCTGGGCGAGGCGGCGGTGGGCCTGCTGCTGGCCACCCCCGATTGGCCGGCACCCGGCACCGAGGCCGAGTTTGAAGCCGCACACCCGCCGGCCACGCTGCACCGCTGGGCGCGGCGCCTACGCGATAAGCCCGCCGACGAGGCTGGGCGCATCAGCCCCGAGGTGGCGCGCGACACGTTGGGCGACGCGCTGCAAGCCGCCAGCGTGCCTGCCGACACGGTGCAGGCTGCGGTGTGCGATGCCGATCTGCGCCCCAGCCGCACCACCGAGTGGTATGGCGCGATGCTGCAGCACATGGGCCACCTCGACGCCGCGCAAGATGTGGTGGCTCTGGGTGTGGCCTTGGGCGATTGCGGCGTGGCGCATGCCGCGCTGTGTGTGGCTCTGGCCGCCCAACATGCCGCCACCGAGCAGCAGGTGGTGGTGGCCGCCACCGTGAGCGCACCCCTCGAACGCGGCGCCGTGGTGTTGCAGCCCGCCCCGCCCGCAGCCGCGCAATCTTTGCCGTTGGCCGCCTGAGTTTTTGTTGTATCTGTTTTTGAGTAGGCCCTGATCATGCAACGCTTGTGGAGTTTTCTGATCGATCCGCGCACCTTGGCCGTGATCGGCTTTGTGGCGCTGGCGGCGTTTTTGTTTTTGGGCGCACAAGCCTTGCAGGTGGCCGCCGTGTGGGCCTCGGTGCTGCTGGTGCTGGCTGGGTTGACGTGGCTGGGCGTGTGGCTGTGGCGGCGGCGGCGCGATCAGCGCGCGGCAGCCCGGTTTGAGGCCGCGCTTGACGACTCGGCCAGCGATGCCGTTCAACACGCCAACGCCACGCGCGATCCCAAACAGCTCGCCGAAGTGAAGCTGCTGCGCGAACGCATGCGCGAAGCCATCAAAACGCTCAAAACCTCGAAGCTCGGCCAAGTGTCGGGCACGCAGGCGCTCTACGCCCTGCCTTGGTACATGGTGATCGGCAACCCGGCGGCGGGCAAAAGCTCGGCCATCGTGCGCTCGGGGCTGCAGTTTCCGTTTGCGGCGCAAGAGGGGCAATCGACACTCGAAGGCTCGGTGCTGCAAGGCATCGGTGGCACGCGCAACTGCGATTGGTTCTTTACCACCGAGGGCATCTTGCTCGACACCGCCGGGCGCTACGCCGTGCACGACGAAGACCGCGCCGAGTGGACGGGCTTTTTGCAGCTGCTCAAGCGCCATCGCCCCAAGGCCCCCATCAACGGCATCATCGTGGCGGTGAGTGTGGCCGAGTTGATGGGTGCCAAGCCCGAGCAGGTGATCAGCCTGGCCAAGCAACTGCGCCAGCGCATGCAAGAGATCACCGAGCAGCTCGAAGTATTTGCGCCGGTTTACGTGATGTTTACCAAGGCCGATCTCATCGGCGGTTTTGCCGAATTTTTTATGGATCGCGACCGCGAATCGCGCGAGCGGGTGTGGGGCGCAACGCTGCCCTATCAGCCCCAAGCCACCAGCGGCGCCAACGCCGATCAGCACAATGCCATCGCGCAATTTGAGCAGCGCTTCGATGAGCTGCACGAAGGCCTCAAAGAGAGCGCCATCGCTCACATGGGCATGCACCGTGGCGAACAACTGCCGCCCGGTGTGTTGATGTTTCCGCTCGAATTCGCGGGGCTCAAGCCGGCGCTGCGCAATTTTTTAACCACCCTGTTCGAAGACAACCCGTATCAGTTCCGCCCAATCTTTCGGGGTTTTTATTTCACCAGCGCCGTGCAACAAGGCGAATCAACCCAGCGCGCCAGCGAGCGCGTGGGCCAGCGCTTTGGCCTGACACTGCGTGCCAGCGACGGTGCTGCGGTCTATTCAAACACCGGCTTTTTCTTGCGCGAGCTGTTCTCAAAAGTGGTTTTCGCTGATCGCCAGCTCGTTAAGCAATACCTCAGCCCCACCAAGCGCCGGCTGCGTCTGGCCACATTTTTAGGCGGCGTTTTGGTGCTGGGCACAGCCTTGAGTTTGTGGACGTGGTCTTATGTGGGCAACCGCCAGCTCGTGGCGCATGCGCAAGCTGATCTCGAACAGGCCATCAAGCTGCAAGACAACAAGCTCGATCTGGCCTCGCGGCTGCAAGCGCTGCAACTGCTGCAAGACCGCCTGACGCAGCTGCAAAACTACCGCGACAACCACCCGTGGTCGATCGGGCTGGGGCTGTATCAGGGCGAGCGCATTGAGGCGGTCGTCAAGCGCGAATACTTTGCCGGGCTGCACGAGGTGATGCTGCAACCGGTGGCCGAATCGCTCGAAGGCTATCTCACCGATGTGAACGCGCACGCCGCACAGCTGCAGCCGCTCAACACCCAGGCCGGTGCGCCCCCCGAGGCGGCAGCGGGCGCGGCCCCCTCACCCGACAACGCCACCGCAGCCAAGACGCCCACGCCCTACACCGTGGCCCAGGCCAACGATGTGAGCGATGCCTACAACGCGCTCAAGGTCTACCTCATGTTGGCCGATCACAGCCACCTCGAAGCGGGCCACATGAGCGATCAGCTCACGCGCTTTTGGCGCGGCTGGCTCGAGGCCAATCGGGGCGGCATGCCGCGCGAAGAGATGATCCGCGCAGCCGAAAAACTCATCTCGTATTCGCTCACGCAGATGAACGATCCGGCCTTTCCGGCGGTGGCCAACAACCTCACGCTGGTGGATCAAACCCGCGAAAACCTGCGCCGCGTGGTGAAAGGCATGCCGGCACGCGAGCGCGTGTTCGCCGAAATCAAAGCCCGCGCTGCCACGCGCTTCGGGCCGGTTACCGTGGCGCGCATCGTGAGCGAGGCCGACAAAGACATCGTGGCCGGCAGCGTGGCGGTGTCGGGCGTGTTCACCCGCGATGCGTGGGACGGCTACGTTAAAGAAGCCATCCAGAACGCCGCCAACAAAGAGCTGCAATCCGAAGATTGGGTGCTCAAGAGTTCGCTGCGCGACGACCTCACGCTCGAAGGCAGCCCCGAGGCCATCCAAAAAGCCCTCACCGAGCAATACAAAACCGAATACGTGGCCGAGTGGCGCCGCTTTATGCAGGGCGTGAGCATCAACGAATTCGGCGGCTTTGAGGGCGCCGTAACGCGCATGAACCGCCTGGGCGACCCCACCGAATCGCCCGTGGGCAAGCTGATGCAGCGGCTGTACGACGAAACCTCGTGGGACAACCCCTCGCTGCTCAACGAGCGCATCGGTGGCGCCAAGCGCGGCTTTGTCGAGTGGTTCAAGCAGACCATTCTGGGGCGCGCACCCAGCGGCGTGCACATCGATCTCAAAGTGAGCGAGGGGGGCCACAAAGAAGCCATCCCGATGGGCCCGATCGGCCGCGAGTTTGCCGGCGTGGCACGCCTGATGATGAGCCGAGACAAAGACCCAACGCTGATGCGCCGCTATCTCGAGGCGCTCTCAAAAATCCGCAGCCGCTTCAATCAAATGAAAACCCAGGGCGACCCCGGCCCCGCCAGCCGTGCGCTGATGCTGGCCACGCTCGACGGCAACGGCTCTGAGCTCAGCGATGCGCTCAGGTTGGTCGATGAGCAAATGCTCACGGGCATGAGCGACAGCGCCAAAGCCGCGCTGCGCCCACTGCTCGTGCGCCCGCTGATGCAGTCTTACGCCGTGTTGGTGAGCCCCGCCGAAGCCGAGCTCAACCGCGTCTGGACAGCACAAGTGCTGCAGCCCTTCAACGCTGCGCTGGCCGGCAAATATCCGTTTGATGGCAGCTCGCGCATCGAGGCCGCGCCGGGTGAAATTGCCAAGGTGTTTGGCGCGCAAGGCAGCATCGCCAAATTTTCGGATCAAGCCTTGGCGGGCCTCACCGTGCGCCGTGGCGACACGCTCACACCGCGCACCTGGGCCGACATCGGCATCCGGCTGCGCACCGAGTTTGCCGGCAGCTTTGCCGGCTGGGTGGCCCCGCTGCCCGGCCAAGGGGATGCGGGTGCAGTGGGTGCCGGCAGCGGGGCTGACGCCGCAGCCGCATCCAGCAACCAAACAGTGTTTCAGATGCTGCCGCTGCCTGCGCCGGGCCTGAGCGAATACACCATCGAGATCGACGGCCAACAGCTGCGCTACCGCAACACCGCCGCTGCCTGGACAAACTTCGTTTGGCCCAGCCCGCAAGGCGCCCCGGGCGTCAAGATCACCGGCGTGGCCTTTGATGGCCGTGCGGTCGAGTTCATCAACTTTCCGGGCAATTTCGGTCTCGAAAAAATGCTGGGGTCGGCCACACGCAAAAAGATTGATGCCTCCACCTTTGAGCTGCGCTGGACGAGCCCCAGCGGCGCCAGCTTGGCCGTGCCCGTCAAGCTGCGCATCATCAGCAGCCCCGGCATGAACGCCCCCGCCCCCAACGCCCCGGCGGGCGCCCCAACCGGCGGCATCAACTTCAAGGGCTTGCAACTGCCCAGCTTGATCGCCGGCGACGACAGCGCCGCAGCCGTGCTGGCCCCGGCAACGCCCCCCGGCGCGGCGCCTGCGCCCGCCACGGCGCCGCCTGTATCTCACCACTGATCCCGCACCCACAACACACAACGCACTTCAGCGGAGGCCCCAATGAACCTCAACCCCACCGGCCTGGGCGGTCTGTCATCCCGTCTTGCCGAACTCAGCAGCACGAGCCCGGCGGGGCTGCTGGAGAGCTTTCAAGACGCGCTGGCTTCGCGGCTGGATTTCACGCGGTTTTTTAATCAGGCCACGCGGCTGATTCGGCTCGACACGGCGTTGCCCGAGGCGGCGCTGGTGGTAGAGCGCTTTGATGGGCGCGAGGCCATCAACGAGCCGTTTGTGTTTGAGCTCGATTGCCTGAGCACCTCGGCGCACTTCGAGCTCAAGGCGCTCATGGGCGAGCAGCTCACGCTGCGGCTGCTGCGCGCCGATGGCCGCTGGCGCGCATGGCACGGCTACGTGGTGGGCGCCTCACAACTGGGCAGCGACGGCGCCAACGCCCGCTGGCGCCTCACGCTGGCTTCGTGGCTGCACTTTTTGCAGCTGCGCCAAGACAGCTTTGTCTACCA
>CAZUCW010000103.1:0-8696 GCA_964618825.1 uncultured Aquabacterium sp.
CGCCACCGCCCAGATCTTCAGCCGTCACCTCTTCGCCCGTGGCCGCCTTCACCAACGGCGGGCCGCCCAAAAAAATCGTGCCCTGGTTTTTGACGATGATGGTTTCGTCGCTCATGGCTGGCATATAGGCGCCGCCGGCGGTGCACGAGCCCATCACCACGGCAATTTGCGGGATGCCCGCCGCACTCATATTGGCCTGGTTGTAGAAGATGCGCCCGAAATGATCGCGGTCGGGGAACACCTCATCTTGATTGGGCAGATTGGCGCCGCCCGAATCCACCAGATAGATGCAGGGCAGGCGGTTTTGCTGCGCAATCTCTTGGGCGCGCAGATGTTTTTTAACCGTCAGCGGATAGTAGGTGCCCCCCTTCACGGTGGCGTCGTTGCACACGATCACGCACTCAACGCCTGCCACGCGGCCAATGCCGGCGATCACCCCGGCACAGGGGGCGGCGTCGCGGCCATCTTTTTCTTTGTAGACGTTGAATGCGGCCAGTGGCGCGATCTCTAAAAACGGCGAGCCGGGATCGAGCAGCCCCTCGACGCGATCACGCGGCAGCAGCTTGCCGCGCGCCAAGTGTTTAACGCGCGGGGCCTCGCCACCGCCCAAAGCGATCTGCTCAAGTTTGGCGTCGAGATCATCGATCAGCGCCTGCATGGCCTGGGCATTGGATTTAAAAGCGTCGGATCGGGTGTTGATCTGGGTGATGAGTGCAGGCATGGCGATGGTTGATGGGGCTATCGGCGGTGGCTTCGGGTGGAGGTATTTTTATTTGAGTCTGACTCAATTTCAAGTTGCCGCAGGGCGTGTGTTACGTCAGCTCGAAACCGTGCCAGCGCATCGAGCGAGGCGTCGCGCGGCATCAACGCGCTCCAGATCAACGCCGTAAGCTGCTCGGCGGTGGCATCGATGGCGGGGCGTTTTTGTGCGGTGATCGAATCCCACAACACATGCTCCATCGAGCCATAAATCAAATCGCGCAACAGGCGCAGCGGCATATCTTGCCGAATCTCGCCGGCTGCTTGTGCGCGGGCCAGGCAATCCATCAGCGGCGTGGTGTAGCGGCGTTTGCAATCGGTGCTGACGCATGCCAGATCGGCCAGATCGGCGCCCGCAGCCTGGGGGTTCATTCGCCCCTCGCCAAGCACCAGTGCGCACATGCCTGAGCCATCGGCCAGCAGCGTCACCAGATGTTGGCGAATGGCATAAGCCAGTTGGGCGTGGATGCCGGGCAGCGTGGGCAGCGTCTGCTCAAGATCGGTGCTGAGTTCGTCGTACCAATCGATGATCACCGCCATGCACAGCTCGCGCTTGCCGGCGAAATAGGTGAACACCGTGGCCTCAGACACCCCTGCCCGCTCGGCGATATGTGCGGTGGTGGCGCGTTGAAAACCGTGCTCAGAGAACACCTGCCTTGCTGCAGTGAGCAGCTCGGCAACACGCAGTTGCGATTTGGCGCGGCGCGGTGCCACGCGTTGCAGAGGGGGCGGCATGCGATATTGATAATTGAGCGTTACTCAATTATGCATGCCGCTGGGTGCGCGAGGCGGATGCGTTGCCGAGGTGGCTTGCCTCGGAGCGCAAAAAATGCACAACGAAAAACGGCGCCTCAAGGCGCCGTGTATGCGGTTTAGCCCAAGGGGCCGGGGGGGCGCTTTAGGCTGTGGCGCGCGCGTTACCCCAACCAACCAAGGCATCCATCAGGCCATGCAACCCGCAGCCCATGGCTGCACACGACAGCGCCAGATCAGCGGCGCCATGACGATCGGCGTAATGCTGCGCCAGCGTCATGGCCAGGTAGGCGCCGAGCCAAGGCAGGGCGGCGGCGGCCGTGCCGGCCAACACTTGCCGCCACGACAGCGGCACGCTGCGCTCGAAGATGCCGATGAGATTCAGCCGCCACGCGGCCACAAAGAAGTTGGCCGTCAGTGCAAGGGCCATGATCAGCGCGCTCATCAGCGCCAGCGTAGAGATCGACATGGGCAAATACAGCAAAGGGATGCGGCAATGCGCGGGCCACTCAACGCAGTGTCTGCTTGGCAAGCAAGCACGCAGCGGGGCCAGCACAGGAGTTGCGAGCATACGCTGAAGCAGCTAGCTTGTTAAGGGTTAACCCTTTGGGTGAGGGGCGGGCTAGCGCGGCACAAAGAAAAACGGGTTAGCCCTTGTGGAGCTAACCCGTTGATCTAGAACGTTGATTCTGGTGCGGCTGGCAGGATTCGAACCCACGACCCCTTGGTTCGTAGCCAAGTACTCTATCCAACTGAGCTACAGCCGCGAAGAGGTGAACTATAGCATGTTTTGATCAGGGTTTGCAAGGTGATCGTCTGGATGGGGCTACTGGTGCAGCGTCGTGGTGGCGCCAGGTGGGCCCGAGAGGCGGTGGCGGCTGTGGCGTGAGATGCAGGCCACGAGGGTGTCGAGGTCGACGGGTTTAACGATGTGTTCGCGCATGCCGGCTTCGAAGCTGCGGTAGCGGTCTTCGGGCAAGGTGCTGGCGGTGAGGGCGAGCACGGGCAGCAGGGGGTCGATTGAGGTGATGCGGCGCGTGAGCTCGTAGCCGTCCATACCCGGCATTTGGATGTCGGCGAGCACGAGGTCGAAGCTGGTGCTGCCGCGGTCTTGCAGTGTGGATAGGGCGTGTTCGCCGTTGATGGCAAGGGTGACGTTGCAGCCTTCGTGTTCGAGCAGTTGTTGCAGCACCATTTGGTTCATGCGGTTGTCTTCGGCTGCAAGGATGTGCATGCCGCACAGGCGTCCGGCTTGCCGGGGGGATTGGGCGGCGGCGGCGATGGGCAGGCAGCGTTCGAAGAGATGGCGGGCGCGCAGTGGGCGGTCGAGCGGGATGATGCGCCCGGCGTAATCGCTTATCGGTGTGCAGGGCTGGCCCACGGTGGTGGCTACGGCCACGCAGCGTCCGGCATCAAGGGCAGCATCGACGTGGTGGCGCGTGATGGCGTCGTTCAGGGCTTCGGTGGGGATCACGAGGATTTCGGCATCCGAGCCCGTGAGCGCCCAGCGGCTGAGGTGGCCGAACGAATCGATGATGCGCACATCGGCGTGCCAGGCGCGCAGCTCGGTGGCAAAGCTCTGGGCTTCGAGCGCCGGCAGGCCCACGAGTTTTACGGGGCAGGTGGTGGTGGGCACTTGGGGAGGGGGCTCGGCGCTCAGGGGCAGCACGATTTCGAACACGGCGCCGCCGGCGGGGCGGTTGGCTGCGCGGATTTCGCCGCCCATCATGCCCACGATGCGTCGGCAAATGGTGAGCCCCAGGCCGGTGCCGCCGAAGCGTCGGGTGGTGGAGCTGTCTGCCTGCACGAAGGCATCAAAGAGTCGCTCAATCTGGTTTTCGTCAAGGCCCACGCCCGAATCGGTGACGCGAATCACGAGCCGGGGTTGGCCGCTGTGGCGGGGGTCGAGCGACACGGCCAGGCCGATGGCGCCGTGGGGCGTAAATTTGATGGCGTTGTTGAGCACGTTGGTGAGCACTTGCGCCAGGCGGGGGCCATCGCCCACGAGTTTGGCGGGCAGGTCGGGGGCTTCTTCGACGGCAAAGTGCAGGCCTTTGGCCAGCGCGGCAGGGGCGTTGGTGTTGACGGCCAGATCGATCACATCGGCCAATACAAAAGGGCTGTGATCGAGGGTGAGCTGGCCGGCATCGATCTTTGAAAAATCAAGAATCTGGGTGACGACCGACAGCAGCAGATGGCCCGATTCTTGGATGTGGCGCAGCAGTTTGGCGCTGTCAGCATCCAGCCGGTTTTGCAGCAGCAGCACATCGGTCAGGCCGATGATGCCGTTGAGCGGGGTGCGGATTTCGTGGCTCATGTTGGCGACAAATTCGCTGCGCATGCGGGCGAGCTGCTCGGCTTGCTGCAGCGCTTGGGCCGTGGCGAGCTCGGCCCGACGGCGATCGCTCACATCGCGCAACACCAGCACGGCACCGCAGCGTGTGGGGCCGTTGTGGATGGGTGTGAGGGCGTAATCGAGGGCGATGGCCCCTTTGTTGGGGCGTTGCAGCGTGCCTTGCCCGTTCAGGGGGCGGATGGCCGTGTGGCTGCGCGAGGTGGGGGTGTTGTGGCTGTTGAGCCAGCGGCGGCAGGGCTCGGCCAGATCGGTGCGCGCGAGCAGCTCATCGACCGATCGCCCCAGCAGGGCCGGTGGTGGGGCGCCGAGCAGCCGGGCACAGGCAGCGTTGGCAAAGGCCACATGGCCTTGGGGGTCGAGCCCCACGATGGCTTCGTCGGTGGAGTCGAGGATGTGGCGCTGTTGCGCTTCGGTGGCTTGCAGCGATTGCTGCAGTTTGTGTCGCTCGAGGGCGTGCTCAATGGCGCGGCCCAGCCAGTAGGCAGAAAGATGCTGTTTGAGCAAATAATCTTGTGCGCCAAGTGTGAGCAGGGCGTGTGAGAGCGAGGGGTCGTCGAGCCCTGTGAGCACGATCAGTGGGATGTGCGGCCAGCGCTGGGTGAGGCGCTGTGCGGCGTCGAGCCCGTGAGCATCGGCAAGCGAGAGATCGCACAAGACGAGATCGGCGCCGGTGGTGTTGAGCTGCTCAAGGCCGGCGCGCAGGCTGGGCGCACAGATTACCTCGTGCGCGAGCGCCAAACCGCGGCGCAGGTGTTCACAGATCAGCACCTGATCGGGCTCGCTGTCTTCGATGAGCAGCAGCGTCAGGGGGCGGGATTGCTTCGGCACGTGGGCCGGCGGCAAAGGGTGTTCGTTCACGACCGTATCCCTCACATCGGGCCCGCAAGGGTGGCGCGGGCGTTACGGCAGGCGTGTGGTGCGGGATCGATGGTTGCGGCGGCGGTATCGATGAGGTCGACGCATGCAGCCCCGCTGCTGCACGGCAGCATTGTGAGCGCCGCACCGTGGGGTGGCGCTAGTGAAGACCCTTGAGATAAATGGGGAATGCCGCCCGGGCGGGACGGGCGGTGTGGCCGCGTCGATCAAAGGCTGCGTGCGGCGCGGCGATAGCACTCGGCGGCGTCGTCGGGGCGCTGCTCTTGATCGGCCAGCGAGGCCAGGAAGAGCCAGGCGTCGCGGCGGCATTCGGCGGGCAGGCCTGCATCTTGGGCGGCGGCTTCAAGCAGGCGTCGGGCTTTGCCCCAGAGCTGGCGTTCGGCGAGCGCACGGCCCACGGCGTAGCCGATCATGGGTTCGCGGGGGTGGGTTTGTAGCGCGGCTTCGAGGCGCGGCAGCCAATCGGCGGGCAGCCCCGCCACGCAGCGGGCCAGGGCCTGGGCGATGCGGGCGCGCTCATCGGGGGTGAGCGTGGCCAGGCGATCCCAGAAGGGGCGCAGCCAGGCGCGGCCATCGTCGGGCGCGCCGAAGCGTCCGCTGAGGGTAACGGCGTGGGCGGCCACGTAGGCATCTTTGCGATCAATCGTGTCGAGCTGCTGCCACTGTTGGCGCAGCTGGTCGGCATCGCGTGCGGCATCAAGCGCGGCGATGGCCAGGGTGCGCAGCAGGCCTTCGGCAGCGGTGCTTGAGATGCCGCCATGTTTGGCCAGCAGGCGCGCGGTGCGCAGGGCTTCGAGCGGTTGCGCGGCAAGCTGGGCGGCTTGCAGGCGCAGGCGCAGGGCTTGGGTGCGGCGGCCCAGGCCGGGCGGCAATTCGCGCAGATCGTGCAGTGCGTGTTCGGCGCGGCGGTCGTCGAGGGCCCACTCGGCGCTGAGCAGCCGCGCGGCTTCTTCGCAGGGGCTGGTGCCGCGCGTGCGATGGGCGTTGGCCAGGGCGAGTTTGAGGTGTTCATCGCGCCGGGTGCGGTCTTGCAATCGATGCAGGCTGCTGGCCGAGAGGATGTGGCCCAGGGCGGTGAACTCGGGATCGGCATCGAGCTCGGGGGTTTGCGCCTGGATGGTGATGGCACGCTGCGCCATTTTGTGGGCGCGGCTGTAGCGGCCAGCGAGCAGTTGGGCCAGCGCCTCACGCAGCGCTGCCTGGCCGACGCGATCACGCCGCGATACGCGCCAGCGCTGGGCACGGCGCGGCAGGCCGAGCAGCGAATCGAGGGTCTGCACGATCGAGTAGATCGCCAGACACGACAGCAGCAGCGCGATCAAGAAAAAATTGAGCGAAACGTCGACGCGCCAGCCGCTCCAGTAGAAAGTGACGAGCCCATCGTTGGCCCCCAGGGCGCCGGCGGCCACGGCAGCGGCGATGGCGAGCAGGACGAACCAGACGACGGTGCGCATGGGGTGGTGCAATCAGCGACCCGCCACCACGGCGGAGAGCGCAGCGAAGGTTTCGTCGAGCCGGGGCAGATCGGCGCGCACACTTTGCGTGAGCACTTGCTGCACCAGATCGCGGGTGAGCGTGGTTTTGCGCGAGGCGCCGTCGAAGTGACGCTGCAGCGTTTGCTGGCAAACCATCAAATCACCCTGGGCGGTGTTGTATTGGCGGCTGAGCAGGGCCATGCGGGCATTGAGCAGGCGCAACTTGAGGTTTTCGCGCACAAAAAATCCTTGCTCTGGGGTGAGCAGCATGGCATCGGGGTGCTCGATGCGGCGCACGCGAATGAGCGCACGGGTTTCGTTCCAGACGCTGGTGGCCACGTTGTTCCAGGCGGATTGGCCCAGGGCGAGCAGATCGTTGAACGTCCAGCGCGTTGCGCTTGTGTCGGGGGGCGATGCGGCTGAGGCGGCGCGCGCCGGGTTTTTGCCTGTTTTGCCCGGGCCCGTGCGTGCGGCGCCGGGGGTGTCTTCTTTGGTGAGTCGATCGCCCATGAGCGGCAATTCGTCGACCAACCGGGTGGCTTCGTCGAGCTTGATCACGAGTGCGGCGGTGTCGGCCAAACCGACGGATTTGACGCGATCAAGATCGCGCGCGAGGGCTCGGCGCACGCGGTCGAGCCGAGGCTGGTGGGCGCGGGCGATGCGTTCGTCGGCGGCGCGCAATGCGGCAATGAGGGGCTCGGCGCTGGCGGTGAGCGCCGCCTGCTGCTGGGCCACGCGCAGTGAGGCATCGATGTCAACCACAAGGTTTTCATCGCGCGAGCGGCTGAGGGATTGGATGAGCTCTTCGAGTTGTCCGCGCTGCAGTGCAACCTCGGCCAGCCGCGCTTCGAGCAAGGCGGTGCGGGCGGCGGTGTCGCGGGCGCTGTCTTGCGATTGGCCAGCCAGCACGCGGGCTTCGGTGGCCGAGCGGGTGCTGTCTTGTTGGCGTTTAACGAGTTCGCGCTCAAGGTTTTTGAGCCGCTGCGAGGCGCTCCAGCCCTGCCACAGGGCCACCACGCACACACCGATGAGCAGCCCGATGAGCAGCTTGGTGAGATCGAGCCCCGAGCTCGGCGGTGAGAACGCTGCCGCCTCAGGCGCAGCCGATGCGCTGTGAGCCATCGGGGCGGCTGCGGCTTCGGCGTGGAGGGGGGTGGAGGGGCGGGCGGGCTGATCGTTCACGGTGAAACGATTGTATCGATGGGGCCGGCGCCCAGCGGGGTGGTGAGCAGGTGCTGCAGCGCAGCCACCACATCGGGCAGGGCGGGCCGGGTGGGCTCGACGTGGCCGAAGCCGGCGGCGCGGGCGGTTTGCTCGATGCGGGGATGGGTGGCCAGCGCGATGGATGCGGGGCCCGGTGCCGGCCAGCCTTGGGCGCGTTGCACCTCGATGAGGTGGCCGATGGCCTCGGAGCTGCTGAACAGCCAGATGTGCTGCGCGGGCGTACGCAGGGCGCGTTCGAGGTGGGCCTGCTCGGTGGGGTTGAATTGCGGGGCGCGGCGTTGGTAGGTAACAAGGGTGTCGACCCGGGCGCCGCGTGCCTGTAGCTGCTGCGATAGCCAGGGGCGTCCGCGGGCTTGTTCGTCGTCGCCACCGCAAACCATCAGCGCACGAGCGCCGTGCCAATCGTGATCAATCCCGCCCAGCCGGGCCCAGAGGGTTTCGGAATCAAACTGCGGTGCGTTGGCATCGGGGGCCAGCACCTGATTGGGCGGCACGCCCAGGCGGATGAGCACCGCGCCCGTGCCGGGGCCAGGCGCAGCGGCTTGGGTGCCGGCGGGCCAGAGAGGCGCGGCATCGGTGGGGCGCAGGGCAAAAAACCACTGCGCCGCGCTGGGGCTGACGAACACGATGAGGCGGTAGCCGCTCAATGTGCGCCATGCGTGCTCAACCGGCTCGAGGTGGCTGGGGGCGACGATGTCGATCAGCGGCAGGGCGATCACGTCGGCAACCGATGGCGTGCCGGCAAGCTGTGCCCGCAAGGGCTCGACCCAATCGCGCGCCTGCTCGCTGGGCCGGGTGACGATGATCCGCATGGGGCGCTCAGTGCGTGGGCGCTGGCAGGGTGGCGAGGATGGCTTCGCCACCACTGGCTTTAAGCTGCGCAGCCACGGCCAGGCCAAGCGCTTCGGCGCCGGCGGTGTCGGCCACGGCGGCGCGTTGTTCGGTGCGGATCAGTGAGGCGCGCTCATCGGTGGGGTGGCCCAGCGCGGCACGCATCACCAGCGCAGTGCCGTCCCAGCGGGCATAGGCGGCCAGCGGCATGCTGCAGCTGCCACCGAGGGCGCGGGAGACGGCGCGCTCGGCGTGCGCAGCCAGCCAGGTGGGGGTGTGCCGCAGGCTGGCCAGCGCGGTGAGCAACTCGGCCTGATTGCTGCGAATCTCGATGCCCAGCGCGCCTTGCCCGGCGGCGGGCAGCATCTGCTCAGGCTCAAACACGCTGCGGATGAGCTCGCCCAGGCCCAGGCGCTTGAGCC
>CAZUCW010000104.1:0-8662 GCA_964618825.1 uncultured Aquabacterium sp.
CGCCATGAGCGGCATGACCGCCCTTTTTGATGCGCTTGATGATGATCGGTTGAAGCTTCTTTGAATCGCCGGCCATACGCTAGCCCCGCCTCATTTTTTGCCTTTGACGTGCTGCTCGAGCTCGCTGAAGGTGGGGCGCTCGGTTGAGTACAGCACCTTGCGGCCAAACTCAACGGCGATTTGCGGCGCATAGCCTTGCATGCTGGCCAGCAGCGTGGTTTTGATGCACTGAAACTCTTTGGTGCCTTCGTCGAGCTTTTGCTCGAGCAGGCCGCCGATGGGTTCAACCACCCCATAGGCCAGCAAGATGCCCAAAAACGTGCCCACCAGCGCTGAGCCGATCATGCCGCCCAGCACGGCGGGCGGTTGGCCCACCGAGCCCATGGTGTTCACCACGCCCAGCACAGCAGCCACGATGCCAAAAGCGGGCAGGGCGCCGGCCAGGCGGGCAATCGCAGCGATGGGTGCGTGGCCCTCGTGATGGTGCGTTTCAATCTCGCTGTCCATCAGGCTCTCGATCTCGTGGGCATTGAGGTTGCCCGACACCATCATGCGCAGATAGTCTGTGATGAACTCAACCACATGGTGATCGTGGCCAACCTGCGGGTATTTTTTGAACAGCGCCGAGTTGTGCGGGTCTTCAACGTCTTTTTCAATCGACATCAGGCCCTCTTTGCGCACCTTTTGCAGGATGTCGTAGAGCAGCGCCATCAGCTCCATGTAGCGCGCCTTGGTGTACTTTGAACCCTTAAAGATCGTGGGCAGCGAACGACCGACGGCCTTGAGCACCTTGGGTTGGTTGTTGACGACGAACGCGCCAATAGCGCCGCCACCGATGGCCATCATCTCGGTGGGCATGGCGTGAATGATCACGCCCATGTTGCCGCCGTGAATGATGTACGCGCCGAAGATGCACCCCAGCGCGACGACGTAGCCGATGATGACAAACATGAATGATGCCGTCTTACAAAGAAAGAAACTCGAAGCCTTATCGACAGCCAGGCCTGCTCACTTGAGGTGAGTCTGCCGCGTCTGGCCCCTTTTCAAACGGGCGAACAGGCGGGTTGTGCGGGCGCAATTTCGGGCAATGCCGGCAGGCGTTTGCCCATGGCGTCGGGCAAAAAAAGCGGGCCCCATCGGGGCCCGTTTAGAAAGCACAGGAAACCGTGCTAGGAGGAGACAAGCAGGACGCTTCAAGAGAGCTGAAAACCGTCCACCTGTTTCTTCGGCGGTGGGCAGCGTCTCTTGAGTCGAATTCGTGATCTTGAGATGGGCTCGTGTGCAAAAGTGCCGGATCTGAGCGACATCAGCGGGCCTCAGTGCAGGTGCAGTGCTCCTGCAGCCTTGCCCTTGCCGGCGCGAGCTGGGGGGTTGCACAGGCCGCAGACGTATTGGCGAGCGATTTCGTGGGGGTGGGTAACGAAGTGGCCGCTGCAGTGGGTGCACTTGGTGAGGGTGAGCATGCCGTTGTCGACGAATTTCACCAAGCGCCAGGCGCGGGTAACGGACAGCAAAGGCTCAAGGCCTTGAGATTGGGTTTGCTCAAGGTATAGCTGATAGGCCTTGATGACGGTATCGATCTCATCGATGGCCGCGACCTTGTTGAGGTATTCGTGGATATTGAGAAACAAGCTGGCGTGGATATTGGGCTGCCAGGTCATGAACCAATCGGTTGAAAACGGCAACTGACCTTTTGAGGGTGATTTGCCCGAGACCTCTTTGTACAGGCGCAGCAAGCGCTCATAAGAGAGATCGGTTTCAGACTCAAGCACCTGCAAGCGAGCACCGAGCTGAATCAGCGTAACGGCACGATCAATCTGGCGGGCTTCGGTCAACAGGCTTTTGTTGCGCATGGTGTCTTCTCCGGTTCGTCTGCTTGTCTGCGGTGTGAGTTTTTTCTCGATTCATCGACGATTTGGTGTCGATGGAGCCATTGTGCAAAGACCCTCACAAAAGCTTGATAGGGCAGCGGCTGTAAGTCGGGTCAGCCGCGCGCTGTGTTGCTTGTAGGTGTTTATCTGACGCGGCAAACCCTGGGTGGGCGTGATCGATTTCACGTGTCGTGCGATTTCATGCGCGCAGCACACGACGCTGTCATCGACGTTGGCCACGCTGTCCATGTGCACGGCTTGTGCATACCTATTGCCCAACGGTCCTTGAGGGAGACAACGACGTGATGACCTACTCGACTGCTGCCGAGGTGTTGCGGGGGCGGGCGCTGTGTGCGCACTTTCAGCCCATCGCCAGCCTTTCAGACGGCGAGATCCTGAGCTACGAAAGCCTGATTCGAGGCCCTGCCGGCAGCGCACTGCGCCTGCCCGATGCGCTGTTTGCAGCGGCTGAGCGCGAAGGCCTTGTCATCCCGGCCGAGATTGCCAGTGCGGTATGCGGTGTGCGCTCGTGGGCCGAGCAGGGGGCGCACGGCAAGTTGTTTGTCAACTTCAGCGCCACGGCACTTGCGCACCTGATGGGCGACGACGAAACACAAGAGCTCGTTCGGGGCACCATGCGCCAGTTTGATGTGGCGGCATCGGCCATCGTGATCGAGGTGACCGAGCATGAGCGCGTGGCCGATTTGCCAGCGCTCATCAAGGGGTTGTCCGTGTGGCGCGCTGCCGGGGTGCAGATTGCGCTCGATGATTTTGGCGATGGGCGCAGCAGCCTGCGACTGTGGGCCGAGTTGCAGCCCGATTACGTCAAGCTCGACAAGTATTTTTCGAAAAACATCACGCAGCATCCCGACAAAGTGCAGACCGTGCGCGCGTTGCGGCGCATTGCCGAAACATTCGACACGCGCATCATCGCCGAGGGTCTCGAAACCGAGGATGAGCTCAAGGCCATGCGCGATCTTGGGGTCGAGTTCGGCCAGGGCTATCTGCTGGGGCGGCCTGCTGCGCAAGTGGTGCGCTCGATCACGCCCTCGGCCATGGGCGTGCTGATCAGCCGCGAAATTGCCGTGCTGCCTGAGCAAGCCCGCTCGGCGCGTGCTGATTTCACCGTGGGCCGCCTCGTGCAGCTCGCGCCCACGCTGTCGCCCGACGCCACGCACGACACGGCGGCGCAGATGTTTATGCGCGACGAAACCCTGCGCACCATCGTCGTGATCGATGATCACCGCCACCCGTTGGGTTTGCTCAATCGCGACAAATTCATCGACCGCTACGCCCGACCGTATTTCAAAGAGGTCTATGGCCGGCAATCGTGTTTGCTGTTTGCCAACATCAGCCCGTTGCGGCTTGATGTGCACACGGGGCTCGACGCGCTCATGTCGGTGCTCACCTCATCCGATCAACGCTATCTGGCTGATGGTTTCATCATCACTGAGGGCGGACGCTACGCGGGCGTGGGCACGGGCGAACAACTCGTGCGCACCGTTACCGAGATTCGCATCGAGGCCGCGCGCCACGCCAATCCGCTCACCTTTTTGCCCGGCAATATTCCCATTACCCAACACATTGAGCGGCTGCTTGCGGCGGGGGCTGAGTTCGTGGCCTGCTATGGCGATCTCAACCACTTCAAGCCGTTTAACGATCGCTACGGCTATTGGCGGGGCGACGAAATGATTCGGCTGGCGGCGCGCGCCATCGTTTCGCATTGCGACGAACGCCGCGATTTCGTCGGCCACGTTGGTGGCGACGACTTCATCATCTTGTTTCAGAGTGCAGATTGGCGGGAGCGGTGCGAGCGCATCGTTGATGCCTTCAACACCTTGGCACGCCAGCTTTTTGATGATGCTGCCCGCGATGCCGGAGGCTTTGAAGCCGAAGACCGCCAGGGGTGCGCGCAGTTTTTTGCGCTCACCACGCTCTCGATTGGCGCTGTGCCCGTATGCGGGCGAGACCGCCGCATCCCATGCAGCCCGTGCCGCATTTTTCGCGATGCCGAGCAGGTGGCCTCAGCCGCCGCTGCGGCCAAGCTCAAGGCCAAGCGTGCTCACCGGGGCTTGCATGTTGATGAGCACGACACCCCGGCGCCGCTTGGTGATGCCGCGCACGGCGCGGATTCAGTGCATGTGGATCGACCCGTTGGCCTTGCCCTTGCCGGCGCGAGCTGGGGGGTTGCACAGGCCGCAGACGTATTGGCGAGCGATTTCGTGGGGGTGGGTAACGAAGTGGCCGCTGCAGTGGGTGCACTTGGTGAGGGTGAGCATGCCGTTGTCGACGAATTTCACCAAGCGCCAGGCGCGGGTAACGGACAGCAAAGGCTCAAGGCCTTGAGATTGGGTTTGCTCAAGGTATAGCTGATAGGCCTTGATGACGGTATCGATCTCATCGATGGCCGCGACCTTGTTGAGGTATTCGTGGATATTGAGAAACAAGCTGGCGTGGATATTGGGCTGCCAGGTCATGAACCAATCGGTTGAAAACGGCAACTGACCTTTTGAGGGTGATTTGCCCGAGACCTCTTTGTACAGGCGCAGCAAGCGCTCATAAGAGAGATCGGTTTCAGACTCAAGCACCTGCAAGCGAGCACCGAGCTGAATCAGCGTAACGGCACGATCAATCTGGCGGGCTTCGGTCAACAGGCTTTTGTTGCGCATGGCTAAATCCTCAAGCATCCTCGCAGCCTCCCCGCAAGGGGGCGACGCGATCGTGGCGTGGCGGGCGGCGACGGTTGTCGTCGACGCGGCTCAGGCGGCTTCTTGGTGGCGACCGGCCATCAGGATGCTGGCGTGCAGGCGTCCCACGCTCTCGTTAGACGAGGCTTTGCCATGGTTGGTCAACAGGCCCCACACCATGTCGTCATCGATGCGCATGCGGCACAGCAGCGTGTTGCCGGCGGCGATCTTCATCATCTGAGCGGGGGTGAGCACCGCGATCAGATCGGCGGTCTCTTCAGAAATACCCAGGCGGAACAGGGCTTGTTCGCGATCTGCGCGGATCAGGCTCTGTGCGAGCATGAGGTACGACAGATTGGTTTCGCGGATTTCCATCAGGATCTGTTCGGCGTTCAGTGTGGCGGTGTTCATGCTTGGCTCCAGTTCGGTGTGAATGAATCGTCTGCTTGTCTCGTTGGGCCTGTGTTTGTTTATTGCCTCAACGTGAAACGAATTCTGAACACCGACTTTGGCTTTCTGAATAGGCCGGCCGCTGTATCCCGTGTAGCAAGCTTTCGCAACGTTGTGTAAGAAAAAATCTGACAAAGCCTATTTGTCAGCCGCGAAAACAGGGCAAGAGCCAGCCTATTTGCTGGGCCGGTTTTGCCTTGTTTTTCTCTCTGAAAACACGCTCTGGCGAACGGGGCGTGATGCGCCTCACGCCGGCAGTGCGTCGAGCCAGCGGCTGATCAGGGCATGCGCTGCTGCCTCCAGTGCCGGGCCATGCTGCTGCGACGCCGCGCGCAGCGCATTCACATCGATGCCCGCCGCACCCAGCTCGCCCGTGTGCCCGATCAGCCACTGCTCAATGCGCCGCCAATCGGCCTCGGCATGAAACTGCAGCGCCAGCGCGTGCGCCCCGTGGCTGAACGCCTGGTGCGCATACACCGGCGTGCTCGCCAGCAGCGTGGCACCTGCTGGCAGATCAAAGGTGTCGCCATGCCAATGCAGCACTGGCAGCTCGGCCAGCACACCCAGTGGTGAGGCCTGCCCTGCCGCGCTGAGTTGCAGCGGCGCCCAGCCCAGCTCTTTTTTGCCGCCGGAGTAAACCCGTGCGCCCAGTGCCGCAGCCATCAATTGCGCACCCAGGCACAGCCCCAGCGTGGCTCGCCCCGCATCCATACGGCGGCGCAGCGCCTCAATCTCATCGTGCAAAAACGGGTAGCGGTCTGTTTCATACACCCCGATCGGCCCGCCGCCGATCACCAGCACATCCGCGCTTTCAAGCACAGCCGGTGAGGCGTTCACGCCCGCATCCACCTCGCGGATCGCGTAGCCGCGCTCACGCAGCGGGGTGGCAAACAGGCCGGCATCTTCAAAAGCCAGATGGCGCAAAACGAGGGCGGTTTTCATGGGGCAGCAGAGTGGATAAGTGCAAAAAAAGAGGGGGATCAGGCCAAGCCGGATTGTGCCGTGCGCCTCGTGTCGAGCCGGCTGCAGCGGGCCACGGCATGGGGCACGTTGCAGAATCGGGGCCTGTCTTGCAGACCGATTTTGGGTGGATTTTTTTGAGGAGACGCCGGCATGGCCCGATTGGCCCGCTTATCGATTGAAGGCTGGCCCCACCTCGTATTGCAGCGTGTGCACGAGGGGCAGACGATGGCGCGCGACGACACTGATCGCACCGCGCTGCTTGATGCATTGCGCGAGGCCGCGCGGCTGGCCAACGTGTCGATTCACGCCTACTCGATCGGTGCCGACCGCTTGCTGCTGCTGGCCACGCCGCACGATGCTCAGGGGCTCAGCCGCATGATGCAGGCCTTTGGGCGACGCTACGTGGCCATCTTCAATCGCCGGCACAGCCGCAGTGGCAGCCTGTGGGCCGAGCGCTTTCGCGCCACCGTGATCGAGCCATCCTCCCACCTGCTCGACGGCATGGCCTACGTTGAGCTTGATCCGCTGGGCTGCGATCAGCCCCCCGTGCCCGGCAGCCTGGCCGAGCGCGCGGCGGCAGATCGTGGCTCGAGCGCCGCTCACCATCTGGGGCAGCGATCCGACGTGTTGGTGAGCGATCACCCCGTGTATTGGGCGCTGGGCAACACGCCTTTTGAGCGCGAGGCTGCCTACCGCAAGCGTCTCGACGAAGGCCTGAGCGCCACACAGCGGGTCGCCATTACCGATGCGCTGCACAAAGGCTGGGCCCTGGGGAGCGAAGCTTTTCGTGCCGAATTGGCCAAGCACTGCAAGCGCCGCCTCACACCGCTGCGCCGAGGGCGCCCACGCAAAACCACACCACCCACACCCCTGTCCGAGGTTGAATCGGTCGCCTCTTGATTTTGATGTGGCCCCAATTTTATTGCTGGGGTGGATTTGTTGCGTTAAAAATAAGGTCTGACCCCATTTATTTTGTCTTGAAGGGAAACCCTCAGAGAAGTATCCTCGTCACATTCCCTTCATTTTGATAGCTGGAGAGCGCCATGACTCAGGCGAACTCGGGGAGCACCTTCCCCATCACCCCCAAGTCTGAAGCTGCCACGAACGTGGCTACCCGCCAAGAAGTGCAAGCCGCAGCCGAGCTGGGCTTGTATGCCAACGCCGAACACGATGCGTGTGGCGTGGGTTTTGTGGCCCACATCAAGGGCCTCAAGGCGCACGGCATCGTGCAGCAAGGGCTCAAGATCCTCGAAAACATCGATCACCGTGGCGCCGTGGGTGCCGATCCGCTGATGGGCGACGGCGCCGGCCTGCTGATCCAGATCCCCGACGAGTTTTATCGCGCCGAGATGGCCAAGCAGGGTGTTGAGCTGCCTCCGCCGGGCGAATACGGCGTGGGCATGATCTTCTTGCCCAAAGAAAACGCCTCGCGGCTGGCTTGCGAGCAAGAGCTCGAGCGCGCCATCAAGGCCGAGGGGCAGGTGCTGCTGGGCTGGCGTGATGTGCCGGTTGATCGCGAGATGCCGATGTCGCCGCTGGTGCGCGAAAAAGAGCCCGTGATCCGCCAGGTTTTCATCGGCCGCGGCACCGACATCCTCGTGCCCGATGCGCTGGAGCGCAAGCTCTACGTGATCCGCAAGACGGCGTCGATGAAGATCCTGAGCCTCAACCTCACGCACGGCAGCGAGTATTACGTGCCCAGCATGTCGTGCCGCACCATCGTCTACAAGGGGTTGTTGCTGGCCGATCAGGTGGGCAAATACTTTCTCGATCTGCGCGATGAGCGCGTCACCTCGGCGCTGGCCCTGGTGCACCAGCGTTTCTCGACCAACACTTTCCCCGAGTGGCCGCTGGCGCACCCCTATCGCATGGTGGCGCACAACGGCGAGATCAATACCGTTAAAGGCAATTTCAACTGGATGCGCGCCCGCGAAGGCGTGATGAAGTCGCCCGTGCTGGGCGACGATCTGCGCAAGCTCTATCCGATCAGCCTCGAGGGGCAATCGGATACCGCCACGTTCGACAACGCCCTCGAGCTGTTGGTGATGGCCGGCTACCCGCTGGCGCATGCCGCGATGATGATGATCCCCGAGGCATGGGAGCAGCACACCACCATGGATGAGCGCCGCCGCGCCTTCTACGAATACCACGCTTCGATGATGGAGCCCTGGGATGGCCCCGCCGCCATGGTGTTCACCGATGGTCGCCAGATTGGCGCCACGCTTGATCGCAATGGCTTGCGCCCGGCGCGCTTCATCATCACCGACGACAACCTCGTGGTGCTGGCATCCGAATCGGGCGTGTTGCCCATCCCCGAGAACAAGATCGTCAAAAAATGGCGCTTGCAGCCCGGCAAGATGCTGCTGATCGACTTCGAACAGGGCCGCATCATCGACGACGAAGAGCTCAAGGCCCAATATGCCTCGGCCAAGCCTTATCGCCAGTGGATCGAGAACGTTCGCATCAAGCTGGATTCAATCGATGCTCAAGGCGCTGTGGGTGAGTTCAGCGAATCGCTGCTCGATCGCCAGCAGGCCTTCGGCTTTACGCAAGAGGATCTGAAGTTCTTGCTCGCGCCGATGGCCACCAACGGCGAAGAAGCCACCGGCTCGATGGGCAACGATTCGCCGCTGGCGGTGCTGTCCGACAAGAACAAGCCGCTGTACAACTACTTCAAGCAGCTGTTCGCGC
>CAZUCW010000105.1:0-3125 GCA_964618825.1 uncultured Aquabacterium sp.
TGCCGCCAGCGTTCAATCTGAGCCAGGATCAAACTCTTCAGTTCAATCTCTGTTTAAAACTCACTCTTAACGGAATTGAAGCGAACTTCACTACAAGTGAATTTCATTTCGTCTTCCGTGAGCGTTTGCGAGCCTTTCGACTCTTAGGCTTCCGCCTCCAAACACCCACGCTTATCGGCTGTTAGTTTTTAAAGAGCTTGCGTTTTCGTTTTACCGTCTGCGCATTTCGCTTTGTGTGCAGCGAAGAGATGAGATTGTGTCATTTCTTCAAATCCCTGTCAAGCGCTTGGTTATTTCGTTTGCTTGCCTTTCGGCTTGCTCGATAAACCGTTTGCCATTTCGGGCGCCGCGTTCAGCGAAGACGTAGACTATAGCATGCTTTTTCGAGGCGACGCAAGTTTCTTCGAAAGATTGTTTGAGTGCGCCGTCGTCTGCGCCTTCTTTGAATGTTGATTGAAGATGTCTCATCGCTTGTATGTGCCAATAGATTGGTGCGCAGGGACTACGGTAGCTTTGCCTGAGGGAGCAACGCGGCATACACAGGTGTTGCGGTTGCAGCCCGGCGATGCGGTGGTGCTGTTTAACGGCCGTGGCGGGGAGTGGCTGGGACGTGTGGCTCAGATGGCGCGCGGCTCAACCGTGGTGGAGGTGATTGAGCAGGTGGCGGTTGAGCGTGAGTTGCCAACCGCTGTGACGCTGGCGGTGGGGATGCCGGCCAATGATCGGATGGATTGGCTGGTGGAAAAGGCCGCCGAGTTGGGTGTGGCAGCGATTCAGCCGTTGGAGTGCTCGCGTTCGGTGTTGCGGCTGCAAGGTGAGCGCGCGAGCAAGCGCGTGGCGCACTGGCAAGCTATTGCTGTGGCTGCTTGTGAGCAAAGCGGGCGAACGGCAGTGCCTGAGGTGCGCGCGGTGTTGCCGCTGCTGCCGTGGTTGGCAGCGGGCGAATCCTGTTTGGCACCCTCCGGGGCACGCTGGGTGTTGAGTTTGCGTGAGGCTCGACCGCTGGGTGAAATGCTGGCCTCGCAGGCCGGGCTCGTATCCGCCTGTTTTTTGAGCGGGCCGGAAGGCGGGTTGAGCGAGGAGGAGGAGCGCGCAGCGCGTGGGGCAGGGTTTGCCGCGGTGAGCCTGGGGCCACGAACGCTGCGCGCAGATACCGCACCTTTGGCAGCGTTGGCTGCGGTGGGTTGCTGCCGGTAGTGGCTCACCCGTGGTGTGCTGCGGAAGAGGCGGGTTCGCGCATGGAGCCTCGAACGAGGTCGAAGCGGTAGAGGCGGCATTCGATGGGGCCGTTCCACATGGGGATGCGGCGCGCTTCTTTGAGGCGCATGGCGGTGGGAAGTTTCATGTCGGGGCTGAGTACCCAGGCGGTCCAGCCAGCGTAGTGGTGTTTCCAGTGGCCAGAGAGACGCTGGAAGAAATCTTGCGGAGCGGCATCACGCGAGCTTTGGGTGCCTTTGGGGCCAATGCGTTCGCCATAGGGCGGGTTGAGCATGAGGCTGCCGTGTTCACTGGGCGGCAGGCGCTGCAGGGCATCGGCGGTTTTGAGGTCGATAGCATGTAAAACGCCTGCTCGCTCGGCGTTGCGGGCAGCAAAGTCGGTGAGGCGAAAGGCCACATCACCGGCGTAGATGGGCACGTCGGGGCGGCGTACGCGAGCGCGGGCCGCATCTTTGAGGCGGTGCCAGGCAAGGCGCTCGTCGCGAAAGGGCAGCCAGCGTTCGAAGGCGAAGTGCCGCTGCAGGCCAGGGGCAATATCGCAGGCAATTTGGGCAGCTTCGATGGGGATGGTGCCGGCCCCGCAGCAAGGGTCGAGCAGGGGGCCGTCTGAGGGGCGGCCACGCCAATCGGCGGCAGCAAGCATGGCAGCAGCGAGTGTTTCTTTGAGCGGGGCTTCGCCTTTGTCTTCGCGCCAGCCACGTTTGAAGAGCGCTTCGCCAGAGGTGTCGGCATAGAGGGTGGCCGTGTCGGCAGTGAGGTGCAGCACGAGGGGCAGCTCAGGGCGGTGGGTGTCGACGCTGGGACGCTCGCCAAAATCGTCGCGCATGGCATCGCAGACAGCGTCTTTGACGCGCAAGGCAGCGAAGTTGAGACTTTGCAGGGATGAGCGCTGCGCAGTGACATCGACGCGCAAGGTTTGGCGCGGGGTAACCCAATCCGACCAACGGGGCTGGCGGGCGAGATCGTAGAGATCGTGTTCGTCGCGGTAGCCGCCGTAGGCCATCTCCCAGAGCACGCGTTGGGCGAGGCGGCTTTCGAGGTTGAGCTGCATGGCCAGATCGAGCGCAGCATCGAAGCTCACCTCAATGTGCACGCCGCCTCGCTGAGGCTGCACGCGAGCTTGATCGGGGCCAACGCCGGCGGCAATGATGCGCTGCACTTCATCGGCCAGCCAGGGCTCGACGCCACTGGCGCAAGGCAAGAACAACAGTTGATCGCTCACGGCAGGATCCTCGCGGTGTGATGGTTCATGCGAACACGTGGCCAACGTTGAGCCAGGCCAACACGCCCAGCACGGCAAACAGGGCCGCAGCAACGCCGTGCACCCAGCGCACCGGGATGCGTGTGCTCATGCGGTTGCCGATGAAGACGGCAGGGATATCGGCCAGCAGCATGCCCAGTGTGGTGCCGGCCACCACAGGCAGCAGCGCGTGATAGTGGGCCGCCAAGGCAACGGTGGCCAGTTGGGTTTTGTCGCCCATTTCAGCCAAAAAGAACGCCACGGCAGTGGCGCCAAATGCGCCCAGGCCCGAGGGCAGGGTGATGTCGTCATCGTCGAGCTTGTCGGGCACGAGCATCCACACGGCCATGGCGATAAAGGCGGCCCCAACGATCCAGCGCAGCAGGTGTGGCCCGAGCACGGTGGTGATCCAGGCGCCAAGCGCGCCGGCCAGCGCGTGGTTGAGCACGGTGGCCACACAGATACCCAGCACGATGGGCAACGGCTTGCGAAAGCGCGCCGCCAGCATCAAGGCCAGCAACTGGGTTTTGTCGCCGATTTCGCCAATGGCAACGGCGGCGGTCGAGGTGAAAAAGGCTTCCATCAAAAACAAAACACAAACAATGGGGGATGAAACCGTGCCCGGCAGCAAGCGCTCAGAGCACGCGGCGCAGATTGGCCGGAGCGA
>CAZUCW010000105.1:3135-8264 GCA_964618825.1 uncultured Aquabacterium sp.
GCGGTACTTGGCCACGGTGCGGCGCGCCACCTGGATGCCCTGCTCTTCGAGCATGTGGCTGAGTTGGCTGTCGGACAACGGTTTTTTGGGGTTTTCAGCCGCCACGAGTTGTTTGATCAGCGCGCGCACGGCTGTGCTTGATGCGTTGCCGCCAGCCTCGGTGTTGAGCGATGAGCCGAAAAAGTATTTGAGCTCGAAGGTGCCAAAAGGCGTGGCCATGTATTTGGCGGTGGTGACGCGCGAGATGGTCGATTCGTGCAGGCCGAGTTCGTCGGCGATTTCGCGCAGCACCAGCGGTTTCATGGCAATCGCGCCGTGGCTGAAGAAGTTTTTTTGCCGCTCGACGATGGCCTGAGATACCCGCAAGATGGTGTCGAAGCGCTGCTGGATGTTTTTAACAAACCAGCGTGCCTCTTGCAGCCGCGAGGCCAAGGCCTGGGTGCCGCCGCCGTCGTCGCCACTGCCACGCGCTGCGCCGCGATGTTGTTTGAGCGCTTGGGCATACAGATCGTTGATGCGCAGCTTGGGCATCACATCGGGGTTGAGCACAACACGCCAGCCGCGTCCCGACTTTTGCACGATCACATCGGGCACGACGATCTGCGCCTCGGCACGCGCAAAGGGCCGCGCGGGCTTGGGCTCGAGCGCAACGATGAGGGCTTGCGCTTCTTTGAGCAGCTCTTCGTCGGCCCCTGTGGCCGCCATGAGTTTTTTGAAATCACGCCGCGCCAGCAACTCGAGCCCATCTTTGCAGATCAGGATGGCGATCATTTGCGCTTGCGAGCGTGGCCGCGCCCGCAACTGCAAGATCAGGCATTCAGACAAATTCGCCGCCCCCACGCCAGTGGGATCGAGGCTTTGCAGCAAGCGCAAGCCACAGCGCAGCTGCGAGAGCACATCATCGAAAACATCGGGGTCGGATGCGGCCAGCTCGGGCGCGAGGCGCTGCGCGATCTCATCAAGCGGGTCGCTCAGGTAGCCATCGTCGTCGAGTGAATCAATGAGCAGATCGACCGCCGCCGCATCAGAGGCCGACAACCGCATGCCGCGCAGCTGTTCGCGCAAGTGCTCTTGCAGCGAGGTGGCTATCTCGGTGCGCTCCAGCGGATCGGCATCGTCGTCGAGCCCGCCCGCCGTGCGCGCAACAGGCAGCTCGCCGATGCCATCGAAATCCTCGCGTTCGGTGCCGTTTTCCCAATCGTCGCGCTCGGTGGCACCAAACTCAACGCCATCCACCGCCGCTGGCTCGGCCTCGCCGCTGCGCTCGGCCTGCTGCTCGCGGGATTCGGCCTCGGCCACGCGCTCGTTGGCGCTGCGCTCAACGTGCCCTTCAAGCGGCGCGAACTCTTCGTCGGCATCGAGAAAAGGGTTTTGTTCGAGCATCTGCTCGACCTCTTGGTGCAGCTCAAGCGTTGAGAGCTGCAGCAACCGGATCGATTGCTGCAGCTGCGGCGTAAGCGCCAAATGCTGAGACAGCCGAAACTGCAAAGACGGTTTCATGGCGCGGGCAAACGGCAATGGGCGAAACGCATCAGGGCCATCACATGCGGAAGTGTTCGCCCAGATAAACCTTGCGCACCTCGGGGTTGGCCACGATTTCTTGCGGCGTGCCCTCAGCCAGCACCGAGCCCTCGCTGATGATGTAGGCGCGATCGCAAATGCCCAATGTTTCGCGCACGTTGTGATCGGTAATCAGCACACCAATGCCGCGCGTTTTAAGGTAATTGATGATGCGCTGGATCTCGATCACTGCAATCGGATCGACGCCGGCAAACGGCTCATCGAGCAGGATGAAGCGTGGCCGCGTGGCCAGCGCCCGCGCGATCTCGACACGCCGCCGCTCGCCGCCCGACAGCGCCAGCGCCGGGCTCGTGCGCAGCTTTTCGATGCTCAACTCGGCCAGCAACCGATCGAGTCGGCGCTGGATGGTTTCGCCCGACAACGCCTTGCCGGCCTCATCGCGCTGCAGCTCGAGCACGGCGCGGATGTTTTCTTCAACCGTGAGCTTGCGAAAGATGGAGGCCTCTTGAGGCAGATAGCTCAAGCCCAGCCGCGAACGCTCGTGGATCGGCAACCGCTCAACCGCGCGCCCATCGATCTCGATGCGCCCGGCATCGGCGCGCACCAGCCCGACGATCATGTAAAAACTCGTCGTCTTGCCCGCGCCGTTGGGCCCCAACAGCCCCACCACCTCGCCGGCAGCCACGGCCATGTTCACATCTTTCACCACCAGCCGCGCGCCATAACGCTTTTGCAGCCCGACGGCCTGCAAACGGCTGGCCGCCACCGCCCCAGCCGAGGCGGCCTGTGCAGCCATCACACTCACGGCTTAACCTCAGCCGGCGCGTCAGCTGCAGCTGCACCCGCCTTGGCACGCGGCGACAACATGCCACGCACCCGGCCACCCGGCGCGGCAGAGCCCGATCCACCAACCACCTGAAAAACGTCGACCGCGTTGTTGTAGACGATGGTTTGCCCAGACACCTCATCGGACACCACCGCGCCGCGCAGCCGCCGCATCTCGGCGCGCCCGATAAAGCGCACCACATCGGTCTGGCCGTCGTATTCGATGCGCTCGGATTCGCCCTCGATGAACTCATCGAAGCCCTCGCGCTTTTGTCTGAAATAAGCCCGCCCGCCGCCACTGCCCGTAGCCACCGCGTGTTGCGTGCCATCGGCGTTTTGCCGCACCTCGACACGGGTGGCGCGCAAAATCATCGTGCCCTTGGTGATGTCGACGTTGCCGGTGAGCACATTCACCTGCTGCGCATCATCGGAGCGCGCGTTGTCGGCCACAAAATTGATCGGCTTGAATCGATCGGCCTTTTCGGCGTGCGCTGCGGTCGCAAACAGCACCCCCAGCAGGCCCAGCAAGCCCAAAGAGCGAAGACGAATCAGGGGATGGCGCATGGCGTTTATTTCGGCATGAATATTGCAGGCCATTCTACGGCCCACGCCTTGCCGCCTCGCACCCCAGCGCCTGCTGCAGCGCGAAAAAAAGCACGCCGAGATCAGCGTCCCGCGCGCACCGCCGCGATCAAAGCGTTGGCCACCTCGAACGTTTTGGGCACCGAGTGCGTCATCGACACCGACGTGAGGTATTGCCCCTGAATGCCCAGCGTTGGCACGCCCTCGATCTTGAACATCTCAGCCAAACGGTTGGCCTGCGCCAGCTTGCCCGACATGCCAAACGAGTTGTAAACCGCCTTGAACTTGGCCCCATCCACCCCGTTTTTGACGGCCCAATCTGCAGCCACATCAGGCTGCTCGAGTGCCACACGTTGCCGGTGAAACGCCTCAAAAGCCTTGCCGTGCAAAGCGCCCAGCAAACCCATGGCCTCTAGCGTGAAATACAGGCGCTGCAACCCCACCCAGTTGGGGCGAAAAGCCACCGGCACATGGCGAAACACCACATCGGCAGGCAGCTTGGCTGCCCAAGCCTGCACCGACGGATCAAACTCGTGGCAGTGCGGGCAGGCATACGAAAAGAACTCGACCACCTCGATCTTGCCTGCAGGCACCGACACCGGCACACGCTGTGCCAGCCGCTTGTAAGCCTCTTCGGCGGGCATGCCCTGCGCCTGCGCCGCACGCATGGCCCACGCCCCCATGCCCAGTGCGCCCACGCCCACCACGGCGGCTGAAAACTCACGTCGTTTCATGCTGATTCCTTTGTTTGTTGATGGCCACGCCATCCGCACCTCAACGCTGAGCGCGCACCAGCGCCGCATCAACACCACTGCCGGCGAGCTTGGCCTTGGCCTCATCCGCCTGCGTGCGTTGATCAAACGGCCCCAAGCGCACACGAAACACCACGCGCCCCGATTGCTCGCGCTCGCTCACCTTGGCTTCGAGCCCCATCATCGCCAGCTTGGCGCGCTGTTGTTCGGCCTCTTCTGCATGGGTAAACGCACCAGCCTGCACAAAGTAGACAAACGGATCGGGCGCTGAAGCGGCTGCCGCCTTATCTGCCACAGCAGGCTCCGATGCCCCCTGGCTGAGGATGGCCGCCGGATCACGCTGCGACGACGGCGCGCCAGATGCAGCGCCCGAAGCCGCCCCCGCCGCCTCACCATCGATCACGGCCCCCGAAGCCCCCGGCTGCGAACGCGCGGGGTTTTTGCCATAAAGCGGGCTGTTGGGATCCCAATTTTTGTTTTTCTCGGCTTCAACCGCATCTTGCTGCGCATTGCGCTGCGGCACCTTATCGACAAATGGCACTGGCACCTTGGCCACGTACATCGCCACCCCCAGGGCGATGCCCAGGCCCAGCAGCAAGCCGACGATCAAGCCAACGACGAAGCCGCCGCGTTGGTGTTTCATGGGGTCTCCCGCGAATCGTTCAGAGCACAAAAAAGCCGGCGCACATCACATCACTCATGCGCATCACATTTTGTCGGGCGCGCTCACACCCAGCACCGTGAGTGCGTTGCGCAACACCTGCGCCGTCGCCAACAGCAGCGCCATGCGCGCGCGCGCCAGCTCGGCATCGTCGACCAAAAAACGCTCGGCCGCGTAGTAGCTATGAAAAGCCCCCGCCAGCTCGCGCAAATAAAACGCCACATCGTGCGGCGCAAAGCCCTGCGCCGCCGCCGACAACATCGCCGGGTATTCGGCCAGTTTGGCCATCAAGGCAAACTCGGTGGGCGCCGTGAGCCGCTGCACATGTGCGTGCGACAGCGCCGCCTCAAGCGCCTGCAGCCCCACGGTTTCGAGATCGATTCCGGCCTGCTCGGCGTATTGCCGCAGCACCGAGTGGATGCGGGCGTGCGCGTATTGCACATAGAACACGGGGTTCTCGTCGTTTTGCTGCAGTGCCAGATCCACATCAAACACAAACTCGGTATCGGCCTTGCGGCTGATCAAGAAGAACCGCACGGCGTCTTTGCTCGTCCACTCGATGAGATCGCGCAGCGTCACGTAGCTGCCGGCGCGCTTAGAGATCTTCACCTCTTGCCCGCCCTTCATCACCGTCACCATTTTGTGCAGCACGTAATCGGGGAAGCCCTTCGGTATGTTAAGGCCAAGGGCCTGCAGTCCCGCGCGCACGCGGGCGATCGTTCCGTGGTGATCAGACCCTTGGATGTTGATAACCTTGGTAAATCCACGCTGCCATTTGGTCACGTGAT
>CAZUCW010000106.1:0-7972 GCA_964618825.1 uncultured Aquabacterium sp.
GCGTGATCCTGCTCGACGAGATCGAGAAGGCGCACCCGGATGTGTTCAACGTGCTGCTGCAGGTGATGGATCACGGCACGCTGACCGATAACAACGGACGCAAGGCTGATTTCCGCAACGTGATCGTCATCATGACGACCAATGCCGGTGCCGAGGCGATGCAAAAGGCGACGATCGGGTTCACCACGCAGCGCGAGTCGGGCGATGAAATGGCGGATATCAAGCGGGTGTTTACGCCCGAGTTCCGCAACCGGCTCGATTCGATCGTGAGCTTCAAGGCGCTCGATGAGGACATCATCATTCGAGTGGTCGACAAGTTTTTGCTGCAACTCGAAGCGCAGCTTGCCGAGAAGAAGGTCGAGGTGACGTTCACCGACGCGTTGCGCAAGCATCTGGCCAAAGCGGGGTTCGATCCGCTCATGGGCGCGCGCCCGATGCAGCGTTTGATTCAAGACACCATTCGGCGCTCGCTTGCCGATGAGCTGCTCTTTGGGCGGCTGGTGGATGGTGGGCGGCTTACGGTTGATTTCGATGCCGACGACAAAGTGGTGCTCGATATTCAGCCCACCAAGCGTGATAAGCCCAAGGCCGAGCCGGCCACGACGACCGAATAAGGCGAGGTGGCGGAGGGCGCTGCGGCCTGATCCTCTAAAAAGGATGCTGGCGCTGCACGCCCGACGCACTCAGGCGCAGCACGTCGGCGCGTGGGGGGTGGGCGTTGAGATCCCAATCGCTGAGCACCCAGCGGTCGAGGCGGGTGGCGAGAGCCTCGTGCGTGGGCTGGTGGGTGTGGCCATGAATCAGCGTGTGCGCATGGGCCGATTGCAGCTGGGCAATCGCTGTTGGCCGGTCGATGTCTGCCCAAGTTTCGGGCGCATGGCTGTGGTGGGTGTGGGCGGCTTCGTGTGGATGCGCACGTTGCGCTTCGCTGGTGGCGCGGATGCGTGCGGCGAGTTCGCGGCGCACAGCCAACGGTTGGCTCAGCACGGCGGTTTGCCAAGCGCTGGATCGCACTTGAGCGCGGTAATTTTGATAGGCCGTATCGGCCAGGCACCAGGCGTCGCCGTGTGTCAGTACGAAACGCTGGCCGAAGGCGGTAAGCACGCAGGGGTCGTGCAGTGCAGTGGCACAGCAAGCATCGAGAAAATCTTGTCCCACCAAAAAATCGCGGTTGCCGCGCATAAAACCCACGAAGCGGGTTTGCGCTGCGCGTTGCAAGAGCGCTAGACAGCGCTGCTCGAAGGGGTCGGCAATGGCATCGTCGCCCACCCAGGCCTCAAACAGATCGCCCAAGATGAGCAAAGCATCGGCCGAGCTGCGCTGCAGATAGCGCTCGAAGGCTACGAAGGTGGGGCTATCAGCTGATTTGAGATGCAGATCGGATACGCACTCAATGCTGCGCCAATGGGAGGGGGCATTGAGGGTGGCCGCTGCGGGCTGTTCGGCGGGCGTCATGAGGGTGCGTAACGGGCGCTCGCTCGGCAAGCGGGGTGATGTGCGCCGCCAAGGCATGCCGGGCGGGCGCACCGATAGGCCAACGATCAGGCGATCTCAACGGCTTTGGTGATCACGATGTCGTCGAGGGGCACATCGTCGTGAAAGCCCTTGCGGCCGGTTTTCGCTTTTTCAATTTGATCGACGACCTCAGTGCCGGCAACCACCTTGCCGAACACTGCGTAGCCCCAGCCCTGAAGGCTCTCGGCTTTGAAGTTGAGGAAATCGTTGTCGGTGCTGTTGATAAAAAACTGCGCCGATGCCGAATGCGGGTCTTGCGTGCGGGCCATGGCAATCGTGTAGTGATCGTTTTTGAGGCCGTTGTTGGCTTCGTTTTCGATGGGGGCATCGGTGGGTTTTTGCTTCATGCCCGACTCGAAACCGCCGCCCTGGATCATGAAGCCCTTGATCACGCGATGGAAGATGGTGCCGTCGTAATGGCCCTTGTTAACGTAGGCCAGAAAGTTGGCCACGGTTTTGGGGGCCTTGGCGTCGTCGAGCTCGATGCGGATCGCGCCGTGGGTGGTTTGCAGTTCAACGGTTTTGGTCATGGTTATTTCTCGAGGGTGATTTGTTTGATCACGATGGGTGTGACCGGAACATTGGCGAAGGGGCCGCTCTGGGTGGTGGGCACCTGGCGGATTTTGTCGACCACATCCATGCCGCGCACGACCTGGCCGAAGACCGCGTAGCCTTCGCCATCTTGCGCGTTGGGTTGATCAAGAAAGGCATTGTCTTTCACGTTGATGAAGAACTGTGCCGTGGCCGAGTTGGGGTCTGATGTGCGAGCCATGGCGATCGTGCCGCGCTTGTTGCTCAGGCCATTGCGGCTCTCGAGCGCGATTGGTGCGTTGGTTGGCTTTTGCTGCATCTCGGGTGTGAACCCGCCGCCTTGGATCATGAAGCCATCCATCACGCGATGGAAGATCGTGCCGTTATAAAAGCCTGATTTGGCGTAGCTCATGAAGTTGGCCACGGTTTTGGGGGCCTTGGCTGCATCGAGCTTGATCACGATATCGCCTTGCGTGGTGGCGAGCTTGACGGTTTGCGCCGATGCCAGCGTGCAAGCCGCGAGCAGGGCCGCGGCGGTGAAGATGCGCGTTGCGAGGTTCATCCGATGACTCCTTCGTAGATGATTTTCCAGAGGCCGTTTTCTTGGCTCCAGTATTGGCGTTTGATCGGCCCGGTGCGTTGTCCGGCCAAGACTTCGCCAAAGGTGATCACCATGATCTCATTTTTGTCGCGCCAGCTCAGGATCGACAAATCTTTGATCTGGGTGGATCGTCCCTTGAGCCGGGCGACATCGAGCTCAGTGGCCTGACGCCATTTGGCTGGATCCGTGGTGCCGGGCTGAAACTGCGGCGAATAAAACGACAGCGTACGGTTGATATCGCCGCTGGTGCGCGCAAGGCGCCAGCCTTCGAGCAGGTTGCGTGCACGTTCGCGCGTGGCCGCCAGATCGGTGGGGGGCACCCACTCGAGGCGGGGGGAGATCAACACCGGAGTGGATCGAGGCTCAACCTGTTCGAGCAGTGATTCGAGATCGGGGTTGGACAGCACCACGCAGCCATCGGTGGCGTTGGGGCTGCGTGCAAAATTTTCGCGCGGCACGCCATGCAGCCAGATGCCGTTTCCGGTGCGCCCCAAGCGTTTGTCGTATTCGTTGGGATAGTTGATGGGCAGCGCACCCGTGCCGTAGAAATCGGTGAGTTTTTTGCCGTCGAGGCGGCTGGTGACGAAATACACACCAACAGGTGTGCGTTGATCGCCCTCGACCGATTTTTCGATGCCCAATCGCCCCAGTGAAACGTAATGATCGGCGAGCAGGCGTAGGCCTTGATCTGAATTGCCGAAGAGATACAGCCGCGAACGGCTGGCATCGACAGCAATGGCGTGCTGGCTGGATCGTGGCAGCTCAATGAGCTGCTTAGGAATGGCGCCGGCGGGCGGTCGCTCGCGCAAGGCCTGGATGCGGCGCGTGGCCTCTTCGCGCAGCTGAGACAGCCGATCAGGCGGCGCAAACGAAGTGATGTGTCCGGGTGCTGCACCGAAGCTGCGCAGCGGTGCGGTTTGTGCGCTCAGCAAATCGGCGTACACCAGTTGTGCGAGCTGAAAGTTGGGCACATCGTCGACCAACCCTTGCGCCTGGTTGAGTGCTTGGCGCATTTGGCCTGAGCCGATGAGGCGGTAGATATCGAGCAGCCGTGCTTCTGCTTGGCTTGCTTTGGCCGGAGCCAAAACGGCGGGTGGCGTTTTGTGCGAAACGCTTTTGGCCGCCGTCGGCGTTGATCTCGAGCGTGATCGTGCGGTGGCGGAATGCCCCGCAGGCTGCTGCGTCTTGTTTTTGTTGCCGATGGATGCGCGAGGGCGCGTTGTCTGGCGGGCCAGGTGTTTGGCTGTCGAGGAGCTTGAATGCGTCGCTGCGTTGCCGCGCGTTGTTGTGCCGCGCGACGCATTGACATCACGCGCATCGGCTGGCGCATAAAAAACGACGGCGCCCATCAAGAGCGCCGCGAGCCGGTGGGCCATCAAGTGGCGCCACCCGCCAAAGACCGACGGAATCGTCACGAGCCGGCGCTTTCCTTCACGATGAGCCACGCATTGCCGCTGCGAACGAGCTCAAGCGACTTGTTGCCGCTGATATCAAGCGCATCCGCTTTGTATGTTTGATGAAAGCGCACGCTGGCCTTGTTGCCCGAGAGGGTGATCTGCACATCGGACAGCTTCACCGAAATATTGCGCTTGCTCGCAATGCGCGCGCGCCGCTCGGCTTCCCAGGCTTTGTGTGTTTTGCCGGCAGGGGCGTAATCACGGGCGTATGAGGCGAAGTAACTGTCGAGATCCTTGCGGCTCCAGGCGACCGACCACGCACGCACGGCGGCCTCAACTTCGCGACGGCTGGTGCCTTCGGTATCTTTGGCATCCACCTTGGCAACGGGTTTGGTTTCGTCTTTGGGATCAACCTTTGCCTCGGGCTTCGGGGTTGTGGCAGCGATCACCACGGGCGGTGTTGCGGGCTTGGCTGCAATCGGCGTTGAGGTTGAAACCGACGACGACGAGTTGCTGGCGACAGCAGCGAGCGAGCGGTCTTTGGGGAAGAGATCGCGGATCATCGCCAGCTTGGGTGCTACAGCCGAGCGGGTATCGATTTGCAGCGCTTTTGAATACGCTTGGCTGGCGAGCTTGGCGTAGACATCGCCGAGGTTTTCGTAGGCTGTGGCGTAGCTTGGGTTGGTGCGGATCGCCATTTCGAGGGCTGTGCGGGCCTTGTCGTACTGGCCTTGCTGCGCGTAGAGCACCGCCAGGTTGTTGAAGGGCTCGGGCAGATCGGGGTAGTCTTCGGTGAGCTTGGTGAAGGCCGTGATGGCCTCGCTGGCTCGGCCCAGTTGCGACAAGCTGATGCCGCGCAGAAAACGCATCATCGGATCACGTGGCTTGCTGGCCAGAAATTGATCGGCCTTTTGCAGCGCCTCGGCAGCCTTGCCGGTGGACATCAGCTTTTGCACATCGGCGGCGTCATCGGCGTGCGCCGCGGATGCGGTGGCGGTGATCAGCGCTGCCAGAGCGATGCGGCTGAGATGAAGAAAAGGGCGCGTCAGCAAGAGGCGGAATGCGAAACGTTGCATGAGTATGGTGGTGTTGGCTTGTCGTGAAGCGACATCGAACCCGGTGTGCTGCGCAGGACGGCTTGGATGCGCAGTTGCCGGCAAGACTTCAGGCCTCATGAGGGGTAGACGAAGGCCGGCAGATATACTCGAAAGATTGTATCTGAGCCGCTATGGCTCGACCCGCTGTTGTCTGGCCTTGTGGATCAGATCTTTCCCGGAGTGTCATCACCGTTGTGACCCCCCGGCCGTGCGGGGCGACGCTCACCACACCACGATGACGCTGCGCATTTTCAACAGTCTCACCCGCCAAATCGAAACCTTCATGCCGCTCGTGCCAGGCCAAGTGGGCATGTATGTGTGCGGCATGACCATCTACGATCACTGCCATGTGGGCCATGCTCGCATGATGATGGCTTTTGATGTGGTGCAGCGCTGGCTCAAGGCTTCTGGCTATCGCGTTACATACGTGCGCAACATCACTGATATCGACGACAAGATCATTCGGCGTGCCGTTGAGCGCGGCATCACGTTGCGCCAGCTCACTGATGAGATGACATTGGCCATGCATCAAGATATTGCTGCGCTGGGCATTGAGCCGCCTACGCACGAGCCGCGCGCCACGCAATATGTCGGGCAGATGCTTGATCTCATCGGCAAACTCGAAACCAAGGGGCTGGCCTATCGCTCGCCCAATGGCGATGTGAATTACGCGGTGCGCAAATTTGAGGGCTACGGCAAGCTGTCAGGTAAATCGCTCGATCAGCTGCGTGCCGGCGAGCGCGTGGCGGTGGCCGAGGGCAAGCACGATCCGCTTGATTTCGTGCTCTGGAAATCTGCCAAGCCCGAAGAGCCGCAAGAGGCCAAGTACGCCTCGCCCTATGGGCCAGGGCGCCCGGGTTGGCACATCGAGTGCTCGGCCATGAGTTGCGCGTTGTTGGGCGAAGAGTTCGATATTCATGGTGGCGGGCTGGATCTGCAGTTCCCACACCACGAAAACGAGATCGCGCAAAGTGAAGGCGCCAGCGGCAAGGGATTTGCGCGCACGTGGATGCACAACGGCTTCTTGAACGTTGATAACGAGAAGATGTCGAAATCGCTGGGCAACTTCTTCACCATTCGCGATGTGCTGCGTTCATACGATGGTGAGACGGTGCGCTTCTTTATGCTGCGCGTGCAATACCGCAGCCCGTTCAATTACAGCGATGCGGGGCTTGATGATGCTCGCAGCGCGTTGCGGCGGCTTTACACCGCGCTCGATGCCGTGCCTGCCGACGTGGTGGATATCGATTGGGCAGATCCGTATGCCGCACGCTTTAAAGCGGCGATGGATGACGACTTCAATACCCCGATGGCTATTGCGGTGCTGTTCGATCTGGTGTCTGAAATCAACCGTACGCGCTCGACGGCTCTGGCGGGTTTGCTGAAGGCGCTGGGCGCCGTGTTGGGTTTGCTGCAGCAGCCGCCGCGTGATTATTTACGTGCTGGCGTGGGCGAGGGCGCCGCGCTGGGCGAGGCAGACATCGAGGCGCAGATTGCTGCGCGCGTGGCAGCCAAGCAGGCGCGCAACTTTGCCGAGGCAGATCGCATTCGCGAGGCGTTGGCAGCGCAGGGCGTGGTGCTCAAAGATTCGCCGCAAGGCACCACCTGGGTGCGGGCCTGAGCCCGATCAATAAAGGACCGACGCTCGTGCCACGCGCCACCGATGACCGCCGCTCCAGTGCCGCTGCCAGTGCAGCCAGTGAGGCACTAGGTGCCTGGGTTACACCCGAGTATTGGGACGACGCCTGCAGGCATCTTGGCAAGCGCGATCGCGTGTTGCGCAAGTTGATTCCGCAGTTTGGCGAAGCGCGTTTGCAAAGCCGGGGCGATGCTTTCACCACGTTGGCTCGGTCAATTGTTGGGCAGCAGATTTCGGTTAAAGCGGCGCAGTCGGTGTGGGATCGCTTCACGGTGGGGCTGGCGGTGTCTTCATATCGCGTGCCGCCTCAATCGGTGTTGGGCTCGACCGCCGAGGCGCTGCGTGCAGCAGGGTTGTCGGCTCGCAAGGTTGAATACTTGCAGGATCTGGCCGGGCATTTTTCGCAAGGCACTGTGCATGAACGCCAATGGGGCGAGATGAGCGACGAAGCCATCATTGAAGAGCTGGTGGCCATTCGCGGCATCGGCCGGTGGACGGCCGAGATGTTTCTGATCTTCTACCTGATGCGGCCCAACGTGTTGCCACTGGATGATCTGGGCCTGCTCAAGGGCATCAGCCTCAATTACTTCAGCGGCGAGCCGGTATCTCGCGCTGAAGCGCGTGAGATTGGTGACGCCTGGGCGCCTTATCGTTCGGTGGGCACCTGGTATCTTTGGCGCAGCCTTGACCCGCTGCCTGTCGAGTATTAAAACGGCAGCGGGTGTGGCGGCCGTCTTCATGGTGCTGCGCCCCGGCTGGTGAAAGTCGAAGGACGATTCAATATGAGCAAACGACACTTTCTCGAATTCGAGCAGCCCATTGCCGAGCTCGAAACCAAGATCGACGAACTGCGCTACGTGCAAAGCGAATCGGCTGTCGATATTTCTGAAGAAATCGACCGGCTGAGCAAAAAAAGCCAGCAACTCACCAAAGATATTTATGCCAATCTGTCGCCCTGGCAGGTGACGCAGATTGCGCGCCACGCACAGCGCCCCTACACGCTCGATTACGTCAACGAAATCTTCACGGATTTTCAAGAGCTGCACGGGGATCGCGCTTTTGCAGATGATCTTTCGATCGTGGGCGGCCTGGCGCGTTTCAACGGCCAGCCTTGCATGGTGATCGGGCACCAAAAAGGGCGCGATACCAAAGAGCGTGCGATGCGCAATTTCGGTATGTCGCGCCCCGAGGG
>CAZUCW010000107.1:0-7717 GCA_964618825.1 uncultured Aquabacterium sp.
CTGATCGACTGGCACATCGCCGAAGGCACCGACTGCATCGGCGTCGTCGGCACCACCGGCGAATCGCCTACCGTCAACGTCGAAGAACACTGCGAGATCATTCGCGTCGCCGTTGAGCAAGCCGCCGGGCGCGTACCCGTGATGGCCGGCGCCGGCGCCAACTCCACCGCCGAAGCCATCGAACTCACCCGTTTCGCCAAAAAAGTTGGCGCCGACTGCACACTGCAAGTTGTGCCCTACTACAACAAGCCGACCCAAGAAGGCATCTACCAGCACTTCAAAACCATCGCCGAAGCGGTCGATCTGCCGGTAATCCTCTACAACGTGCCCGGACGCACCGTGGCCGATATGGCCCACGACACCGTACTGCGCCTGGCCAAAGTGCCAGGCATCATCGGCATCAAAGAAGCCACAGGCAACATCGACCGCGCCGTGTGGCTCATCAAAGAAGCGCCCCAGGGCTTTGCCATCTATTCGGGCGACGACCCCACTGCCATCGCACTCATGCTGCTGGGCGGCCACGGCAACATCAGCGTCACAGCCAACGTCGCCCCGCGCGCCATGCACGAGCTGTGCAAAGCGGCCCGAGCCAAAAACGTGGCACGCGCCACCGAGCTACACATGCAACTGCTGCCGCTGCACAAGCATCTGTTCACCGAACCCAACCCGATCCCGGTTAAGTGGGCCCTCAAGCGTATGGGCAAGGCCGGTGGTACGCTGCGCCTGCCCCTCACCGAGCTGTCTGCCGCCAATCAGCCCGTGGTCGAACAGGCCCTGCGCGACGCCGGCGTGCTTTGATGGCGCACCCCGATTTGCGCCGCACGTCTTCGCCCACATCACCCACGAACCACGCCATGCCCGCCCTGACACCCTCTCGCGCATTTGCCTCCACCGCCATCACCCGCGCCTGCCGTTTGGCGCTAGCCCTAAGCGGCCTTGCGCTAACGACAACAGCCTGCACCTGGAACAGCAGCTCGCTCACCTCGAGCAACATCGATTACCGCAACGGCGGCTCCCAAATGTCCGCACCGCTCGATGTGCCGCCCGATCTCTCTCAGCTCGGCGCGTCGCGCTATCAGAGCCAGGGCGGATCCATCAGCGCATCGAGCATCCAAACCGCCACGCCCGCCCAAAACGCCACCGCCGCCAGCACACAAATTGCTCAACGCACAACCGGCACGGCGCGCATCGAGCGTGGAGGCAACCAGCGCTGGATCGCCACCACACTCACCGCAGATCAGGCTTGGCCCATCGTGCATGCCTTCTGGCTCGAGCAGGGGTTTAAATACACCACCGACAAGCCCGACCTCGGCATCCTCGAAACCGAATGGTCTGAAAACCGCGCCAAGCTGCCCAAAGATGTGGTTCGCAACGCTCTCGGCGGTTTGATCAACGGGCTATCAGACACCGGAGAGCGCGACCGCTTCCGCACCCGCATCGAGCGCACTGCTCAAGGCACCGACATCTTCATCAGCCACAACGGCATTGCCGAGGTTGTAACCAACGGAGTTTCCGCTTCGGGCTCAACCGCTTGGCAAAACCGACCCAACGATCCTAGCCTCGAAGCCGAAATGCTGGGGCGCCTGATGCTGGCCCTCGGTGGCCAACCTCAAGCTGAACAAAGCGCGTCAGCCGTCACCCAAACGGTTGCAGCAGCGCCCGCTTCGGCACCCCGAGCACGCATGGTTGCCGGCTCAAACGCAGCGTTGCAGGTGGATGATGATTACGACCGCGCATGGCGCCGCATCGGGCTGGCGCTTGATCGAGGAGCCTTCACTGTTGAAGACCGTGATCGCGGCCAAGGCCTTTATTTTGTGCGCTACGTCGATCCAGCCAGAATCGGACAAGGCGACCCTGGATTCTTTGCGCGCCTCTTTGGCGCCAAACCCATCACCGCAGAGCAGCAGCGCTACCGCATCAGCGTCAAGTCGTCGGGTGAGAGCACAACCGTATCCGTGCAAAACAACCAAGGCCAAAGCGACAACTCAGAGGTTGCTCAGCGCATCGCGCGCCTGCTGATTGAAGAGCTGCGCTAAAAAAGACCCCTTGCGCGCCGCGAAGCTCCTCCGCACTAAAACGCTTCGCGCAAATCAACAAAGCCCGAATGGCCTCACACCTTCGGGCTTTTTTCATGGCACAACCAAATCAACCGCTAGCAAACCCGAACCCAGACACTCTCGATACGCCACACACTCAAGGCAGTAGCGATGCACTCGCGTTTGGCCACAACGCGAGAGGGCAAAAAAAAGCCGCCCGAAGGCGGCTTTTTCGGCATCAAACTGAAGATCAGTTCGAAGCGGCTTCCGAAGCAGCAGGAGCAGCGTCAGATGCAGCAGGAGCAGCGTCAGATGCAGCAGCAGGAGCCGAAGCTTCCGAAGCAGCAACCGGAGCTTCTTCTTTCTTTTCACAGGCGACCAGAGCCAGAGCAGCGATCACGGAAGCCAGCAGAAGCGACTTTTTCATCCTTATGTCCTCTTTAAAGTGTCAAACAATTACCGGTAATTGATGGAACCGCCAGGGTTAGCACGAGTCCCATAAAGACTTGGAACGCTCGAGCATTTCCATGCCTAGCCGGACATTATACGGTGATTATGAAACCCGCTCATAGTCCGAGTGTCGTCGGAGGAATGGCCTCACCTGAGCGTTGTGAAATCGCATCAATTTGCTCGTGCAATTCGCGCCAGCGCATGGGGTCAAAACTCACCAAGCCCCGATAGTTTTCGCGATCAATCAACTCGATCGACAACAACCCTGGCACCAGCACTGCCGAAGGAACATCCAAAGCAAGCTCTTCGGGTGCTTGCAAACAAACTACGCGGTGCGACCATGTGCGGCGCCACTCGACCCACCGCGGATGATCGCGAAAGAAACGCTCAAAAGCCTCCCCCAGCAGCACGCACCGCCCGTGGTGTCCGGCCAACGCCCACTGCTGAAACGACGCCACTGCAGAACGCTCACCTAAGGGCCAATGGCTGAAATCGCGGTCGCACAGCCACAGATCACGAGCCTCTTTTTGCGCCGCCGCAGCCAATGCATCACGCACCACCTGCTCAAACGCAGGCAAGCCTTCAAACCTGCCTTCTGCAGGCAAGTGCACAGCGAATTCACTCATCGCAATCCATCCTCTCTCTGAAAAACGCTGAAACTGCCGGTGCGTAAGAGCATCGCAACATCAGATGCATTGGCGCGCTGCATGAACACACGGCATTGTCCATGCACAGGCATCATGCTCCCATCGTGCGATGATGGCGGGATGTTGATTTCAAACCCCTGTGTTGTCAGCCTCACCTGGCGACTTGAAGATGCCCAAGGACAGTTGATCGACGAGCTTGATTCGCCCGTCGAGTTCTTTTTTGGTGGGCAAGATCTGTTTGCGAAAGTTGAAGAAGTGCTCGAGGGCCTGGCGATGGGCGACGATGTGCAGATCCATCTCGAGCCTGAGCATGCCTTTGGCGATTACAACGCCGAACTCGTGTTCTTTGAATCACGAGATATCTTCAAGGATGGCGTTGAGCCCGGCATGCAGTTTGATGGCCCGCCTGAGGGCAGCACCACGCCCGATCTGCCCAAAGAGGCAATTTATACGGTCACCGAGGTCTACGATCAGCACGTTGTGCTTGATGGCAACCACCCGCTGGCGGGGATCGCAATTCGACTCGATATCAAGGTGCATGGTGTGCGTCCGGCTACCGAGCGCGAGATCGAGCAGGGCTCGGCGGCCGATGCGATGGTGACCGTTTTGCACACGGCACCAACTTCAAAGCTGTTGCATTGATGGTGTTGATCAGCAGCCTGTTGCATGCGCAGCGGGCTTGCATGCTGGATCAGCTGTTTACGCTTTAGTTGCGCCCTGTTGAGCCAAAGCCGCCAACACCGCGATCGCTGGCTTCGAAGCTGCTTACCACTCGAAATTGAGCCTGCACCACAGGCACGATCACGAGCTGCGCGATGCGTTCCATCGGCTGCACCGTAAAGGCCTCGCAGCCACGGTTCCAGCAGCTCACCATGAGCTGCCCCTGGTAATCCGAGTCGATCAGCCCAACCAAATTACCCAACACGATGCCGTGCTTGTGGCCAAGGCCAGAGCGCGGCAGGATCACGGCGGCCAAGCCGGGATCGCCGATGTGAATCGCCAGCCCCGTGGGGATGAGCTGTGTCTGCCCCGGCTGCAATACAAGCGGCGTATCAAGCGCTGCCCGCAAATCAAGGCCGGCGCTGCCAGGCGTGGCGTAGGCGGGCAACTGCTCAGCCATGCGGGGGTCGAGCACCTGAAGGTCGATCGGTGTCATGCGTAAAAAACAGTGGATGCGTTCAAAAAACGTCAGGCCGAAGCCAGGCGGTTGGCGATTTCGCTCACCAGAGCACGCGCGAGCGTGAGTTTGTCGGCTTGCGAGCCGTCTTCGGGCAGGGCTCGATGGCCTTGCGCATCTACCAGCAACAAGGCGTTGTCGTCGCTGCCAAAGGTGGCGGGGCCGAGATTGCCGACAATCATTGGCACGCGCTTGCGTTGCAGCTTGGCGCGGGCATGCTCGAGCAGGTTTTCGCTCTCGGCAGCAAAGCCCACGCAATACGGCGCCCTGGGCAGGGCGGCGACGGCAGCGAGGATGTCGGGGTTTTCGGTCAGCTCGAAAATCGGGGCGACCTTTTTGCCTTCTTTTTTGATCTTGTGCTCGCTCAAGGTGGCCGGACGCCAATCGGCCACGGCGGCGGTGGCGATGAACACTTCGTGCTGCACGGCTTGCGGCAGCACGGCATCAAACATTTGCTGTGCTGATTGCGCATTGATGCGCCGCTCCACGCCACGCGGCGTGGGCAGATGCACCGGGCCGGCGATCAGCGTTACGTCGGCACCGGCTTCAGCGGCTGCGCGTGCCAGCGCAAAACCCATCTTGCCGCTGCTGTGGTTGGTGATGCCGCGCACGGGGTCGATGGATTCGAACGTGGGGCCGGCGGTGATCAGCACGCGTTTGCCTGCCAGACTTTTGGGCTGAAAAAACGCGATCACGTCGTCGAGCAATTCGGCAGGCTCGAGCATGCGGCCATCGCCCACTTCACCACAGGCCTGATCTCCGCACGCCGGGCCGAGGATCTGCGCGCCATCGGCCACCACCTGTGCCACGTTGCGTTGTGTGGCCGGGTGCGCCCACATCTCACGGTTCATGGCGGGAGCCAACAGCAGCGGGCAGTTGTCGGCGGGGCGAGCCAGGCACAACAGACTCAGCAGCTCGTCGGCGCGGCCTTGCGCCAGCTTGGCGATGAAATCGGCGCTGGCCGGTGCGATCAGCACGGCATCAGCCTCGCGAGAGAGGTTGATGTGCGCCATCGCATTGGGTTCGCGCACATCCCACTGGCTGGTGTAGACGTTGCGGTTGGACAGCGCCTGCATCGTCAACGGGGTGACAAACTGCTCGGCGGCGGACGTCATCACCACTTGCACGGTGGCGCCAGCTTTGATGAGCAAGCGCAGCAGCTCAGCCGATTTGTAGCAGGCGATGCCGCCCGTGAGGCCCAGCACGATGTGTCGGCCATTGAGATCAAGGCGTGCAGGCGTAGAGCTCATTGCCGTAAGCCCGATCACAAACGCTCGACCACCCAACCCTGCACGCTGGCCAAAGCCGCGCCCAGCTTGGATGCATCGGTGCCACCTGCCATGGCCATATCAGGCTTGCCGCCCCCCTTGCCGCCCACTTGCTGGGCCACAAAGTTAACGAGCTCGCCGGCCTTGATTTTGGCTGCGGGGTTGGCCAAAACATCAGGCGTGACGCCCGCTGCGATTTGCACCTTGCCGCTATCTACCGTCGCCAGCACGATGGCTGCGGTTTTGAGCTTGTTCTTGAGCTGATCCATGGTGTTGCGCAGCGTGGCGGCGTCGGCGCCATCGAGCGTGGCTGCGAGCACCTTGACGCCCTTGACGTCAACCGCCTGGGCCACCAGCTCGTCGCCTTGCGACGACGCCAGCTTGCCCTTGATTTGAGCGAGCTCTTTCTCGAGTGATCGCACCTGATCGAGCACTTGGTTGACGCGGCTACCCAGCTCGCCCGGGTGCGCCTTGAGCATGCCGGCCAGCCCATTGACGGTGGATTCGAGCGATTGCAAATAGCCCAGCGCGTGGCCACCCGTTACGGCCTCGACGCGGCGAATGCCTGCAGCCACGCCGCCCTCGGCCACGATCTTGAACAGGCCAATATCGCCCGTGCGCTCGACGTGCGTGCCGCCGCAGAGTTCTTTGCTGGAGCCGATGGTCTGCACGCGCACGGTGTCGCCATATTTTTCGCCGAACAGCATCATCGCACCGCTCTTTTGCGCATCGTCGAGCGCCATCACCTGGGCTTGTGCATCGGCGTTGGCGAGCACTTCGACATTCACCAGTGCTTCGACTTCGCGGATTTCTTCAGCCGTGAGCGGTGCGTTGTGAGCAAAGTCGAAGCGTGTGCGATCGGCAGTAACCTGCGAGCCCTTTTGCTGCACATGGGCGCCCAGCACTTCGCGCAGCGCCTTGTGCATCAGGTGGGTAGCGCTGTGGTTGCGCACGGTCTGGGCGCGTTTGTCGGCATCGACTTTGGCGACGAGCACATCGCCCACCTTGATCTCGCCCTCGGCGACTGAGCCGTGGTGGCCGAACACATCGGCCTGGATTTTTTGCGTGTCTTCAACGATAAAGCGGCTCGTGCCGTTGCGCAGCTCGCCGCTGTCGCCCGCTTGGCCGCCGCTCTCGGCGTAGAACGGTGTGTGGTCGAGCACGATCACAGCGTCGTCGCCCGAGCAGGCCACTTGCACCGGTTGGCCATCAACGTAGATAGCGGTGATCGTGGCGTGTTCGCACACCAAATGCTCGTAGCCATGGAAGGTGGTGGGCGCACCCGCGTATTCGAGGCCGGCTGCCATCTTGAACTTGCCCGCTGCGCGGGCTTGCTCTTTTTGGTGCGCCATGGCTTTGTTGAAGCCGGCTTCGTCTACCGAAACACCACGCTCGCGGCAGACATCAGCCGTGAGATCGAGGGGGAAGCCGAAGGTGTCGTGCAATTTGAAGGCGGTATCGCCATCGACCACCTTGGCGCCATTGGCCAGCGCGGCTTCGAGGATTTCCATGCCGTGGGCGATGGTCTGCAAGAAGCGCTCTTCTTCGGTTTTCAGCACTTCAGTGATGCGCTGTTCGTTTTGACGCAGCTCGGGGTAGGCGCTACCCATTTCAGCCACCAATGCGGCCACCAGCTTGTGAAAGAACGCGCCACGTGCGCCCAATTTGTAGCCGTGGCGGATGGCGCGGCGTGCGATGCGACGCAACACGTAGCCGCGGCCAGCGTTGCTGGGGATGACGCCATCGGCCACGGTGAACGAGCAAGCACGAATGTGATCGGCGATAACCTTGAGCGACGGCGATGCGGCATCGCAATCACCGGCGCCGGCAGCATCCACAGCCGCTTTGGCTGCGGCCAGCAGGTGCACAAATAAATCAATCTCGTAGTTGCTGTGCACATGCTGCAATACAGCAGTGATGCGCTCGAGCCCCATGCCGGTATCCACGCTGGGCTTGGGCAGCTTGTGCATCACGCCCGCTTCATCGCGGTTGAATTGCATGAACACGTTGTTCCAGATTTCGATGTAGCGGTCGCCGTCTTCATCGGGGCTGCCCGGAGGGCCGCCAGCCACGTCGGGGCCATGATCAAAGAAGATCTCGGTGCACGGGCCGCAAGGGCCGGTGTCGCCCATCATCCAG